>SXXH01000238.1 GCA_005789645.1 Planctomycetia bacterium
ACGGCTTCGGCCCCATGCCGCGCATGGGCGTACACAGGAACGGCGCCTCGCTCGGCTTGCCCAACGCCCCCGGGCGCACTGGTCACGGCCCGGGCAGCGGTCCGGGCGTCGAAAGCGACGCCCTGTCGACCGGCAACGAAATCCCGATGCGCGTCGCCGGCCCCGCCGGCGCGGGCTCGCGCCTGTACTACTCGGTGGACAAGCACTCGCAAGGCGCGCCCGGCCAAGGCCAGATGCTGAACCGCCGCCTGCGCGGCGAAGCCCAGGCGCGCGAAGCCGGCAGCGACATCTACACGCCGATCGCCGTGCTCGTCGGCCCCATCGGTCCGGGTGGCACGCCACCGAGTTCGGTGCTGGTCTTCGACGGCGACGGCATCCCCGGCGCTGGTGGCGGCACGGCGCGCGGGCTCGGCCTGCGCGAGCCGAACATCCCGGGCGTCGTCGACACGGGCGACGACCTCGACGCGCTGAACCTCCAGCCCATGGATCCGAGCGAGAAGCTCTTCTTCTCGGTCGACGGCGCCATCGTCGATCCGCACAGCGGCCGTGCCGGAAGCAACACCGCCAACACATTGGGCGTCTCGCCGGCCGCGGTCTTGCGCCGCCAAGGCTCTTCGCTCGGCGTGTACGCGACGCCCGCCCAACTGGGCCTCGACCGCGCGGGCTTCGCCACGGACGACCTCGACGCCCTGATCCTGTGGGACAACGGCGACGGGGTCTACACCCCGAGCCAGAACCCCAACGACTGGGTCGACGCCGACGGCAACCTCGTGGGCGACATGCTGCTCTTCTCGGTGCGGCGCGGCTCGAGCGTCGTGGGGCGTCCCGACTCGAAGTTCGGCCTGCCCATCGAACCGGGCGACATCCTGATGGCGCCGGTCAACGGCGGCACCGAACCGGCCATCTACCTGTCGGCCGAGACGCTCGACCTGAGCACGGCGCGCAGCACCGGCTTCGCCGACGACCTCGACGCGATCGCCATCACGCCGCAGTCGTACTACGACTGCAACAAGAACGGCATCGAGGACGCGATCGACATCGCCTGCGGCGCGTCGCTCGACACGAACACCAACCAGATCCCCGACGAGTGCGAGGACGAGTACTCGAAGAGCTGCTTCTGCACGACCGGCAGCAGCCCGTGCGGCAACGACGATCCGACGGCGGGTTGCGCCAACTCGCTGGGCGTCGGCGCCAGCCTCGACCCGAGCGGCTCGACCAGCGTGGCGTCGGACGACCTGGTGCTCAGCGCCAGCCGCATGCCGCCCGGCGCGATGACGATGCTGTTCGTCGGCTCGCGCGGCAATCCGGTGGCTTTCGGCGACGGCTTGCGCTGCATGACCAACTCGACGCAAGTGGGCATGCCCAACGCGGACGCCCTGGGCAACATGGTGGTCGGTCCAGGCATGGGCGCCCTCGCCTGCAACTGGAACGGCGTGGGGTGCTTCGATCCGGGCGGCACGCGCCGCTTCCAGGTCTGGTACCGCAATGCGGTCGACTTCTGCACACCGAGCACCTCGAACCTGACCAACGCGGTGGATGTGACCTTCACGCCCTGACGCGCGGAATGGCGCGTCGGTTGGAGCGCCTGATGCGCCAGCGGCGGGCGGGCGCAGGGCCGCCGACGACGAATCGAGCGTCCTGCGCCATGCCCGGTCCTCCGGCCACATGGCGCAGGGCGCGCCCACATGGCTAGGATCGTGGGCGTGCGATCAGCCGCGAAGGAACCCGTGCTGCCCCGACCCGGCCTGGCGGTGCGGCCTTCGCGCGCCGGGCGCTGGCGGGCCTTCGTGCTCATCGTCGTGCACGCGCTGATCGCGCTGCATGTGGCGCATTGGCTGGCGACCGGCTCGACCTTGTCGCCGCTCGAACCCAGCGAGTCGATGGAGTTCGCGCGCGATGGGCTGCTCAACGCCGGCGCCATCTTCTTCGCGTTGGCGATCCTCTCGACCCTGGTCTTCGGCCGCTGGTTCTGCGGTTGGGCGTGCCATGTGGTCGCGCTGCAGGACGGAGCGCGCTGGCTGCTCCTGAAGGCCGGCTGGAAGCCGCGCGAGCTCGATCTCGGGCCGCTCGCGCTCGTGCCGTGGCTCGCCTGCGTCTACATGTTCCTCGCGCCCGCGGCGGTGCGACTGCTGCAGCAAGGCGGACTCGCGCCGCGCGAGACGCATCTGGCCACCACGGACTTCTGGCGCACCTTCCCGGACTGGCCGGTGGCGCTCCTGACCTTCGCCGTGTGCGGCGGATTGGCCGTGATCGTGCTCGGATCGAAGGGCTTCTGCTCCAGCGGCTGTCCCTACGGCGGCGTCTTCGGCGTGGTCGACCAACTCGCGCCGTGGCGCATCCGCGTGGACTCGAGCTGCAATGGCTGCGGGCACTGCACGGCGGTCTGCACGAGCAACGTGCAGGTGCACGCCGAGGTGCGCGACCACGGGGCGGTGGTCGATCCAGGCTGCATGAAGTGCATGGACTGCGTATCGAGTTGCCCCAACGGCGCGCTGCGCGTGGGCTTCGGCCTGCCTGCCTTGTTCGCCAAGGCGGCGGCCGCGACGCAGGGTGCGCGGCGGGCGGCTGGAAGAATGGATCTGCCGCGACAGGCGCTGCGCCTCGGCTTCGCGTTGGCGGCGATGGCCTTGTTCCACTACTACGACGGGAGCCTCTCCGCCTACGCCAATCGCGCGCACTGGGGCGTCGTGGCGCTGATCGGCGCGAGCGCGTGGCTGGTGGCGCTCGTGTTCCGGTCGCGCGCCCAGAAGCGACGCGACTGCAGTCTCGCGGACGAGGCCCTGCTGGCGGCGTTCTTCCTCGCGGCGATGTACGCCTTCCGCGGCTTGCACGACTGGTTTCCGTTCCTGCTGTCGCTCGGCTGGTCGTCGATCGTGGCGTGCTTGGGCTTGGCGGCGGTGCGCGCGGCGAAGAGCGGCGAATACGCGCTGCAAGCCGTCGTCCTGCGTCGCGCGGGGCGCTGGACGCGCGCCGGCGCCATGTATGGCGCCGCCTGCGCGCTGCTCGCCGGGGGAACCGGTTTGGCGGCGCACGAACAGTGGTCGCTGGCGCGCTCGCGCGAGAACTTCCGCGCCGGCGTCGAGGCCGGAGGCCGCGCCGACTGGAGCGGCGCGCGCGCGCGCTTCGAGGAGTCGCTGCGCCACGACCCGGGCTACGGCAAGGCGCAAGCCCGCCTCGCCTTCCTGCAGGCGCTCGACGCGGCGCACGCCGGCGACACGGACACGGCGCTGGCGGGCTTCGAGGCGAGCTTGGCGGCCGATCCCGCCTTCGCCGAGGCGCGCGAGAACCTGGCTGGCATGTTGTGCGCCACGGGGCGACTCGAGGAGGGCCTTGGACTCTTCGAGGAGTCGCTGCGCCTCTCCGGACCCGACCCGCGCACGCACGCCTTGGCCGCGCGCGCTGCCTTGGCGCTGGGGCGGGCCGACGCGGCGCGCGCCCACATCGACGCGGGCCTGCGCCTCGCCCCGCTCGACGCCGAACTGCGCGCGCTGCTCGCCGAACTCCCCGCGCCGCGCTGACGAGGCGCGACGCGCCCTCAGTACGCCGCGAGCGTGGCCTTGCGCCCGGCGTTCTGGCGCGCGAGCCAGGCCATCAGCGGCGCGAAGTAGTCGAGCATCGGCTTGGCCGACAAGTCGCCGCCGGTCGACTTGCGCAACAGGACCCGCCAGTCTTCCGTCGCGCCGCGCGCCATGATCGCCTGCAGGAACGACCCGGCGTCGCGCCGCCCGAAGTAGTTCGTGTCGCGCGGGTCCTCCTTGAGGATGTTGCGCGCGATGTGGTCGTGCAGTTGGAAGAGCAGCACGAAGCTGAGCGCGTAGTCGTAGTACGCCGCCGGATCGTCGACGATGTGGGTCTTGGTGGCGGCGTCGCAGTGGTCTTCGCCGCGCGGCGCGGGCGGCGCGATGCCTTGGTGCAGGGCGACGAGCTCCCACCAGCGCTTGTTCCAGCGCTCCGCGGGCAGCTCCTTGGCGTACAGCTCGCGCTCGAACTCGAACATGGTCCCCGCCGACCACGGGATGAACACCACGTAGTTCAGCGCCTCCTTCAGCAAGAGCTGGATCGGATCGGGGCGCGCTCCCGAGAACGGCAACCCCACCGCCTCGGCGAAGCGCGGTTGCATGGCGGCGAGGCCCATCAGCGAGCCGACCGCTTCGTGGAAGGCGCGGTTCGCGCCATTGCGCAAGACGGGCGGCACCTCGGGACGCGAATAGGCGAGGTAGTAGTAGATGTGACCCAGCTCGTGGTGCGCCGTCTCGTACCACTCGGCGCCGGGGCGCACGCTCATCAAGCAGCGCACGTCGCGTTCGTAGTCGACGTGCCAGGCCGAGGCGTGCGTGTTCTTCTTGAAGGGCGAGTCCGGCGGCAGCTCCCACAAGGACGAACGCTCCCAGAAGCCTTGCGGCAGCGGCTCGAAGCCCAAGGAGACGTAGAAGCGTTCGGCCTGCTCGACGATCCAGCGCGGTTCCTTCTCCCTCAAGGTCGCGTCGATGTCGAAGCCCGGCACGTCGACGAGTCCGGACCAGTCCTGGCCCCAGCGATTCGTGAGCCAGTGGGCGGGGATGAGGTCGGGCACCGGCTGTCCATGGCGCGCGGCGAGTTCGTGGCGAGCCCACGTGTGCAGCTCCGCGTAGAGCGGGCGCAGTTCGCGTCGCAGCTGGTCGACCTTGGCGGCCAGCTGGTCGGTGGTCATGCCGTACTCGGCCGCCATGTAGGCGAAGAAGTCCTTGTGCCCCAGCGCGCGCACGACGTCGTTGCGCAGCCCGCGCGCGAGGATCAAGTCGGGCTTGAGCGCGGCACCCAACGACTTCGACGACTCCCAAGCCGCCCGACGACGCTCGAGGTCGCGCTCGTCGCGCAACATGGCGTCGAGGGCGTTGGGCGTCGTCTCCGCGCCGTCGAGCCGGAAGCGGAAGCCGTCGAGCGACTCCTGCAGGCGCGCCTCGACCTCGATGCGGCGCTCGACGAGCTCGGGCACGGTCTGCGGGCTGGCGCCGGCGTTCTGCAGCACGGCCTGCAGTTGCTTGACCACGAGCGGCGGCAACTCGCGACCGCGCTTCTGGTAGGCGCGCGCCAATGCGATCGTGTCGACGCCGCCGGCGAAGGCCGCCAGGGCCTCCTCGGCCTCGCGCGTGCGGCGCAGGTTGGAGTCGTCGCCCTCCACGATGCGCGTCTTCGAAGCCCACTGCGCCTCGGCCGCCGTCGTGGCGAGCTGCTGCCAACGCGCGTTGTAGCGCTCGAGGAAGCCCTCGACCTCGAGGCGGAACGCCTCGTCGCCACCCGCCGCCGAGCCGCAGCCGGACGAGCAGGCGAGGGCCAGCAAGAAGGCGCAGGAAGACAGGCGACGCAAGGGCGGATGGAGGCGCGTGGAGGCCATGGCGGTGGTGCTGGGCGGACGAGTGGCGTGGGGCGGCGCGCACGAAGGACAGTGGCGCGCTGCCGCAGAGCGTAGGCGCACGCTAGGCTGGAATGCACGCCGTGGGCGCGAATGGCCACCCGCCACGCCCCCGCCTCGGCCTCCGCCAGCCACATCGACCCGCGCCGCGCCCCGCCCTCGCGCAAGGCCACCATGAAGAAGCTCCTCGCCCTCGTCCTCGTGCCTTCGCTCCTGCTCGGGGCCGCCTGCGCCGAAGGTGGCGCGGAAGCCAGCGCGAGCCACGCGCCCGCCGTGGCCACGCCAGCTCTGCAAGCAAACTTGACAGCTGCCGCCGACGGCGCGCCGTCGGCGGTCCAGGAATGCACCGACGCGCCCGGCGAGCTGGAGGCGGAACCGCCCGCGCAGGAGAAGCCCAAGCCGCAGGCGCCGCAAGGCGTGGACCCGCTGGCCGCGGAGTGGGACGCGGCCGTCGCCAAGCGCGGCAAGGCGGACTACGAGGCCGCCGCCGCGCTGTTCGAGGCGTACTACGCCGCGCATCCCGACGCGCCGCGCGCCAAGGAGGCGCTGGTCGAGGCGGGCAACGCGCTGCTTTCCGTGGGTCGCTCGAAGATGAAGCTCGGCGTGCCCACGCCCGAGTCGCGCCTGGCCTTCCAGACGGCGCTCGAGCGCCTCGCCATCGTCGTCAAGGATCGCGCCAGCCCGCACGCGGCCCGCGCGCAGTACCTGCGCGGCTCGGTGCTGATGTTCTCGGGCGATCTGGCGGGCGCCGAGCGAGAGTACACCCTGGCGCGCGAAGGTTGGCCCAACGACGCGCGCTACGCGCGCAAGTCGCTCGAGCGGCGCGCCTTCGTCCGACGCCACCTGCTCGACGCCGCAGGCGCGATCGCCGACATGGATCTGTACATCAAGTCGCACGGCCCCGGCACCAACGGCCACGAGGAGAAGGAGTACCAGTCGGTGCAGACCTACCGCTCGTTCGCGCAAGCCTTCGAGAAGCCCGCGCCGGCGTTGCAATCGGCGAGCTGGGCTCAAGGCGGGCCGCTGCGACTCGAGGAACTGAAAGGCGAGGTCGTGCTGGTCTACTTCCTCGCGACTTGGTGCGACAACTGCGAGAAGGCGCGCCCGCAGGTCTTGGAGCTGATGCGCCGCCATGGGGGCAACCTCAAGGTGGTCGGCGTGATCGACGACCAGCGCGGACAGACCTTGGAGAGCGTGCGCGCCTGGCTGCCCACGCGCGGCTATTCGTTCCCCGTCATGCACGACATCGGCCAGAAGGCGATGCGCGAGTGGCAGTCGGCCAAGATCCCCGACATGGTGCTGCTCGACCGCGCCGGGCGCGTGCGCTGGCACGACAACGCGCTCAACCTGCAGGACGCGACCATCGAGCGGCTCCTGATGGAGGATCCCAACGAGGCCGCCGGCAAGTGAGGTCGCTCGCCGTCTATTGCGGATCGTCGAGCGGCGCCCGACCGGCGTACGCGCGCGCCGCGCGGGAGCTCGGCGCCGGCATGGCCGCGCGCGGCATCGAGCTGGTCTATGGCGGGGGCAACGTGGGCTTGATGGGCGTGGTCGCCGACGCGGTGCTCGCCGGCGGTGGACAGGTGTACGGCGTGATCCCGCGCTTGCTGCTGGAACGCGAACTGGCCCACTCGGGCTGCACGCAGCTGCGCGTCGTGGAGACCATGCACGAGCGCAAGATCCTGATGGCCAGTCGCGCCGACGCGTTCCTCGCGCTGCCCGGAGGCTTCGGCACCTTCGACGAGCTGTGCGAGGTCGTGACCTGGAACCAACTCTCGATCCACGACAAGCCCGTCGGGTTGCTCGATGTCGAGGGCTACTGGGAGGCGCTGCTGGCCTTCGTCGAGCAAGGGGTGGTCGAGGGCTTCGTGCCCAAGGCGACGCGCGAGCGGTTGTGGCGCGACGACGACCAGGCGCGCTTGCTGGACAGGCTCGGCGCCGCCGTCGCCACGGCGCCTTGACGCCCCGAGTTGGCGGATGGCCGCGCCGCGCATTGGCGGGTCTGGCGGAGACGCGTACCATGGTCCGGGTCGCTCTCGACCACGAGGCTCCATGAACCTTCGTCCTTGCTTGCAGCATCCGTCCAAGTTCGCCATCGCCCTCCGCACGCTCGGGCTGCTCGCCGCCTGCTGGGCCTCGGCCTGCACCGATGGCGGATCGGCCTCGCCGACGGCGTCGTCCACGCCGCGCGCGCTGGCGGCAGGGACTCCCGCCCCGCCTTCACCCCTTCCGCCCTCCCCCGCCGCCGCGCAAGCGGAGACGACCGCGCCGGAGGTCGCCCCGGAATGCGGCGATGGCGCGCCACTCGACGAAGCGGCGCCGACTCCCGCCCCCGCGCGCGAGGACGCGGCGCACTTGGAGGCCGAGTGGAAGTCGGCCTTCGACTTGAAGACCAAGGGCGACCATCAAGCCGCCGCCTTGCTGTTTGAAGCCTTCCATGCCGCGCATCCCGCCGCCGCGCGCGCCGTCGAGGCGCGCCTCGAGGCCGGCAACTCGTGGATCAACATCGGCTTTCGCGCGCGTACCTGCGGCCGCTCCAATCCGGCGGCCAAGGGAAGCTTCGAACGCGCCAGCGCGCACCTCGAATGGGTCGAGCGCCAGTCCGACAAGGCGCTGGCGGCGCGCGCGCGCTACTTGCTCGGCAACACGCGCCTCTACGACAACGACCTGCTGGCCGCCACCCACGAGTACACGCTCGTGCTCGAACGGCACGGCGCGCAGGCGGAGTGGGCGCGACGCGCCTTGGAGAAGCGCGCCGAAGTCCGACGCCACGCGCTCGATCGCGATGGCGCCCTGCTCGACCTCGAGCTGTACCTCAAGCAATGGTCCGGCGTCGACAAGGACCGCGCGAACCATCTGTCGCGCGTGCGCGCGCAAACCACCGCGCTCGGCCAGCAGGCCAAGCCCTTCGCCTCGGCCGATTGGGTGCAGGGCGAGCCGCGGCCGCTCGAGAGCCTCCTGGGCGAGGTGGTGGCGCTGTACTTCTTCTCCACGCAATGCAGCTTCTGCGATGTCGAGCGCGACTGCGTGGCCGACTGGGCTGCGCGACTCGCGGGCAAGGTGCGCTTCGTGGGCGTGCTCGTGCCGCAACAGGACAAGCAGACCGGGGCGATCACCGAGCCGCTGGAGGTCGCGCGCGCCGAGACGCCCAAGAAGCGCTTCGACTTCCCGGTGGTGTACGACCACAAGCTGCGCATCGCGACCTCGTTCCTCGCCAGCAAGCCCGACCTGGTGCTGCTCGACCGCGAGGGGCGCGTGCGCTGGCACGACTCGCCCAAGAACCTCCAGCCCGCGACGATCGAACTCCTGCTCGCCGAATGACCGGCATGGGCGCCGGGACCGGCGCGCGGCTTGGCTGGGCCCGGGCCCTCAGCGCGCCATGCCTGGCTTGATGCGGACCTCGACCTCGCGCGCGAGGGTGTTGCGGTACGAACCGATGTCGGTCAGGAACGGGCGCTCGGTGCGCAGTTCCTCGGCCAGTTCCGCCTTGGCTTCCTCGAAGGAGACCTTGCGGCGCTCCAGCACATGGAAGGCCACCCACGCCGATCCGTAGGACAGCGCGGCTGTCGTGCCGCCCACCGGTTGGCCCAGCACCGCGTCCGCCAGCGCTTGCGGCACTGAATCGGCGCGGAAGCGACCGGGGCGGCGGCCGCCCGCTTCGCGCGTCGCGAGGTCCTCGCTCGCCTCGCGCGCGAGGTCGGCGAACGACTCCCCCGCCGTGGCACGCGCCAACAAGGCCGCCAGCTCGATCCTCGCCGCCTCGGAAGCACGCGCCAATTCGGCCTCGACCGCCTCGCGCGACGGCTCGCCGGCGGGCAGCGAACCCTTGATGCGTCGCACGATCCAGGCGACCTCGAAGCGCTCGCCCTCGTCTCCGTAGGCGGCGATGTAGCGTTCGCGGAGGGCGCGCTCGTCGACCACGCGCTCCCTGAGCATCAGCTTCTCGGCCAGGAGATCGATGCGCCAACGCTCGGCCAGCGAAGCGCGGAACGACTCCTCGGTGCGGTTGGCCCGGCGCAGGAAGGCCAGCCAACCTTCGCGTTGGCGCTTGAAGCCCTCGTCGATCATCGTCTCGATGTGCTCGTCGACGCGCGCGCGCACCTCGGCTTCGGTCACCGACACGCCCGCGGCCGCGGCCTTGCGCTCGACGGCCCAGTCCTCGACGAAGCGCGTCAAGGCCGTCTCGCCCTGCCAATACAGGAGGAAGCGCGCGTACTCCGCGCGGCCGACCGGCTCGCCATCGACCAGCATCACAGGCAAGTCGCCCCCGCCCTGTTCGCCCTTGGAAGGCGCCTGCCACATCTGCGGCAGCACCTCGACCTTCGTGTTGACGTGCAACGGCTCGAGGATGGCACCCACCTCGTCGGGTTCCGGCCCCTTCTCGGCCAGCATGGCGACGATGGCCGGCCGCGCCGCCTCCAGCTCCGTGGCCTGCACCGCGCGCACCTTGACCAGCCACCAACCGCCCTTGCCTTGCAGCGGTTGGGACAACTCGCCCACGGCGAGCTTGGCGAGTTCGTCGTGGAAGCCCTTGGGCCAACCTTCATCGCGGAAGGAACTGGGCACGCCGCGTCCATCGCGCGTGTCGGGATCTTCGCTGGTCTCGCGCGCGACCTTGCCGAAGTCCTCGCCGGCGGCGATGCGCGCGCGCGCGGCCAAGGCGCGGGCCTTGGACTTGGACCAAGCCTCTTCTTGGGCCTGCTTGCGCGCTTCGGTGTCGGACTGGGCCGAGGAGCGCACTTCGGCTAGGTAGAAGCTCATCGACAACTCGTAGCGGCGACCAAGCTTGCCGTGCAGCCGTTCCCACTCGCGCACGATCTTGTGCTCGGGGACCACGCGCCCGATCGAGGCCATCTTCCGCGCCAGGAGATGAGGACGCGCCTCGATCTCGCGTTGCCGTCTCGCTCCCGCCTCGGTGCGCCCCGTGCGCGCGAACTCCGCGCGCCACTCGTCGAGGTTGCCGAAGAACGCATGTTGGATGCGTTCGTCGAAGTCGCGCTGCACTTGCGCGGACAGCTCCTCCTGCGACAACTCGACGCCGACGGCGCGCGCGGCGCGCTCGACAGCGACCTGCTCGGCGCCATACACGCGCGCCAGGCGCTCGCCGTGCGTCAGCAGCAGCCAAGAGGCGTACGCATCGGGCGCGATGCACACACCATCGAGCTCGACCACCGCCTCTTCCGCCGCCGGTGCTTGCATGGCCAGGGAGTGGGTCGAAGCGATGGAGAGCAGCAGGGCGAGGATCATCGTTCGCATGGCGCGCACCTTGGTAGGGCCAGAGGGTGCCAGATCATTCGAAGCCAACCCATTCTCGTTTGCGATACCCATTTAAAATCGATGCCACTCTCTACGGCGAGCGCATAATCTCAACATTCAACTGACGCAAATGGCGAAAAAACATTGACTTACGAGTGCATACCACAATAGATGATGCTAGGCACTGCAAACATCTTGCATTTCAACAACCCATCCCTAGAATGCGTCCTCGTAACGAAGCGATCTGGCTCGGCGGGACTTCCCGCGTCGTCGGCTGACCCAGAGGCTTCTCCCCAGCGATGCGTGAGCCGATCATCCGCGGATCGCAAGCTTCTCCAAACACTGATCGAGCAACATGAAGAATAGCCTCCTCGCGACGCTGGTTCTCGCCGGCGTCTCCGGTTCCGCCTTCGCTGGCACCACCCAGCCGGGCAGCCTCCTCCTCTTCCCCCTCTTCGACAACGCCCGTGGCGACGAGACCTTCCTCACCGTCACGAACACGAACGCCACCGACTCGGTGACGATCGAGTACGTCTACATCGACGGCTACGACTGCCTCGAGTTCAACCGCACGCGCAACCTGACGCCGAACGACACGCTGACGGTTCGCACGAAGAGCGACAACCCCAACATGGTCACCGGCTACTGCTACGTGTTCGCCAAGAACGCCGCGGGCGCCGTGTCCTTCAACCACCTGATCGGCTCCGCCCTCATCAACGACGGCAGCACGGGCAGCGACTACGAAATCCAGCCGTACACCTTCGAAGCCGTCGGCGCCAAGGGCACCGCTACGGACGTCGACGGCAACGGCGTGCGTGACATGGACGGCGTCGAGTACGAAGCCGCTCCGGACGCGCTGCACATCCCGCGCTTCATCGGCCAGGGCGCTGCCACGACGGACCTCATCCTCATCAACCTGACGGGTGGCGCTTCCTTCACGGCCATCGTCGACTTCCTCGTCTACAACGACAACGAAGAAGTCTTCTCGGCCCAGAAGTCGGTCCAGTGCTGGGACAAGTACACCCTGACCCAAGTGTCGGGCCTGTTCAGCGACTCGTTCCTCGCCGGCACCAACAACGCCGCGGGCGAAAGCCTCGGCGGCGCCGAGACGGGCTGGTACTCGATGAAGGGCCGCCTGAGCTTCAGCTCGGCCGACTCGGAAGCGAACCCGGCCATCCTGGCCCTGCAGGTCGAGCGTCGCGGCTCGAGCTACGGCGCGGTCGCGGCCCTGCCGTACGGCACGGGCGCCCGCACCAACGGCGGCCTGATCTTCCACGGCCCGTTCATCCCCTGATCTGAACGCTGGTCGGGTCCTCGAGCCTCGCGGCCCGGGGGCCTCGAAAAAACCGGGCGGTCCGCGGAGCAATCCGCGGGCCGCCCGGCTCGCTTTCACCGCGGATCGCGTGGCGCGGACCATTCCGAACTTCGTCCTGTTTGCTTGACACTACGCACTTCGCCGCTGGCCTGCGGCCCCGCTCGGCTGCGCACAAGGCGGCGACGCTCCCCCTCCACGCGACGAATGTCGGCGCTTCCCGCCCTCGCGCATCTTGCGCCTCCGAACGGGAAGGCGGCGCGAGGCCTGCGGCCGCACTTCCGGACCACCACGACTCCCGGTCCGCGGCAGCCTCGCCCGGTCCGACTGAACGAACGATCGAGAGATGGCCACCATGAAGAAGTCCCTGCTCTGCGCGCTCCTCTGCGCCGCCACCAGCCTGCCCGCCCTGGCCGAGGGGCAACGCCCCGGCAGCCTGCTGGTCTTCCCCTTGGTCGACAACTCTCGCGGCGACGAGACTTGGTTGACCGTGACCAACCTCGCCAGCGGGGCTTCGACCAGCACCGTGGCGGTCGAGTTCATCTACGTGCGGGGCAACGACTGCCTCGAGTTCAACCGCACGCGCATCCTCACGCCCAAGGACACGATCACGGTCCGCACCAAGAACGACAACCCGCAGATGGCCGCCGGCTACTGCTACGCGTTCGCCAAGGACCCGGTCAGCGGCCTGCCGATCACCCACAACTTCCTGATCGGCCGCGAGGTCGTGCTGATCGGCATGACGATGCAGACGATCGAGATCCCCGCCATCCCCTTCGTGGGCCTCGGCACGCAGGGACAAGGCACGGATCGCAACGGCAATGGCCGGCGCGACTTCGACGGCCTCGAGTACGAGCCGGTGCCCGAAGAGCTGCATGTGCCGAGCTTCGTCGGGCAGACGCCGCAGGTGCCGCCGTTCATCTCGCGCAACGAACTGGTCTTGATCAACTTGACGGGCGGAGCGGCCTTCACCGCCGTGGTCGACTTCCGCATCTACAACGACAACGAAGAGGCCTTCTCGGCCCAGACGAGCTTCAGCTGCTGGACGCGTCGCCAGCTGCTGGACATCAGCGGGGTGTTCAGCCAGGGCTTCTTGTTCTTCACCAACCACAACCCGCTCGAGAGCTGGCCGCAGGCCGTCGGCGTCCCTTTGCCCGACCTCGAGACGGGCTGGTACACGATCGACGGCAACGTCGCCTTCAGCTCGGCCGACAGCGAACAGGATCCGGCGCTGCTCGCGGTCCAGATCGAGCGCAACTACTTCGGCTACAACGCGAGCCTGCCGTGGGCCACGGGCACCCAGACCAACGGGACCCTGCTGCTCTTGGGCAACCAGTACCCGTGAGGAGGCCGGTCCGCCCCGCGGCGGACCGCTTGAAGCATCGCGGGCGCGGCATCCGGCATCCCGGACGCCGCGCCCGCGGCGCATGTCGTCGTGTTCGTCGTGTTGGTGGCGCTCGGAGCTCCCCCCCCGTCAAGGCAGCCAGGAGACGGTGTAGGCATTCGTCAGGTTCGAACTGAAGCCGCCGCACGCGCCTGCGCCATCGAGGTACCAAGCTTGGTAGTGGCGCGTGCTGCCGGGCGGAACGAAGCCGCGCAACGACACGGACTGTTCGCCCGGCTCGGGCAGGCGGGCCACGCCGAAGCTCACGGTCTTCACGCCGAGGCGCACCACGTTGCCGCCCGCGCAGCGCAAGCCGTCGCCGAACGCGACCCCGGCTCCCGCCCCTAGCAAGGTGCTGCCTTGGATGAAGGTCACGTTGTTGCCCTCGGGCAGGCCGTTGATCCACAGCTGCAAGCTGTCGGATCCGAGGCTCGCGCCGCCGGAAGCGCGCAGGCGGCCCCCGACGAGGATGGAGCTGCGGCACCCCACTGGTTCGCCGCCACCGTTGCCGCAAGGACAAGCTGCCAGCGTGCCGAAGCAGGCCGCGACGCCCGGCGCGGGGCGGGCGACTTGGATGGCGCCTTTCATCTGGATGGTGAAGTGCGGCGCGCAGAAGTACTCGTAGCGATCGCCCACGCGCGGGTTCGCGGCGAGGAAGGCGTCGCTGAAGACGACCGAGTAGCTCTGCACTCCCGAGGTCAGCGACGAGTGGAAGGCCTCGTTGCCGTTGACGACCCCATCCACGCCCTCTGTCGCGGTGTGGGAGCCGCTGGTCCACACGAAGCGCACCGTGTCGCCTGGGTTGACCACGACTTCGCGCGGCGTGAAGAAGAAGCCCACCTGCTGGACCACGACTGTCTCCGCGAAAGCGGGAGCGGAGTGCAACAGGGCGAAGAGCAGGGCGAGGATCCTCATGGCGGTCCATGAATCCTCTCCCATGCGTGCGGATCGGGCAACCGAGAATCGGGAGCTTGGCGCGGAGCGTGCGCGGAAAGCGCAGGTCACGCGTCGCACGCCGTTGCCAAAGGCCTCCGAACGCCCGTTGGCGCACGTCCGCGCCGGACGCGCAGCCCGCCGTGACGCTCAGCCTGCGATGACTTCCAACCCGCGACGACTTCTAACCCGCCGTGGTCTCGGTCATCGCTTCACGGCTCTTGCTGGCGGCGTTCGAGCTCGTGCCCGTCTTGTGGCCCGGATCGATCCACGAGCGCGAGGTCTCGGCACGCTTGAAGAGCTTCTTCTCGATGCGGTTGTACACATCGAAGGCGCGCGCTTCCCACTTGCCGCTCGGGAAGCCACCTTGCAAGTCGCCACGTCGCAGGCGCTCCTTGGCGCGCTTCTCCCAGAAGCCGATCTTGCCGCGCGCCAGACCGTAGTCGAGCGTCACGTAGTGCTGGTACAGCTTGCGCTCGAGCGCCACCTCGGGCGGGATCTTGCCGGGCCAAGTCTCCTCGAGGTGGTACTCGCCGATCGAACCCCACTCCTTGAGCGTGGTCGGCGGCTGGTAGCCCATCGACACCGCCTGGTCCCACATGGCCGTGCCCGGGATCGGGCGATACGGCCAGACGGTCGGACGAGCGAGCGGCGCGGCCACGTGCAGGCGGCGGCACTGGTCGATCGTCTTCATCATCGAATCGCGCTCCTCGCCCGGGTAGCCGATGATGTAGGTCACCGAGGCGCAGATGCCGCGCTTGTCCATCTCGACCGCCGCGTCGATGTTGTCGTCGCCTTTGATCGGCTTGCCGATCTTCTTCATCATCTCGTCGGTGCCGGCTTCGGCGCCGATCTCGGCGATGTACATGCCCGACGCGGCCATGAGGTCCAGCGTCGAGGACTCGTACTTGAGGATCGAGTTGGTCTCGATGAACGCGTTCCACCAAAACTTGGCGCCGCGGTCGAGCAACCCTTGGGAGAACTCCTTCACGCGCTTTTGCATCACGCCGAAGTTGGCGTCGTGGAAGCGCACCACATCGAAGTTCCAGCGCTCCTTCAGCTCGCACAGATCGTCGAGCAGCCGGTCGGCCCCCATCGCCTTCCAGCGCCTGTCGGTGACGATGGGCGAACAACAGAACGTGCACGGCTCGGGGCAGCCGTAGCTCGAGAAGTACGTGATGCCGAAGTACGGCTTGCGCTCGCCCATGGCGGGCGGTGTCGGCATGCGCAGCACGTCCTTGTGCGAGCGCCCGCGCAGCTGGTGCGCACGGTACGGCTCGATGTCGATCAGGTGCCACGGCATGCGCTCGACGATCGCGTCCCAACCGGCGACGCCGCGCTTCTCCGTCTTGACCACCGCTCCGTCGCGCCACAACGCGAGACCGGGCACGCTCTCCAGCGGTTCGCCGCTGTCGAGCGCGCGCACCACCTCGTCGAAGGTCACTTCGCCTTGGCCGAGCACCACGCAGTCGTAGAGTCCGGTCGCAAGTTGCAGGTCGGGTCGCACCGAAGCGAACCAGCCGCCGATGACCGACTTGATGTGCGGGAACTTCGCCTTCACCTTTTGCGAGGCGAGCCACCCGTCGTAGACCATGTACCCCAGGATGCCCGTGGTCGCGTAGAGGAAAGCGCCCTCGCAAGCCTCGACCAGGCGCCGATGAGCCTCGTCCGCCGAGTGCAAGCTGCCATCGACGATGACGATCTCGTAGCCGTGCGCCAGAGGACGCGCCGAGATGGTCAGCATCTCCAGCGGCAGCATGTCCTTGCTGGACGGCAGGCCGAGCGACTCGTCCACCTGCTGCGGCTGGTACAGGACGATCTTCTTCTTGCGTCCGATCATCGTGGTCTGGAGCGGGTTGCGGCGACGCGCGCCAAAGAGGACGCGCGCCCCGATTCTACCCGCAAAGCTCCCGTCAGGGGCCGAGTCGGGGGCGGAGCCGGACCGTGATTTTCGGCTGGAAGGCCTTTCCAACCCAAGGTCCAGTCCAACCAACCGGGCCAGGACACCCTCTGACGCAGCACAGACGCGGCGGGAGAGCGCATCCCACGCCGGCCCGGCTCGCTCACGCGCCCCAGGCGGGCGCCCAATCCACCGACTTGTGCAAAGCCGCGATCAAGTTGCTCGCATCCGCCCGTCCCCGACCGGCGATGTCGAAGGCCGTGCCGTGGGCTGGCGACAGGCGCAGATACGGCAGGCCGCACAGGGCCGTCACGCCGCCGGCGGGATCGAGCAGCTTGAGCGGGATGAAGGCCTGGTCGTGCCACAACGCCACGACTCCATCCCATTCGCCGTGCGCAGCTTGGCGAAAGACGCTGTCGGGCGAGATCGGGCCATGCACATCGAGGCCTTCGGCGCGCGCCGCCGCGACGGCCGGTGCGAGGATCTCGTCGTCCTCCGAGCCAAGCAAGCCGTGTTCGCCGGCGTGCGGATTCCAACCGCACACCGCGAGGCGCGGCCGCTCGACTCCCAGCGCGCGCAGCGTCAAATCGAAGAGCCGCGCGCGATCGAGCACGCGCGCCGTGGTGACTTCGTCCAGCGCGCGCCGCAGCGGCATGTGTCGAGTGCAGAGGATGACGCGCAGCTTGCCCGCCACGGCCATCATCTCCACGCGCTCGACGCCGCACCACCGACCGAGCAGCTCCGTCTGGCCTTCGACGCGCTCGCCAGCGAGGTGCAGCGCCTCCTTGCTGACCGGAGCGGTGACCAGCGCGGCGACGCGTCGCAAGAGCGCCAACTCGTGCGCCGCGCGCAAGGCGGCGAGCGCTTCGAGGCCGGCTGCGCGTTGGACCTTTCCAACCTGCACTGGACCGTGATCGTCCGTCGCGAGCCAACCGTGCCCGCGCAACGAAGCCGGATCGTCGGTCGTCTGGATGTCGTCGGGTCGCAGGCGGGCGGGCCCCAACGCCACGAGGCGCGCGCGCCGCGCCAAGCCTTCGTCGCGCAACGCCAGCAGGGCGATCTCCGGGCCGATCCCCGCGGTGTCTCCGATGGTCAACGCGACCAGCGGCTTGGCTCCTTGAACTGCGTCGCTCACGCGTGCGCGGCGGCGCGCGCCGCCGCCTTGTCCTCGAGCGCCGCCGCGATGCCGCTCCAGAACTCGATGCGCGCGCGGATGGCGCACTCGGCTCCGATGCGCGCCTCCTCCCAACGCGCGGGATCGTCGCCGCAGATTTCCTCCAGCATGCGCGCCGCCATCGGGGCGTGGCGTTCGCCGTCGAGGTGGATGTGGCGCTCCAAGTAGTCGATGAAGATCGACAGCCGGCCGCCGTGTGCATCCGACAAGTCGTGCACGAAGCGCGTGAACATGTCGGGGATCACATCCTCGCGGCCAAGCGTGAAGGCCGCCGCGATGCGCGGCAGCGAACGCGACTCCACGATGCGCCAAGTCTCGCCGACGAAGCGCCGCGCGGCGGTGGGCGCCTGCACGCGCGCCAGGGCCGCGGGCACCAACTCCTTGGCCCGCAGTCGCTCGATGAAAGCCTCGATGACGGTGGTCGAGGCGCCGCACTGCGACATGGCCGCGAGATAGAGCTCGAAGTGGCTGATGTGGCCGACGCCACCGAAACCGTCGTCGGACTCTTCGCCGACGACGATCTCGTTGATCAGCCTGCGCGTGGTGGCGCCGCCCTTGGGGATCCACGGCAACTCGATGCAGGTGAGCTCGCGCTGCAGCGCCTTCAGGAGCGACATGAAGTCCCACACCGCCCAGATGTGCTGTTCCTGGAACGAGCGCACATCGTCCATGTCCGAGAGGCGCGCGTAGATGGGATGCGCGACGAGCTGCGCGCGCAGCGGCGCGAGCGAGCGGTTCAACTGGTCCAAGGAGCGGGGAGGCTGGCTCGGGGCGGGTTGGCTCATGGTTGTGCCGTGAGCTTAGCCTGCTGGCGCCATGCCACGCAGTCCGAGCACGGTACCTCCCGGCGATCGGACGGCGGAATCGCTCAGGATGCGTCGCCGCGCTGGCGTTCGAAGCCCGCACTTCGCGCGTCCGTGGCGCCAAGGGCCGCGCCGTCGAGCTCGACCAGGCACGCGACGAGGCGCGCCACGGCCTCGTACAGCTCGGGCGGCACTTCGTCGCCGATCTCCAGCACCGCCAGCAGGGAACAGAGCGCCGGATCGGAACGCACGGCCACGCCATGCTGGCGCGCCAAGTCGAGGATGGCCTCGGCCACGGCCCCCTCGCCGCGCGCCACGAGGCGCGGGGCTGCGTCCTCCTTCGCGTCGTAGGAGAGCGCGGCGGCCCGGGGTCGCGCGGGATGGCTCATGCGCGCACATCCAGCACGGCGCCTCTGGAGCCGCCCTCGGCCGCGCTCGCAGCACCTGTGTCCGAGGCTGATTCATGGGCCACTACGACGCGCGCCACCTTGCCGTCGAGCGCCAAGCGCGTGGCGAGCCACTCGACGCGAGCGGCGATTTGGCGCGCCGCCGCGGCATCCGCGCAGGCGAGTCGCACCTGCAGGCCCTCGGGCGTGCTGCGCAAGTCGGCTCGCAAGGCACCGAGGCGCTCGAAGCCGAGTTCCACCACGAGGCGTCGCGCCTCGCCTTCGGTGGCACGACGTGGTTCGCGTCGCCCGGAGCGCAATCGCAACCAACAGGGTGCGTCGCCACCGAGCACCAACCATGGTCCCGGCTCCGCGCCTTCGCGCCGTCGCGCGACCTCGACCAGCGCCTCGCCATCGAGCACGTCCAGGGCCTGCGCGACCAGCGCGCGCGACGCATCGTCCTCGAGTCCCTCCAACGCGGCGGCGAGCCGACTGGCTGGCGTCTCGGCGGCGAGGCGCGAGGCGATCCGCGCCAGATCGTCGCGGCCCGCGGGGTCGCCCAACAAGGCCAGCAAGGGACCGCCGCCGAGCTGCTTCAGCCGCGTTTCGTCGAGCGAAGCGCCCAACAGCGCGCGCACGAGTTCTCGCAAGCCGCCCATGATCTCCGCCGCGCGCGCGGCATCGGCCGGAGCGGAGAGCAAGCGCAGCACGCCCGCGCGCAGGCGCGTCGCGAGGGCGGCATCGTCGACGCGCAGGCCCTCAAGCAACGACTGAACCACCTCGCTCGCCAAGGCTTGCACCATGCGACCCTCCGCACGGCCCTCGACCGCCCGCGCCAACAAGGCCTCGGGACGCGACGCGAGCCGCTCGCCGGCTTGCGCAAGCCGCGCACCGTCCTCGCCTGCGCGCCACTCCAAGCTTTGCAAATGCTCGAGCAAGCCCTGCACGGCCGCGCGTGAAGCGGGCGGCAGCTGCTCCAAGCGCGCAGCGAGTCCGCGCGCCAGTTCCTGCAAGACCGCCGGGCCGGACTCCGCTCCGAGGCGCGCGGCCAGGAAGGCCTGTCGCAGCGTCGCGTCCGAGCGTGGCAGGCGCTGGACCAGGCGCAGGAGCGGCGCGCCTTCTCGCGTCCCGCCTTCGGCCTCGAGCAGCAGTCGCTCGCCCTCCTCGAGCTCGACCTGCGAGGCGGCGGCGACCTTGCGTCCCGCCAGTCCCAGCACCACCGAGCCACCGTCGAGGCGCTGCACGACCTCGGCGGCGACGAAGCGCGCTCGCGCCAGCACCGCGGCGAGGTCGTTCCTCTGCTGCGCGAGCGCCGGCAGATGCGGCAAGGAAGCCGAGACAGGATCCACGAATGGGTTGTCGGCCGCCGCGCGCGCCACTTGCGCGCCAAGCGCGAGAAAATCAGGCCCCTTGGCCAGTTCAGGCCGCTCGATGCATGCATTCCTTGCATGCACTCCTTGCGGCCCGGGAAAGGACTGCGCGCCGCCGTCCGAGCTCGGACGGCGGCGCGCAGGTGCACGACTCAGGTGCGCGTCATGGCGCGCTCAGCGCCGGCGTTCGAAGACGATCGTGTCCGCGTAGGCCTCGCGACGGAAGCGCACGCCCTCGATCGAACCGCGCAGCGACTCGACCTCGGGCAGGGCCGAGAAGCCGCCACCGGGCGCAGCGACGCCGACCACGAGACCGGCCCGCTGGAACACGAAGCGGTCGAGTCCAATACGCACATCGCCGACGAAGGTGACGCGCACGCGCTCGCCGTCGAGGATCTGCAGGCGAGCGCGCGAGGATCCGCGCAGCTGGCGCAGGGCGGTGGCGATGTCGGCGTAACGGCCCTCGAGCGCGAGTGCCGGACCATCGAAGCGCGCGTGACGCACGACCTCCAGCCGCACGCCGCTCGTGAGCGGCAGGGTGCCGATGGTCTCGTCGCCACCGCCAGCGGCAGTGTTGCCGGAGTTGCCGGTGTTGCCGGTACCCACGCCGGCTTGGGCGGAGGTCCCGCTCGCGGCGCCCCCCGCGCCGGCCCACGCAAGGGTGGCGCAAGCGAGGGCGACGACGAGGCCGCGCAGCGGCGCGAGCCAGCGTGTGTCGCGTGTGTCGCGTGTCGTGAAGGTCGTCATCGTGGAGTCTCCCTACCCGTATCAGGCGCCCCCGGGGGCGGCGAAGAGTTCGGGACAGGTGTGCAACAAGGCTTCAGGGAACCCTGTTTGGGCGTCGATGGCGGCGCGCAGCTTGGGCGAACGCGCCACGAGTTCGGCTACTTCGGCCACCCGCGCGGGATGGCGATCGAGCAGCACGCGGAAGTACTGCAGGGACCGCGCGCGGTTACCTGCGAGTGCGTGGACCATACCGATGTTGAACCGAGCGGCCCAGAAACGCTCGTCCGCATCGGCCAAGCCGCTGATCGTGATCCAGCGCCAGCAACGCACGGCGGCGCGCCAATCCTCTTCGCTCGAGTGCAGGCGGCCGAGCTGCATCATGGCGTGGCCGCGGTTCTCGGGCCGAATCGCCTCGTCGAAGATGCGCCGGTACTCTTCCGCCGCGACGAGACGCTTGCCCTCGTGCGCGTGCAGGTAGGCCAGCCACAGCGAAGCCTCCTCGTGCGACGCGTCGACGCCCAAGGCCTCCTCGAGCAACTTGCGTCCCTTCTCCAACGGCGATTCGATGCGTTCGAGGCGGCCGTTGAACATGGCGCGCGCCCTCGTCCAATCGAGCCGCGCCGTCGATTGGCGTTCGCCACGCAGCACGCCGTCGACGAAGCCTCGGCCTTGGCCCTGCGTGGCGGCGATGGGCAGCACGGCCTCGAAGATCTTCTCGCGCCACCCCGGATCGACGGCCGCCACGACGTAGGCCTTGCCGAGCTGGTAGAAGATCGTCGCCAGCGAGTGGACCAGGTCCACGGACTCGGCCGCGCGCGCGGCCTCGCGCGCCCAATCACCACCGACGAGCATCGACAAGCGCGCCTGGAGCCGAGCTTCGTCGTGGATGTCCTTGTGCAGCCGCATGTGCGCGCGCGTGTCGTCTACGAAGGCTCGGCACGACTCGCAGGCCTCCATGTGGCCGATGGCGCGCGCCGCAGCCTGGTCCTCGAGCTCGTCGTCGAGCAGGCAGGACAGATCGACCTGGAAGGCGGTGCAGGGACCGGCCGCGAGATCGTCGCGGCCATCGTCGTGGGCGTCGAAGGATGCCTGGTCGTTCATGGTCAGTCCCTCCCTTCTTGTTCGTCCGATGCGCGCGGATCCTCGAGCAGCTCGGCTTCGTCGTCCGCGCCCAGCAACAGCGCGCGTCCCGCCTGCGCGGGGCGTTGCGGTTGGAGGGCGGCGTCGAAGGCGCGGCGCATGGCGCGCTGGATCTTGCGACGGGCGCGGAACACCACCATCTTGAGGTTCTCGAGCTTGATGCCGAGCTCCTCGGCGGCTTGCCGGTAGCTGGCGTCCTCGACCTCGACCATCTGCAGCGCGCGGCGCTCGCGCTCGGACAAGAGCGCGTAGAACGCGAGGTACATCTGCAGGTAGGTCAGGTAGACACGCGCGCACTCGCTGTTGCTCTCGGTCTCGACCGCGCGCGCCAACGGCCCGGCGCCCTGCGTCTCCACCTCGCCGGCCAGATCCTCGATCGCCACCTCGCCGCGATGGCGACGCGAGACCGAGCGCAGGTGCTTGAGCACCGTGTTGCGCACGATCATCGCCGACCAGACGCGGAAGGCGTCGTCGCGGCTGGCGTCGAAGCGATGCGGATAGCGGTAGACGTTGAAGAACACCTCCTGCAAGACGTCGAGCGGATCGCTCTTGCAGCCGTAGCGGCGCAGGCGCGCGGCGACTTGCACCAGCAAGTGCTGGGCGTTGAGCTCGTAGAGCAGGCCAAAGGCCCCGCGTCCTCCATGCAGGCGGAAGCGCTCCATCAACGCGGTCGAGAGGGCATCGCGCAGCAACTCGCCGTCGCGCGCTTCGTCCGCGACGAGGCGCAGCAGCCCGGCCGAGGATTCCGTCCCCAGCTCTTCACGCAGGTCCCCGAGCCGCTCGACCAGGCGCGCGCGGTACGCGGCGCCCGGACTAGGCTGCGAGTGCATGGCGGAGGTGGCCTGCATGTGGTGCGCTGCTTGGTTGGTTGGAGGCCGAGGGCCAACTCGGGCGCCGCGCGGGCAGGCTTCCGGTCGGTTGGACCAGGCGCGAGCAAACGGGGCGGACGCGCAGGCCGTGCGTGCCGGGGCGAAGCAGGGGGGTGGTCGGGCGCGTCGAAGGCCCGGCACGGTGCACACCGGGTTGGCAGCCGGTGACACAGGGCAGGTCGCTACGAAGCTTCGAGAGGAGGAACCGCGGCGGGTGTGGGGAACCCGGCGGGTGGAAGCCCTCGTGGACGATTCTAGAGCCGGTGAGAAACGGGGTAACGCACACCCTTTGCTTCAATTTTATTCTCTTGAACATCAGCACCTAAACTACTTGCTGGAAATGACATGCACGCACGCCTCAGAGCCATGACACCAAGCTGGAGGCCAGCTAGGAGGCTCAAGTGCGTGACTCCGCGCGGCGGGTGATTCGCCAATTCGCCGTTCGCCTTCTTGTGCGCGCCCTTCCCGCGCAGGGGGCGCGCAGGTCAGGATTCCGCCCGTGGGACGCGAACAACTGGTGTTCGAGATCGCGGCGGAGCTGGGCTTCGACCTGTGCGGCATCGCGCCGCTGGCTCCCCCGCCGGACGCGCAACGCTTCCAGTCGTGGCTCGATCAAGGCCGGCACGGCTCGATGCGCTGGCTCGAGGTCGACGCCGAACGGATCCTCGATCCGCGCAAGATCCTGAAGCAGCCCGGCAGCATGGTCGTGCTCGGCCTCGCCCAGTCGCGACCGTCGGTCGAGCTCCAAGGCGGTGGACGAGTGGCGCGCTATGCGGCGGGACGCGACTACCACAACGTGCTGGCGCACAAGCTGCGCAAGTTCTCCAAGCGCCTGGAGCGCGCCGGGCTCGGCGGGATGCAGCGCCGGATCGTCGATGCGGGGCCGGTGCTGGAGCGTTCGCACGCGCGCGTCGCCGGCGTCGGGTTCAGCTCGAAGGCCGCCAACCTGCTGCACCCGCGCTTCGGCCCGTACTTCTTCCTGTCGGAGCTGCTCTTGTCGCACGAGCTCGAACCGACTGCGGCGCAAGCCGCTGGTTCATGCGGCACTTGCACCGCCTGCCTCGATGCTTGCCCGACCCATGCGATCGTCGCTCCCGGCGAAGTCGACGCGCGGCGCTGCATCAGCTACCTGACCATCGAGCACAAAGGCCCGGTGGATCCGGTGCTGCGCGACAAGATCGGCACATGGGCCTTCGGCTGCGATGTGTGCAGCGAGGTCTGCCCGTGGGCGGCCAAGGCACCGGATCTGTCGCACCGCTTCGGCCACCACCGCGCGGTGGCGGAGCTGGGACTCGTCGAGTGGCTCGAGGCCGGCGAGGCCTTCGGCGAGTTGTTCCACCCCTCGCCCACCGACCGCCCTGGACGCGAAGGCGTGGCGCGCAACGCCGCCATCGCCTTGTCCGGGGCGCCCAGCGAACGCGGTCGCGGCGCGTTGCTCAAGGCCCTGAGCTTCGACCCGAGCCAAGTCGTGCGTGAAGCGGCCGCCTGGTCGCTGGCCAAGGCGCACGCCAAGGACGACGGGGTGTCGGCGGCGCTCGAGCGCGCTGCGACAGCCGAAGCCGATCCGGCCGTCAAAGCGGCCATCTTGGAGTGGCGCGGCCGCTCTACCTGATGCCTCGAGTCAGGCCGGGCGTGGCGACAGCACCACAGTCGCCTCCACAACTGTGGCGGGCCTTCGACACGCGGCCCGGCTCCAGCCGCACCAAGCCGCCATAAGACTCTGTCAAAAATAAACTTGCGGCAAGGACACCAGCCGCGGCTCGACGCGGCCACAGTGCAGCCAGCATCGAAACCGGCCTGCTCAGGGCGGCGACCGCGCAGCGCACTGTGGTGTAGGCCCCACAGTCAGCGCAGGTGGGCCAATGGCTAGGCCAGCCCCGGCGCATCATTGCAAGTTCCTATGACTGCGGAAGTTGCGCCCGAGCTGCACGCGCGGCGAGTCACTTGGCCATCGGCGTGCTGAAGGAGGTGGGCAAGCACCCACGCAGGACACCGCACGATGAACCTCAACCGCGACTACTACAGCGACCAGAAATACTGCAGCCACTGCCAGAAGTACGTCTCGTACCTCATGTCGCTCGATCGCAGCTACTGCATCGAGTGCGGAGAACGCGTGCGTCTCTTCTCGGGCGATGACTGGTCGGAGTTCAACGACACGATCACCCGCCAGAAGCCCAAGGGCGGACGCCCACGCAAGAGCGGCAAGGAATCGGCCTGACCCACGCCTGCGCGCGAGTTGGCGCGACCGCGAGGTCGTGCCGAGCACGTGCAGGAAGACTGTACACCCGCACCGCCAACTCGCGGCGACAGCGGGACGAACGGCACCGCGACTCTCTCTCACTCGACTCCCGCGACTCTCTCTCTGACTCTCTGTCTCTCTGTCCCCTCTCTGTCCTCCTCTCTGTCTCGCATGACGCAGCCCGCCCACAAGCGGGCTGCGTCGTGTCGCCCGCACTCAGCGGACCGCCCTGCAACGGTCTTTGTCGCAATGGTCTTTGCTGCCACGGTCCTTGCTGCAACGGCCTCAGCGCCCGCGCTCGAGGCGACGCCAACGTTCGCCGGCGGCGAGGCGCCGTGCTTGATCGCCACGCTCGGACCACAGCGCCTCCAAGCGCTTCCATGCCGCCGCATCCGTGCCCGCGAGCTCCTCGACGCGCGCGGCCACCTGTCCGGCGAAAGCACTCGACGGCGCGATCAAGTCGAGCGCCTGCAAGTGCGCCGGCAGGTCGTCGCCCCGGAGCGCCAACCAACGACGCAGCGCCTGTTCGGCGCGCCGCGCGTCCCCCAGCGCATGGTGGACCAGGGCTCGCTGACGCGGTAGTTCGGGATCCCCGGGCGCGTACTCCTCGTCGGACTCGAGTTGGCGCAAGCGCGCCGCGGCGTTCGACAACTGCTCGAAGCGCGCCCGCTCGAGCTTGGCGGCCTCGAGATCGCCTTGCTCCTGCAGCACCTGCGCCAAGACGAAGCGTGGCGCCGAATCGAAGGCGTCGAGCTCGACAGCCTTGCGCGCCGCGACCAGCGCGCGCGCAAGGTCCTCGTCGTCGTGGGCCAAGCGAGCGAGCCAGGTCCAAGCCTCGACATGCGTTGGCTTCGCCGCGACGACCTCCTCGAGCAAGGCGCGCGCGCGCACGGTCTCGCCGAGCCGCGCCAAGGACAACGCCAGTCCACGCCGCGCCTCCACGTCGCGCGGCGCCGCGCGCAAGACGGCCTCGTAGTGTTCGCGCGCCTCGCCGTGGCGACCAAGCGTGTACAACGCATGGCCCAGCACGCGCGTCTCGCCCACGCGATCCGGACACTCCTCGAGGTAGCGGCGAGCGCACGCCACGGCGTCGGTGTGGCGCTGCAGGCGAAAGTGGAGCACGGCGCATTGGTGCAACGCGGGCGGCCAGCCAGGTGTTTCGTCGAGCAACGCGTACAACTCGACCAAGGCCGCGATCGGCGCGCGACGCTCCAACGCGGCGAGCGCCGAGCGGTAGCGCGGCGGCAGATCCTCGGGGCGCAACGCCTTGGGATCGAAGCGCGTCCATCGCCCCGCGCTGGAGCGCGGCAATGTAGCGGGGTCGCGCGCCAACGCGGCTCGTTCCGCGTCGGACAAGTCGCCGCGCACGGGTGAACTTCCGGCCCGCGAAAGGTCCGAGTTGGTGGGGCTCGACGCGCTCGAAGCGTCCTGCACTTGCACGAGGACGGCCAAGGCCAACCAAGGAAGCAGGCTCACTTGCCCGCCCCTTCCTCGGGCGACGCAGGCTCCACCACGACCAGCAACTGATCGACGGTCGGCGTCGCGACGACGACCGATCGACCCGAGAGGAAGCGCACTTCGACGCTCGCCACCGCGGCGCAAGCTCCCAAGCCAAAGTGCGCCTCGGCTGGCACGGCGGCCTGGTAGCCGCCGCTGGTTCGAATCTCGGCGGCGCGCCGGTTGCCGCAGGCGTCCACGATCACCCGCGCGCCCAAGGCATCGACCTTGCCGCCGGGGAGCTTGGCGCGCACACGCAGATGGTGGCGGTCGGAGTCGCGCACGGCGCGATTCAAGAGCACGTCGACCGGCCCGTCGAGCCGCGTGGCGACGAGGTCGAGGTCGCCGTCGCCATCCAGATCCCCAGCGGCGGCGGCGCGCGAAACACGCGTGCCCGCCACGAGCGGCGCCTCCACGAAGCGCAGCTTCCCATCGTTCAGGAGGAGCTGCGCACGTTGGGCATAGCTCGTGTCCGTCCCGGGCAGGTCGGCCTGCGGGTAGACATGCCCGTTGAACACGGCGAGATCGAGATCGCCATCGAGATCGAAGTCCTGCATGGAAGCTCCCCAACCAAGCAGCGGGATGCTGGGTCCGCTGATGCCGGCCGCCATGCCTCGTTCGCGATAGCCGCCGCTCTTGGTCGAACAGTACAACGGCGTCGCTTCGCCGCTGAACACCGTCACATAGAGGTCGTCGCGCAGATCGCCGTTGAGATCGCCCGCGGCGATGCCCATCGCGGCCATCTCGCGGCCGTTGGAGTCGTGCGACACACCACGCGCGAAAGCCACCTCGCGAAAGACGCCGGCGCCGTCGTTCTCCCAAAGGAAGTTGGGCATCGAGTCGTTGGCCACGAACAGGTCCGTGTCGCCATCCGCGTCGTAGTCGAGGGCCATCACGCCCAGTCCATAGCTCGGCGTCTGCGTCCCGATGCCCGACTCCTTGGTGGCGTCGACGAAGGTCCCGTCTCCACGCCCCTTGTAGAAGCGGTCGGCCTGCGGCGCGAGGCCCTCGGGACCGCACATGACGGCATGGCCCTTCCAACGGCAGGCGCCGCTGGCGCGCGACTTGACGAACTGGGTGGAGAACTCGAGGTAGCGCGCGACATACAAGTCGAGCGCGCCGTCGGCGTCGGCGTCGAACAGCGCGGCGCTGGTCGACCAATCGCCCGGCTCGCCGAGGCGCGCCGACTCGCGCCAGCCCTCTGCGCCGTTCAAGAGCACGCGCACCTGCCCTTGGTCGGTCAGCACGAGGTCGAGCCGCCCATCGCCGTCGATGTCGCCGGTCCCACCGCCCGAACCGAGTCTCAAGGCAGGCAAGGCCCAGCGTTCGCCGCCGCTCGCGAAAGTCCCGTCGCCCTTCCCGAGGAACAAGCGCGCGGGACGGGCGGGCTTGCCGGACTCGGCGGCCTCGGCGGTGGAGCCGTCGACCAGGACGAGGTCGAGCACGCCATCACCGTCGAAGTCGCCGAGCAGCACGCCGCCGCCATTGACCTCGGCGATCCAATCCTTGCGCGCACCTCCGTAGGCCGACTCCACTCCCGGCAACGCGCGCTCGGAGATGTCCTCGAACAGGGTGGGCGGCGCCGACTGCGGCACTTGGAGCAGGAGGAGCGAAGCAAGCATGCGCACGCTCGAGTCTAGGCCGCGGCGGCGACGCGCGCCACGCGTCGCACGCGTGCTTTGCAGGATGGGGCCACCGGCGGAGCCCCCCCGGGGGGGGGCGGTCGGCGAGCGGCCTCGAGGCGCAGGACGGCGCGCGGGGCGACGAACTTGCAAGGTACGCTGACGGAGGCCGGGACTCGTCGGGATCGCCGACCAGGCCCGGCTGTCAACTTCACCTGACAACCGCCGCGTGGCGGCGCGCGCCCTTCACGGAGTCCAGACCACCGACAGGCCGTTGGTCAGGTTGAAGGTCTCCGCCGCGCAGAACGCCGCGGCGTTCCTGTACCAAGCCTGGTAGGTGCGCGTGCCGGGCGCGGTGACATAGAAGCTGATCGGCAGATCCACCAGATCTGGGTAGCTCGAAGCACCCGACACGTTGACCTTGGCGCCCAGGCGCACCACCGACCCCGCGGCGCAACGCAAGCCATCGCCGAAGCTCGAACCAAGGCCCCCGTTTTGCTGGGTGGTGCCTTGGAAGTACAGCGCCGTGCTGTTCGCCATGGCGGTGCCACGCAACCTGAAGTCGTCGTTCACGAGGTTCGCGGTGCCCGTGCCGCGCAAGGTGCCGGCCGTGCCCAGCGAGTTCAGGCAACCGGCGTTGGAGCCCGCGGGGGATGCATTGCCGCACGGGCAAGCCGAGCCAGATCCATCGCCGAAGCAGAACGGCGTGCCCGAAGCGATGACCAGATCGCCAGTCGCCACCACCGCGTAGCCGCAGGGACCTTGCGGCACGGATGCGCCCACCACACGAACGGTCCATGTGCCGGGCAGCGGAGCGTTGAAGGTGGCGCGCTCGACATTGTTGATCGCGTCGGCTGTGCCGCCGGAGATGGTGGCGCCCGAGGCGTACACATTCCCGCGGTGGAGCGTGCCGTTGGGAGAAACCACCTCGAGGTTGAGGTTGTTGACCGCTGCGTTGGTGGCGTTGACCGCGCCGGCGAAGTCGGTGAAGGCCATGGTGATCTCGAGCGGCTGCGTCGAGGTGGCGACGTCGATCGTGTAGGTGCGCGTGGCTCCTGTGGTCACCCCCGCGGCGCGGCGCACATCGACCAGCCACATGCGGCCTGGATCCCCCGGCAAGCGCAACGACTCGTCGAGCACGATGCGCCCCCAACCTTCGGTGTTGTTCGGCACCGTGGCGGAGACGCCGGTCATGTCCTGGCACGTGTTGAGCAAGGTGGCCTTGACGAGCGCCGCCGTGGGCGTGAATGCGTCGCCCGCGTTGGCCGAGCCGGAGGGGTGGTACCCCTCGAGGTAGTACTGGCGCACGAGAGCCGCGGCCGCCGTGGCGGCCGGACAGGCCATGCTCGTGCCCGACAGCGAGCTGGTCCCGCACGAGGCGGTCGAGGCGGACACGATGTTCGTGCCTGGCGCGAACAAGTCCGGCTTGCGCCGCCCGTCGGAAGTCGGCCCGACGCCCCCACCGCCCTTGCTCATGTAGGAAGCGCCGTTCAGCGCGTTGCCCACGGCCAGCAAGTTCTTGGCGTTCTCGGGGTTCTTGAGCGTGGACAAGTTCGTCTCGGCGAACAGCACGAGGTTCTCCTCGTTGGCCCACATGAAGGCGTCGATCGCGTTGCAATGCGAGTTGTACGCGGTCGTGCTGTCGTTGCCCCACGAGTTGGTGTGCAAGCGCGCGCCGTTGTTGCGGTGCGTCGTCGCGAGCGAACTCCAAGCCGCGGCCGAGTAGTTGCTGCTGTGGGCCAGTCTCGAGAGATAGGCGAGGCCGCGGTTGGCGGTCGAGCCGTTGACCGGCTGCGCGTCGCCCGCCACCGTGCCGGCGGTGTGGGTGCCATGCAGGTCGGCCGCGCCCGACCCGGAGGTGTAGACGATCTTCCTGTGGCTCGGTCCGATGGGATTGGCCGGATCGGAGAAGTAGCACGAACCGGACGCCAAGGGGCCATCCATGTGGCCGATGATCTGTCCATCCCCGCGCAATCCGGCGTCCCATAGGCGACGGCTGTTGGTCGAAGCCGTCTGCACGGACCAAGTCATGGTCGTGTTGCGCGTGGTGACGAGGCTCTCGGGCTCGACCCATTGCACGTCGGCGAGGCGCGCGAGATCCCGCGCGAGACCCGCGCGTGCTGGGACCAGCAGCAGCCAGCGGCCGACCTGCTCGTGCACTTCGGCCACCTCGACGCCCAGGGACTCGACTTGGGAGCGCAAGGCTGCGGCGGAGACGCCAGCGAAGCCAAGCACCGCGAGGCGGGCGGGCGCGGTGCCGGCGAGGAGCGCGGGTTCGATGCGCCAAGCGGGGTGGAGCGGCGCCGACCACGCCACCAGGCCCGCGGCGGCGCCAGCGTCGACCATGGTGGAAGTGCCGCGCACGATCCAAGCCCGGCTGGGGATGTAGTCCATCAGCTCGAGGCCGAGTGCACGCAATCCTTGCTTGTTCACTTCGTCGACCTCGGAGTCGAGTTGCACCAGGAAATAGCTCGAATCGGCGCGTTCGACGCGCAACTCCTCGGGAAGGGCCGGGCCGGCGCCGCGAGTGTCGAAGCCCCCCAAGCGCAGCGAGAGCCAGCGCGGAGCTTGGGCCAAGGCGTTGGCTTCATCGAAGGATGGAGTCCGCGAGGGTTCGAGCTGCACCTGTCGCGCTGCCGCGGGAGCCACGCAGATCCAAGCGATTCCGAGGACCAGCGAAAAAGTGCCGAGAGGAGATCGAGATGTTGTGCGGATTGGCTGCATGACTTGTGGACCTGTGTGGCGCTTGGCGCGGGAGACGCTACGCCAGCCGCTGGACGGAGGCTCGTCGGCCCGGGATCCTTGCCGACGAGGATTCGAGCAAGCCGTGCGGCCGCTGCTTGGAGGCGAGCAGTCCCTCCAAGCGACACCAAGGGCCGAGCCCGGACTTCCAAGCGAGTTCGAACTCGTGCACACCGCGTTGTCCACGAGCGCGCCGGCCGGCCGTGGCGGCTCGATCCCCGCTCAGGGGGCCCACGCCACCGACAAGCCGTTGGTCAGGTTGAAGGTCTCCGCCGCGCAGAACGCCGCGGCGTTGCGATACCAGACCTGGTAGGTGCGCGTGCCGCCGACCGGCACCGCGCCGCGCACCGAGATCGACGGATCGCCGGCGCCGGGGAAGGTCGACTGTCCAGCGGCGTTGACCTTGGTGCCGAGGCGAATGACCGACCCGGCGGCGCAGCGCAAACCGTCGCCGAAGACGGTGCCCAGGCTCGCGCCGGCCTGCGTAGTGCCTTGGAAGTACAGCGCGGAACTGTTCGCCATGGCGGAGCCGCGCAACTGCAAGCTGTCGGCCGCGATGCTGGCCACGCCGAAGCCGCGCAGCGCTCCAGCCGTGCCAAGCGAGTTGAGGCAACCAGCCGCGGCTCCCGCCGGCGACGCGTTGCCGCACGGACAAGCGGCGCCGGAACCATCGCCGAAGCAGTACGGCGTGCCGGTATCGGTCGCGGGCAAGACGAGCGTGGGCAAGGCGACCATGGTCGTGTTGCCGCTCCAATCGACGAAGCGCAGCTGCCGCGCGATGCCGGTGCCGGCACCCGCGCCGGGCGCCGTGGTGGCGAAGCGATACTGCTGGCCACCTTGATGCAGGCCTTGCGCGCTGGTCCACGCCCCGGGGGCGACCGTGAAGTTGGCCGAGCCGCCCTGGCTGGTCGTCACGGCATACGAGCCCGGCACGACGCACCCGACCACCAAGGTCGCGCTCGGCGCGACATTGCCCGACCATGGACGCGGACCAGCGACCTGCACGCTGGCGCTCGTGGGCCCTTCGTTGCGCAACGCGAGCAGCGTGCCCGCCGGGACGCTCGCGGGCAGCGGCAAGACCGCGCCGTTGAAGCCCACCGCCACCTCGTTGGCGATGGCCGACACGGGAATCGACTCGATCCAGCCGCGCACGTGGTTCACGCCGTCGTCCAGCACTTGGTCGCGGATCTTCGCCTTGGCGATCCAGGGCCCGCTGCCACCGGCCGCGGAATCGGCCTGCACGGCCACCACCACCGGCGCGCGAGCGTCGATGGCGCCCGTGTTGCGGTAGAACTTGTTGGTGTACACGCCCGACTCGCCCTGCACGGTGATGATGTCGTGGCGTCCGTCGTTGTTCAGGTCGGCGATGGCCACATCGAGCGTCGAGTCGGCTTGAGCTTGGATCACGCCCGCGAGCGTCATCGTGCCCGCGCCGTTGTTGGCGTAGATCTTCTCGCTCGAGCCCAGCGAACCGACCACCACGTCGTAGTCGCCATCCATGTCGTGGTCGAACAAGGCGATCTCGTTGTCGTCGTCGGCGCCGTAGGTCTGCTGCTGGGTGTAGTTGAAGGTGCCCGCGGCCAGGTTGCTCCGCAGCGTGCCTTCCACGAAGCCCGACAGCGACACGAAGACGAGATCGAGGTCCGCGTCGCCATCGAGGTCTCCCAAGTCGACCTCGTAGGTGTTGCCGGAGGCGCTGGCGATCAGGTTCGAGCGGTCGGTGAAGGCGCCCGTGCCGTCGTTCGTCATCAAGTAGTGCGCGCTGCCGGCGGTGGTGCCCTTGTTGGACCCCAGGAAGTCGATGTCCCAATCGCCGTCGAGATCGGCGAGCTGCACGTCCATCTGCCCGCGCTTCAAGGGCACCGTGGCCGCGAAGGCCGCGTCCTCGACGAAGAAGCCCGCGCCATCGTTGCGGTAGAGCCGCGGCCGGCGCGTGGTGGCGGCCGAGGTGTTGTACGCGTCGTTGATCATGACATCGAGGTCGCCGTCGTCGTCGATGTCGCCGAAGGCGGCGCCGCCCGAGTTGAGCAGAGTGGTGAAGCCGCGCGCCGCGCCTTCGAAGTCGAAGAAGCCCGGCTGCGCCGCGCCGCGGTTCATGTAGAGGAAGGGCAGCTGCGTCGAGAAGGCGTTGGCGAACAAGGCGTCGGTCCAGCCATCGCCGTCGAGGTCGCCGGTCGTCACGCCCTTGGCGTTCGAGGTGTGCGTGCCGAGGCGCGCGATCGACTCGTCGACGATGGTCCAGCTCTGGCCTTGGGAATGCTGGTTGATCCACAGGCGGTTTTGGCGCTGGGTGCCCGCGGAGGCGAAACCGTCGCCGTCGGCCACGAAGATGTCGAGGTCGCCGTCCTGGTCGACGTCGGCGCACTCGACCCCTTCGCTCCAGAAGGCCGTGCCCGGGAAGGCGGTGACTTGCTGGAACTGCTGGGCACCCGCGGACGCGGAGAGGAGGACCGGCAGGGCAAGGGCGGTGAGGGGCTGCTTCATGGGGATCCGTCGGGGAGGACTGCGGCCGTGCGGGTTGGCTGCGATGCGGCCCGGCCAAAGTGTGGCCCAAGCTACCCCTGCAGGCGGCGCGGCGGTGACTCGAGGACGCGAAAAAGGCCGATTTGCTCCCTGCAATCGCCGCGGGATGTGGTGCGCATCCGCTGCGGACCCGTCCAGCCCGCGTCCAGGCAGCGCATGGGATAGAGTGGACCGGCGTGCGCAACCGCCTGCAGGAAGCCCGTTTGATGCTGCTCGTGTCGCCGGAACTGGCGCCGGGCGGGGATTTGCTCGAACGCGTGGCCGCCGCCCTGCCCCATGTGGATGTGTTGCAGGCGCGGCCCAAGGACCCGCGCACCCAACCCTCTCCCAAGGCTCCTTGCCCGGCCCGCGCGACCTTCGACTTGGCGCGCGAGCTGCTGCGGTTGGTGCGCCAGCGGCGCTCCGAGGCCCTGGTCCTGGTCGACGATCGGGTGGACGTGGCGCGGGCGCTCTTCGACGAGGGCTTGGCGGGGGTGCACTTGGGCGCCGACGATTGCCCGGTGGAAGTGGCGCGCGCGCACCTTGGCGACGAGGCGCTGGTGGGCTTGTCGACCCACTCCTTCGAAGATGTGCTCGCGGCCCAGGACCACCCCGTGGACTACCTCGGCTTCGGGCCCGTGCACGCCACGGCCACCAAGGGCTACGCGCGCGGACTCGGCGCCACCGCCGCGTGGCTGGCGTGCGAGGCGAGCCCCTTGCCGATCTTCCCCATCGGCGGCATCGACGCGCACAACGCCGTCGAGCTCGCCCGCTGCGGCCGCGCGTGCGTGGGCTCGGCGATCCTGGCCGCCGACGATCCCGCCGCCGCCGCGCGCGCCATCCGCGCCGCGCTCGAGGCGGGCGATTGAACGGACGCGCCTTCCGTCAAGTATATTTGACGGCCACCCGGGGCGTCACAAGACGAGCATGGCGTCGCCGTAGCTGTAGAAGCGATAGCCGGCGCGCGCGCATTCCTCGTAGGCCGCCAGCACGCGCTCGCGACCGGCGAAGGCCGCGACGAGCACGAGCAAGGTGCTGCGCGGCAGGTGGAAGTTCGTGAACAGCGCGTCGCAGGCCGCGAAGCGCGAGCCTGGACGCAGGAAGATGCTGGTGGCGCCTGCTCCCGCGGCGAGCGTCCCGTCGGGCCGAGCGCAGGACTCGAGCACGCGAGCGCTGGTCGTGCCGAGCGCCACCACGCGCCCGCCGCGCGACTTGGCGCGGCCCATGGCGGCGACGCAGTCCTCGCCGAGCACGTAGTCCTCGGCATGCATGCGGTGGTCGTCGAGTCGTTCGCATTCGACGGGAGCGAAGGTGCCGATCCCAACGTGCAAGGTCAGGCTGGCGCGCTCGACGCCCGCGGCGGACAGCTCCTCCAAGAGACGCGGCGTGAAGTGCAGGCCCGCGGTCGGAGCGGCGATGGCGCCGCGCTCCTTGGCGAAGATCGTCTGGTAGCTTGCGCGGTCGGCGGCGGGATCGCGCTCCGCGCCGCGGCTCTTCAAGATGTAGGGAGGCAAGGGCATGCGGCCATGCCGCTCGAGCGACTGTTCGAGGTCGCCATCGCAGGCGAGCTCGACCAAGGTCTCGCGCCCAAGTCGTCCCAGCACCTTGGCTCGCAAGGCCCCCCCTTCGAGCTCGAGGACTTCACCTTGGTGCAATTTCGCGGCTGGCTTGGCCAACGCCCGCCACGCGGCGGGTGTAGGCCCCTTGTCGACGAGCAGCAGCTCGACCTTGCCGCCGCTGGCGCGTTGCCCCACGAGGCGCGCAGGACGCACGCGCGTGTCGTTCGCCACCAACAGGTCGCCCGCGACGAGGAAGCGCGGCAAGTCGCGCACGCTGGCGTGGACCAGCGTCGACGCGCTGCGATCGAGCACGCACAAGCGCGCCGAGTCGCGCGGCTCGACCGGCTGGCGCGCGATCTGCTCCTCGGGCAGGTGGTAGTCGAAGTCTGCGAAGCGCACGCCTAGAGGATGCGCGTCCGGGGCCCCGCGGTCGAGTGCGGCGCCCACCCATGCCTCGCGCGATGCGATGGACGAGCCCGCGGACCACGCATCCAAGGCCGTTCTACGCAGTGAAAGGAAGGGGTAATACTCCCTTGTGCCCACTGAGAAACGAGCCCGATCAGCCGTAAATACTGGTGTGCGATCGATGAGCTCGCACCAAGCCGCGCGCCGCACCCGGGGGGGCTGCGGCGCGCGGTCGGACCCGGCCGACGCGATCTGGGAGAGGACTCGCGTCGGCCGGGGCACCGCTTGCTGCAAGGCCGCGACGAGCAGCGCCTCGACTTTGGCCAGAAGCAGCTTCAAGGCCGATACTCGATCTGGGCGCGTGGGCGCCGCCTCGCCCTTGGCACGGCGGTGGCAGAGCGCAACAACCAGAAACCACGCACAAGCCTCGCGCGCCATGCGCGTGGACCGCACACATCCCGCCGATCGTGGCCGCCATCTGGGTCGAACTCGCACCGCGACGCCGATCCCATGGCGACGAGAGGTTGGATAGGGAGTGCAGACATCCGGCCGCCGGGCTTGCTCGGCGGCCGGATGCATCGTCCAGGCATCGGTCTCCCTGCTTGCTGAGTCTCCCTGCCAGCCGTCTTCGGCGCGCACCGCGCCGTGTCGGGCAACGATTCCAACCAGCCCCAATGTCCCCCCCCGGCGGCGACACACTTCGGCACGCCTAGTCTTCGACCCGCCTTGCTGCCAGACGGGCCGTTCCGAGCCAGGTTCCGATCTTGACGAGTTCCCGCCCTGGACCTGCGCGCTCAGCTCTGCGCCCGCAACCACCTGGAGCGGCGAGTCCATCCGCGTGGCATCACATCTCGGCCTCGTCCTGCTGACCCGAGGCGGACTTCGAATCCGGCGCGACTGCTCCTTCCGGCGCCTGCCACGCGGCGCGCGGCTCGACCTCGTCGGAGATCCCGAGGTCGGCCATGCGCGCCACCAAGGTGTCGGGATCCCAGCCCAGCCACAGGGCGGCGCGCGTCTTGTTCGTGCGACCTGATTGCATGCGCGTGCTCCACAGCGCGTCGCGGATGTCCTCGACGCGCGGATGGCGCGAAGCAATCCGCGGGGCGAGCTTCCAGCCATGCTCGCGTGCGACGCGCTCCAAGTCGGCCGCCGTCACGACGCCACCACGCTCGTGCACCACGAGCCGCTGCGCCACGGCTTCGAGGTCGCGCAGGTTGCCGGGGTGGTCTTGGCGGAACAAGACCGCCAGCGCCTCCTCGGCCACCTCGGGCGCATGGCAGTCCTCCTCCTCGGCGAAGCGCGCCAGCATCGCGGTGAACAGCACGGGGATGTCCGCGCGGCGGCGCCGCAGAGGCGGGACGACCAGTTCATAGCGCGCGAGGCGCGCAGCGAGGTCGGGGCGCAAGCGCCCGTCGGCGGCCAGCCGAGCCAAGCCCTCGAGGCAACAGACGACGATGCGCGCGCCGGAGACGCGCAAGGGTCGCTCGTCCTCCAAGTGTTGGCCATCGAGCACCTGCAAGAAGCGCCGCTGCTCCGCGTCCCCCATCGACTCGAGCTGGTCGACGACCAACGTCCCGCCTTGCGCTGCGCGCAACAGCCTCGGCCAATCCAATGGACCGCCGCCGGCAGGCTGCACGACGAACGGACCGCGCGCCGAGCCGCCTTCGAAGTGGGTCCACCTAGCCACGACCGACTTGCCGCTGCCGTGCTCGCCGGAGATAGCCAGCACGCAGCGCGAGCGCGCCACTTCGGCGAGTCGCGTGGCGAAGGACAACAAGTCGGCGCGTCGCGCGTCGAAACCCGGCGCCCAACCCTGCCGGCGGCGGTGGTCGTCCCGGAAAGCCGCCAATCGCAAGCCGACGACGCGTCCCGCCAAGCGATGCTGGAGGGCATGTCCGTCGAAATCACGGAAGTCGCGCACATGCTGCGACTCGATGGCGATCGCCCCCACCACGCGCCCACCGAGGTCGAGCGGCAGCACGACTCCGGACTTGGCGGATGGCGACAAGGCTGCTTGCGCATCGGGCGTCTCGAAGCCCGCGCAAGTACGCCATGCCAAGGCGCGCGCCAAGGCCTTGCCGCCAGGAGCAGCGCAAGTCTCGGCCTCCGCGCGCGCGGGCAAGGCCTCGAGCCCGAAGGCGTCCAAGGCACCACCGCGATGAACCTCGATCGGCGCTCCATCCTCGACGATGAAGGCGCGCCACGCGCGACGAGTCCACTTCAGCCCCAGCGACTCGATGCACTGCTCGAACTCGACGCGCAGGTGCTCGCGCGTCGACGCTGCCGCGTGCACATGGCGTGCATCGAGTGCTGCCGTCGCAACGGGGGAACGGCCAATCGAAGCGCTGCGCACCTGCTTGAGCGAAGCACGCAGGAGCTCCAGAGCGCGCACGGTCAGGTTGCGCCGCACGCCCTCGGGCGGCACCAGGTGGTGCTCCCACTCCAGGTGCAACCAGCCCAACGGCTCCCCGGCTTCGTCGACGATGGGCTCGAGCGCCACGGCCGTGGAGGCGCGGCCGATGGCCCCCCGGATGGGGACCATGCGCTCTCGATGCGAGTCGCCGACGAGGGCCTTGCCAGGTGGAATCTGCGCATGCTCCACCACGCCGCGGCCAGCGGCGAACAGACGAGCCTCGAGCGAACCCGACAACGCCAAGGCATCCTCGCGACCGGCGGCATGCTCGGCCAACGCAGCGCGCAAGCCCACCGCGGCGTCCGCGTGCACGGAGCGCACGCCGCCATCGTCGTCCTGCGCGTACACCACGAGCGCCGCAGCTCCCACCGACCGGCGCTCCAGCGGCAGTCGAGCAGCGACGACCGCCTCGCGCGCACGCGTGGAAGCCGCCGGCAAGGCCTCCGCCACCTCCGGCAACGCGCGCGCCATTTCGACTAGCGCCAACGGCACATCTGACGCGTCCACGCCCGCGAACAGCGCGCGTGCCGCGCTCCAGTCCCCTTCGGCGAGGGCGAGGGCGCCATCCAGATAGCCCCAGTCCTGCGCTCCCGAGCCACCAACATCGCTCCGGCCCGACTCGGCCAATTCCAAGTCGCGGCACTGTGCGCGCCATTGGGTGCGCCACGCGGTCGCCTCGCGCACCGCGCCGCGCTGCAAGTGCAGCGCGCAAACGGCCCTTGCCGCCGCGAACCTCGCGCTTGGCGAGCAGTTCCCCTGGCCCTCACCCAAGCCAGCCTTCGCGCACGACGCCTTGCCGAGCCGCGCATGTTCGACCGTTCCAGCGGCGGGCGCTCGCGCCTCGCGGCTCGCGGCGACGGGGGGCGAGGTCGCCACGAACCTGTAGAGCACCTCGGCCTCGTCCAGCGCCCCGCTCGCGTGCAACCAGCGGGCGCGCCACAACATCCCCAGCGCGGGCTCTTGCGTGCTCTGCGCGAGCGCCTCGAGCAGTTGCTCCGCCAAGTGCGGCAAGCCCAACTGCGCCGCCTCGGGTCCCGGCAGCCACGGCTGTTCGTCGCGCAAGTCGTCGAGCTGCCTCCACGCGGCGCGCGCGTCGAGGACCGCCGCCTCGAGCGCGAGCCAGCAGTCCGCGGTGGCCGCGGCTCGCAAGGCATGCTGGAGCAAGGCGACCAGCGCCTCGCAGGCCGCTTGCCGATCGCAACGATCGAGCTCCACGCGCGCGGTCTCGAAGCCCAGGCTCGTGCGACCACCATCGAGCGACTGGGCGTCATAGACGAGCAGTTGCAGGAAACGCATGACGACATGCAGCTCTTCGCCTGCGCCCATGCCGCGTGTCTCGACCACGGGAGCTTCGGCGGCGCGCGCCTTGGCGGACGCGCGCGTGCGGCCGAGCACTAGTTCGAGCACGTCAAGTCCACTGTACATGGCGGATCCTGCGTTCACGGAAGTCCTCCTGCGCGTTGGTCGATGCTGGTGTGGGCGACCGTGCTCGACTTCGAGCTCTCTTCGCATTCCAAGCCTGGAGGCCCGTCGACATCCAGCTCGCGCGCCAAGTCGCTCGGACGAATCCTGGGTGGCACGCTGCGCAGCCATACGCGCGCCTCGCCGATCGATCCCGTGAGCAGCGAGGCCCGCGCGCACAACACGCGGTGCTCGTCGCTGGGCGACCAGATGCAAGCGGCCTGCGCCAAGCTCGCAGCGGAAGGCCACGCCGATGTCGGGCTTCCAAAGGCCTGGGCCAACACGGAAGGCACGGCCAAGCCCTCCAATTGCAGCGCCGTCAACAAGCAACGCACGCGCTCGCGCCATGACTCGATGCGCTGCGCCAAGCACGCGCGCGCGCGCTTGGCAACTTCAGGATGCCGATCGCCATGCCATGGATGGTCGATGGCTCGATCATCGACATCTCGACCAACAGGGTCTTGCTCGTCGCCGAGCGCGAGGCGGGCGCCTAGTTGGCCTTCGGGCTTTGGCGACTCGGGCCTGGACGACTCGGGCCTGGGCGACTCGGGCTCTCGCAACGCCAACGCCAGGCGCGCCCCGTCGGCGCAGGCAGAAGCCACCTCCTCCCGCTCGAGGCGCAGCAGTTCGATCTCGACCTGCTCGACGAGCAACGACCGACAAGGCGGACGCAATAGACCGACGCCGTGCCGTGCGAATGTCGCCTCGCTGCGATCCGCGTCTTCGCGTTCGCCATGCAGGGGCCCGTGTTCAGCGCGCACGCCGCACCTCCCGCTTGGATGCAGGCGCCAACGCGGTGCTGCCGGCGACGAGCGGCGGCGCGACCACGGAGAGGAATGGCTCCAACGCGCGTCGCAACGCTTGCAGCTCCGTCGCGTCCGGCGACCGCGAGCGCTCGGTGGAATTCATCGGACGACGCAGCAACAGCCGGAAGAACACGCGCCGCGCCTCGTCGTCCAGCTCATTGAAGAGCGCGCATGCCGCGGCGAGCCGAGCCGCATCCAGGCGCAGTGGACGCGCCAGTTCGAGGAAAGCCCCCCCGACCGGTTGCGACTCCGACGGAGCGCGAACGCGCAAGGAACGGCAATCGTCCAGCGCGAGATCGACATGGCCATCGAGCCACGGACCGAGATCAGGTCGTCCTTGGTAGCGGCACGCGCCACGCGCTATGCGCGCGAAGGACCGCAATAGCACGCGGTCGGCGTCGAGCAACAAGCAGCGCTCGAGGAGTCGCGCGCCTATGCGGGCGCGCAAGCGCAAGGGATCGTCGCGCACGATGCGCGCCAAGACCTCGCGTGGACTGGCTCCGCACAAGAGGAGCCTCCAGCGCGTGCTGTCGACCTCCGCCGTCCTCGCGTCGTTGGACGCTTCGACTAGCTTGGTCGCGCAAGGCTCGCTCGCGTGCGACTCTGGCGCGCGAGACTCGGCTCGGCCGCGCTTGCTCGCGGTCGGGAGCATCGGCGCGTCTTCGCCGCGAGACGCGGATCGAGCGGCACAGCCAGACGCAGCGGGTGGGTTGGACGAATGTGCGGGCTGGCGACGCGGCGCTCGACTAGCCATGGGGGCACCTCGAAAGCAGGCGGACGTGGATCTCGGCGCGACGTAGGAGCGTGCGGCCGAGCGCGGTCGGCGACCAAGTGGTCGTGTGAACCGCGCTTCCATGCGAAGCTAGAGGCGACCTCGAAAGAGCAGGGATAGGAAAAATGACAACGCCGGAGGTCATAGCAATTTGCAATATTTCAAGTGACTTTGAATTCATTGGTAATGCGCCGTAATCATCACTCGCTTGGCCAGTCGACCACCTCCCGTCCCGACCGTGTCAGGTCTTTTTTTCCCCGCTTTGAAACGCGAGCAAGCCACCTGACGCGGCCGCGCACCATGGCGTGTCCGGCGCGCGAAGTCGCTATCCTCGCCGATTCGCGCGCAGCGACTGAAAGATGGTGGCAGACCATCGTCCTGCGCCCCCCCCTGGACGACCACTGCATGGACAAGTTGCTGCAAGGCAAGACGGGCTTGGTGCTCGGCGTCGCCAACCGCCGCTCGATCGCCTGGGCCTGCGCCCAATCCCTCTCCAAGGCCGGCATGCGCCTCGCGCTCACCTACATGGGCGAACGGATGGAGAAGGGTGTCCGCGAACTCGCCGCGGAGCTGCCCGATTCGCTGGTCTTGCCGTGCGACGTCACGCAACCAGACACGATCGACTCGGTGGCGCAAGCCTTGAAGGAGGAGTTCGGCGGGCTCGACTGCCTCGTGCACGGGGTCGCGTTCGCCAAACGCGAGGAACTGCAGGGCGACTTCTTCAACACGAGCCGCGATGGCTACATGATCGCGCACGAAGTGTCTGCCTACTCCTTGACGGCCATGACGCGCGCCGTGCTGCCGCTGATGGAGGGCCGCCAAGGCTCGATCGTGACGCTGTCGTACATCGGCGGCGAGCGCGTCATCCCCAACTACAACATCATGGGCATCGCCAAGGCG
>SXXH01000239.1 GCA_005789645.1 Planctomycetia bacterium
AGCGCCGCGTGCGCGTGGCTGCCGCTGTGGTGCGGGCTCGAAGCGCCCGGCAGCGCATCCCAAGTCGCGGCGGCGCGCACGGCGCTGAACTCGCCAAGTGGGGCGTCCGTCCCGCGCGGCGCGGGCGGTGCTTCGCGCCAGGCGACCAAGCACAGCGCGGCGCACAAGAGCGCGGCGAGCGCCCAGCCTGCGCGCTTCGCTCGTACGCCGCCGGAGGCCTTGCCAGCCATGGGCTGCAGCCTAGCCTCTCGCGCGCTAGGATCCGCGCGCCATGCTCGATCGCTTGAAGAAGCTCTTCTCCTCCACGCCGCCGCCTTCCTTCCCCGACCTCGCCGCGTTGTCCTTCTCGACCATGGACAGCGGCCTGCAGGTCGCCGTGCTCGAGCCAGGGACCGGCCCCAAGCCGACCAGCGCGTCGCGCGTGCGCGTGCACTACGCGGGTTGGACCAAGGAGGGCCAATACTTCGACGGGACGCTCGGAGCTTCGGGGCCGGCCGAGTTCGCGCTGTTCAATGTCATCAAGGGCTGGACCGAGGGCTTGCAGCAACTGGCGGAGGGCGGCAAGGCCGTGCTCGTCATCCCGGCGCAACTCGCCTACGGCTCGCGCGGCGCGCCGCCGCGGATCGGCCCCAACTCCACGCTCGTCTTCCGCGTGGAGCTCCTGAAGGTGCTGTCGAACCCCGCCTGAAGATCCGCTTGGCGTGCCGCAGGAGCGGCTTGCACGCCAAGCGCGGCGTCGCGCGCGCCGTCTTGGTTGCCGCCCTTGGTCTGGGCGGGTACCCTCTTTTCCCTCATTCGCGGCCGCCCCCGGCGTCCGTGTCGCGCACCAAGCGCCGTAGAGATCCCGGCCGAAGAGCCACTCCGAGGAAACACGATGTCCCAACTGACCGCGATGGAACTGCGCAAGGGGATGCTGGTCGACAACGCCAACCGCGTGTGCACCGTCATCTACTGGAACCTGTGGAAGAGCGACCGGCGCAGCCGCGTGCAGATGAAGGTCAAGGACCTGCTCACCGGTCGCATCACCGAGATCACCGCCCAGGGCGACGACAAGTACAACGTGCTCGAGTCGGAGGTGATGCAGCTCACGCACAGCTACACCGACGGCACCGAAGAGGTGTTCTACACCCTCGACGGCAACGAGGAATGGCGCTGCCCCTCGGTGGGCCTGGAGGATGTGCTGCGCTGGAACGCCGAGAGCTACACCGGTCGCGTCGTCGACGGCAAGCTGCTGACCGTCGATCCGCCCGCCAGCGTCGTGGCGGTGGTCAAGGACACCACGCCGCCCATCAAGGGCGTGCTCAACGGGTTGAAGGACGCGGTGCTCGAGAACGGCATGACGGTCAAGGTCGGCATGGTCGTCAACATCGGCGACAAGGTGCGCGTCGACACCGAGACCTTGGAGTACAAGGAACGCGTCAACGACTGAAAGCGGCGCGCCACGACGCGCTCCGGGCACGGGGCGCGTCTTTCCGCTTCGTCGACATGCACCGCGGCGTTCTGTCGCGTTTACTTGACAGTCGCGCCGGCCTCGCTCAGGCCCCGATCATCAACCTGCAAGCCGGGCAGCGCACCGGGCCTGCCGCGTACTCGTGCAGGCAGGCCGGACAGGTGCGCTGGTCGGAGTCGAGGTCGACCACGACCTCCGCGTGCCGCCGGGCCTGCGGATCGAGCTCGTCCAGGAACTCGTCCTCCATGGCCCGGCTGGCGGCCTTGGCGTCGGGGCCCGCGACCGCGAGCCACAGCTTGGTGCCTCAAGACGAGCCGCAGCCGCCACCACCGGGGGACACGAGTTCGCTCTCGATGCCGCGCGCGCGCAGGCGCCGCTGCAGCGACTTCAACTGGTCCATGCCGCCTTGGGAGACGACGACCATGCCCGCGGGCACCCCGCCCGTGGCGCTGGAGTTCGAGTTGCAGGCCATGCTGGAAGTCTAGCTCGGCCGCGCGCGGTTGGTGCCGCCCGCCCGACGCGGAGCCGCGCCTCCGCGCAGTGCGCGCCAGCACCTTCAGTGCCGATTTGCCCCGCCTGCGCGGGCGCATTAGGCTTCTCGGACGCGTTCCCGCCACGTCGGCGGCGTGCGCCGAGGCGCCCCGAGCATGTCCAGCACCAGCGACACCACCGTCCGTCCGGGCGGTTCCGACACCACCACCGAGGGCCTGCGCGTCGTGGCGGAGGCGCAATGGTTGGAATCCGAGTCCGACCCCGAGCGCCGCCACTGGCTGTACGCCTACCGCATCGTGCTCGCGAACGAAGGCGAGCATCCGGCGCGCTTGCGCTCGCGGCATTGGATCATCCTCGATGCCGACAACCGCCGCGAGGAGGTGCGCGGCCCGGGCGTCGTGGGCAAGACTCCGCGCCTCATGCCGGGCGAGCGCTTCGAGTACACCAGCTCCTGCCCGCTCTCGACGCAGTGGGGCACGATGGAGGGCAGCTACACCTTCGAGCGCGACGATGGTCGCACCTTCGAGGCGCGCATCGGCCGCTTCTTCCTCGCGCCGCCCAAGCCCGCCGCCGTGCGGCGCTGAGTCAGCTTCCGCTCCACCACGGCGCGGCGCGGCCGCAGAGACGCAGCGTCGCGGTGAAGAAGAGGGCGAGGATCGTCGCGGCGAGCGCGATGGCGAGCACGTGCTCGAAGCGCGGCAGCAGCCCCATGCCGACGATCATCGTCGTCGCCGCCGCGGGCGGGTGGGGGACGTCGAGGAAGAGGAGAGCCGCCACGGTGGCGCCCAGCGCCAAGGCGCCCGAGGCGGCGTGGCGCGCGTCGAGCGGCGAGGCGAGCGAGCCTTGCGCGCCATCCGCCAGGAGCTCCACGCAGGCGAATCCCAGCAGCGCGCCGACGACGTGGCCGAGCACGATGCTCCTCGGCTGGCCGCCGCGCGACGACGGCGCGATGGCGACCACTGCCGCGCTGGCGCCGATGGCGGGGAAGAGGAGCGGCGCCTCCAGCGCGAGCGCCGAGGCCCAAAGCAGCCCCATGGCGGCGCACGACAGGAGCGCCGCCAGCGCCAGTTCGCCCTTGCCGCGCGGCGCGGGCGCGCTCACGGCAGGAACGACTTGCGGTCGGCGAGCTTGCGCGGGAGGTACTCTTCGATCACGAAGTTGAGTCCCCACTTGGCGAGCGCTTGCTGCTCGGCGCGCACGCCCATCGACAACATGTGCTCGAGCGCCTTGACCCAGCCCTTGTGCGCCACGAAGAAGGGGTCGTTCTTCAAGGCGTCCTTGGCGCGCTTGATGTCCACCTCCTGCAACGGGTGCGTCGCGTCCTGCAGCTTGAAGTCGATGATGTCCTGCGGCGTGACGCCCAGGTACTGCGCCTGCGGCACGCAGAAGAAGCGGTTGATGTGCGCGGCGTTGCCCGAGCCGACCTTCAAGGTGCGGTAGATGTTGGCGATGCCGTAGGGATCGCAGTCGACGAAGGCGTAGACCGGCAGCTTCTTCTCGTCGGCGAGGCGCCGCACGAAGCGCCGCGTGGCGCGCGTGGGCACGCCGGCGGTCTCGACCAGGATGCACTTGGCGCTCTTCCAGAACTTGTGGTTGTTCAGGCGCTGGAACATGCCGCCTGTCTCGATCGCCAGGATGAAGGTGGCGTCGGTCTCGAACTTGAGGTGCTCGACCGAGTGCGGGATCGTGTAGGAACCCGAGCCGAAGGCCGTGCAGTCGATGCGGATCTCCTGGCCCGTCTCGGGATCGCGATCGACCACCACCAGGTTGCCGGCGATCGAGCCGCCGTGCTCCTCGGGGAAGAAGCGCAACTGTTCGCGCGACAAGCCCTCGAGCGAGGCCAAGGCCTCGATGTCGTCCAGCACCGTGTCGGACTCGGGCTGGTCGTTGAACTTGCACTCGCCCCAGTTCTTCGAGACGTAGTACGCCTCCCGCTTCGTGGCGAAGTCGTCGTTCTCGACCATCTCCTTGCTGATGGCCATCAAGCGCAAGGTCTGCGCGAAGCTCTTGACGGTGTTCACCGACAAGGCGCGCGCCTTGCGACCGCGGCCCAGCTCGAAGTAGCCGACGGCCTTGTCGTACTTGACGTTCGACAACGCGCGCGTCGGGAAGCGCAGTTCCGGCAGGCTCTTCGCGTCGATCTTGCCGCGCACGAAGGTGGCCGTGCCCTCGATCAGCTTGAGCGTCTTCTTGTCGAGCTCGTCGAGCTTGCGCGGGGCCTTCTTGATCTTCGCGGGCGCGGCTTCGGGTTTCTTCTTCTTGTCGGCCATGGGCTTTCGTCTTCGGCCCACAAGCTGACACGCGCGCGGGCCGCGCTCAACCCTCGACCCTGACCTTCGCTCCGTCGCGCGCGTCGTTCTGCTCGCGCGCATCGCACTCGGCGTGCGCGGCGCCACGAACGAAGACGCGGGCCCCGGGTCGCAACCCGAGGCCCGCGTCCATGTCCGCGGCTCGTCCGACCCTCAGGCCGGGCGAACCAGCTCGCGCATCAGGGCGCCCACACCAGCTCGAGGCCGTTCGTCAGGTTGAACGTGCTCGGGGTGCAGAACGCGCCCGCGTTGCGGTACCACACCTGGTAGGTGCGGGTGGCGCCCGCGGCCGGGATCGCGCCGCGCACCGACACGCGCAGGTCGGTGGGGTTGGCGAAGCCGTACTGCGAACCACCGCCACTGTTGGTCTTCGTGCCGAGGCGGATGATCGTGCCGCCGGCGCAGCGCAAGCCGTCGCCGAAGACCGCGCCGAGGCCCGAGTTCAAGCGGGTCGTGCCTTGGAAGTACAAGCACGTGCCGGTCGGGCTCATGCTCGTGCCGCGCAGGGTGATCGTGTCGTTCGCCACGCTGGCCGAGCCTTGGGCCTCCAGCTTGCCGCCGTTCACGTTCACCGAGTTCGCGCAGCCGCTGCCGGCCGCGCCCGCGTTGCCGCACGGGCAGGCCGTGCCGCTGCCGTCGCCGAAGCAGAACGCGGTGCCGACGGCGCCCGAGCAATCCGCGCGCACCTGCCACACGCCCGGGAAGCCGATGGCGTCCAGGTCGGCGAGGGCCACGGGGTTGGCGGTCAGGTTGACGATGTCAACCACGCCACCGGCGTTGCCGGCGATCCACGAGCGGCCGTTCGAACCGGCCGGGCAACCCGACTGGTCCAGGGACGCCGGGAATTCGCCCGCCGGGTGCTGGATCGCCATGCCGACGAAGTACACGCCCGACACGGAGACCGGCGCGCCGAAGTTGTAGGTCTCGTAGATGTCGGCCGACTGGTTGACGATCGTGCCGGCGACTTGCGCCACGAGCACGCAGTCGCTCGGGTCGCCGTCGTCGTTCGGGTCGTCCCAGATGCATGCCGTGACCGGCAGGCCGATCAAGCCGAAGCCCGGGAAGAGCGGCGTGTCGTAGGTCGCCGACACCGAGTTGATGGTCGCCGTCGCGCCGGCCGAGCCGAAGCGGTTCAGCCACACGATGCCACCACCGGCGCCGAGGCCGATCGAGTTGTCGGAGACGCCGTCGTCGTATTGGCAACCCGTGGGGACCACGATCGTGCTGATGCTCAGGCTGCCGGCGCCGCCACCGGAGCCCGGGTAGGCGCCGACTTGCAGCGTGTAGGTCTGCCCGCCGACGGCCGGGAAGCACAACTGCGACTGCAGGGCGCAGGCGTCGTCGTTGCAGGCGAGGGCCGCCGTCGTCGGGCAACCGGCGCCGTCGTACACGGCGAGCTTGGTGTCATTGCCCGAGCCGCACAAGGAGATCTGGTAGTTGCCCGTGGTCGGAGCCGTCCACGTGAACCACAGGTCGTTGTCGATCACGGTCGAGCCGAAGAACAAGCAGGCGCCGTTGTCCTGGCCTTCGCAACCCGTGGTCGCGAACGAGGTGTCGATGGCGAACGGACCAGCGCCCGTCAGCACGGTCGGCGTCGCGCACACGTCGTTGCCCACGCCGCCAGCGGCCGCGCGGAACTCGAAGGTGCCCGTCGTCGGCTGCGCGCCACCGAGGGGGTACAGGCCGATCTGCAGCAGGTAGGTCTGGCCGGCAACCGCGTCGAAGCACAGCTCGGAGGTCAGGCCGCAACGGTCGTCGTTGCAGGCGATGGCCGGAGCGGTCGGGCAGGCGCTGCCCGAGTAGATGGCGATCTTCGAGTCGTTCGCCGCGCCGTTGCACAAGGAGAAGATCGTCTTGCCCGTGGCCGGAGCGGTCCACGTGTACCACACGTCGGTGACCACCGCGGTCGAGCCGAAGAACAAGCAAGCCGCTTCATTCTGGCCGGCGACGCTGGTGGTGGCCGTCGTGTTGTCGAAGGGGAACACGCCATAGCCGCTGGTGCCGATGGCGCCCGCGCATTCGTCGTTCGGCGGAGTCACGATCTGGTTGATCGTGAACGTACCGGTCGTGCCGGCGGCGTTGGGGTACATGCCCAACTGGATCGTGTACGTCTGGCCGGCGGTGCACGCGAAGTCCACCTGCGAGGTCAAGCCGCAAGAGTCGTCGTTGCAGGCGATGGCCGAGGTGGTCGGGCAGCCGGAGCCTCCGTACACGGCGACCTTGGTGTCGCCCGTGGCGCCGCCGCACAAGGACAGGCGCGCGCTGCCGGTGTAGCCCGCGGTCCAGGTGAACCACACGTCGGTGGTGATGGCGGTCTGGCCGAAGAACAGGCACAGCGCCTCGTTCTGGCCTTCGGCGCCCGTCGAAGCGCCGAGCGTGGCGAAGTTGAACGGACCGCTGCCGGCGATGGCCGTCGGCGCGGTGCAGTTGTCGTTCGTGGCGGGAGCGCTGACGTTCACCGAGAACGAGCCGACCCAGCCGGCGCCGCCGTTGAACGAGCCGACCGAGATGAAGTAGCTCTGGCCGTTGGTGACGGGGAACGAGATGCGCGACTGCAAGCCGCAGTTGTCGTCGTTGCAGGCGAGCTGCGTCGTCGGGCAGCCACCCGCGGGCACGCCGGCGGCATCCCACGCGGCGAGCACCGTGTCGTTGGCCGACTGGCCGCAGGTCTCGACGACCGCGGTGCCGGTGGAGGTCGCCGTGTAGTAGAACCACACGTCGGTGCCCATCAGGCCGCAACTGCCGACCGGAGCGCCCGTGGTGGCGATCGTCGTGTCGACGCTGAACGTGCCGGTGCCGGAGATGGAGTTCTGGGCCTGGGCGGTCGAGCAGTCGTCGCTGCCGCCGACGAGGAAGGAGCCGAGCGGGAGCGGGGTCACCGAAGTCGTGGTTTGCGTCGACTTCTGGACGACCATCTTTTGGCCCTTGGTCGTCACGCCCTTGGTGGCGGAACCTTGGGCTTGGGAGTTGGCGTACTGGGCCTGCGCGACGCCGGAGAGCGCGAGCGCGAGGCAGCCCACCGAGAGCAGTGAGAAGCGCATGGGAGAGGTCTCGTTCCTTGGGGGTGTGTTCCCCGTACTCCTCGAGTCCGGGGAATGCTGAGGGACTCGCGGGTCTCTTGCCGAGCCGCGCCCTTTCACACACGAAATTAACGAGCGGCTGGGAAAAGGGGGGCGTGTTTCGATTTTTCGGATGAAAAAGGCTGACGAGCGCTAGGGGCTGCCCTTACTTTGTCGGGCTTTTTGTCTGTACGAGACTTGCCTTCTCGTCCTCGTCCTGATTCATGCAGCACGAAAACAGGCGCGGGGAGCCCAAGTGTGGCCCCCCGCGCTTCGTCGCGCGCACGCCCGAGGCGCACGCCAACTGGCCTCACTGCCAGGTGATGGAATAGCCGTTGGTCAGGTTGAAGGTGGCGGCGGTGCAGAAGGGCGCCGAGTTGCGGTACCAGACTTGGTAGTTGCGCGTCGATCCGGGAACGGTGACGCCGCCGCGCACCGAAACGGGCTGGTCCGCGCCGACGGGGTATTGCGAAGCTCCGGCGACATTGACCTTGGTGCCGAGGCGAATGATCGTGCCGCCGGCGCAACGCAGGCCATCGCCGAAGGCCGGCGAGATCTGCGTGGTGCCTTGGAAGTACAAGCAGGTGCTGTTGGGCAGGCCCGAGCCGCGCAACACGACCGTGTCCGAGCCGATCGTGGCGCTGCCGGTCGCCGCCAGATTGCCGCCGCTGGCGTTGATCGAGCTGGCGCAGCCGTTGCCCGCGGCGCCGAGGTTGCCGCAGGGGCAGGCGCCGCCCGAGCCGTCGCCGAAGCAATAGCCCGTCCCGGGGGCGACCGGGCAGGACGACATCAGGGAGAAGGTGCCGGAGCCCGGCACTTCGCCCGGCCAGCTGCCGACCTGCAAGAGGTACGTCTGGCCCAGCACGGCGGCGAAGGTCGTCTCCGAAGGACCGCCCGGCCCGCAGAAGTCGTCGTTGCAGGCGATGGAGCTCTGCGCGGTGGGGCAGCCACCGGCGGGGTACACGGCGATCTTCGTGTCGTTGCCGGATTGGTTGCACAAGGAGAACGTGACCGTGCCCGTGCAGTTGCTCGTCCAGCTGTACCACAGGTCGTAGGTGATCATCTCGCTGGCGCAGTTCGCTTCAGCCTGGCCGGCGAAGCCGGTCGTGGCGTTGGCTTGGTCCCAAGCGTGCGGGCCGCTGCCCGTCACCACGGTGGGCGCGGCGCAATCATCGGCCGCGGCGGGCGTGAACGGGTCGATGGTGAATTGGCCTGGCGCGCCAGCTTGGCCCGGATAGCTGCCGAGTTGCAGCGTGTACGTCAAGCCGGCGGTGGCGAAGAACGGCGTGCGCGCCGCGCCGCCGACCGTGCCGCACATGTCGTCGTCGCAAGTGAGCGGTTCCGTGGACGGACAACCCGTGCCCGCGTAGATGGCCATCTTCAAGTCGTGCAGGCCACCGACGCAGGTGTTCACCGAGTACCAACCCGTCGACGGCGCCGTCCACGAGTACCACGCGTCGAAGTCGATGTTGGAGGTGTTGAAGATCAAGCAACGCGCGTTGGCTTGTCCTTGCGCGCCGCGCGTGGCGTTGGTCGTGTCGTAGACGAAGGGGCCGGAGCCGGAGATCGTCGTGGGCGTGGCGCAATCGTCGTTCGCCAGTTGCGGCGAGACGCTCAAGGAGATGGAACCCGTGCCGCCACCAGCGCCGGGATAGGTGCCCACTTGGATCAAATAGTTCTGTCCCACGACGACGGGCGCGCCGACCGTGGTTTGGAAGCCGGGGCAGGCGTCGTCGTTGCAGCCGATCGCGGGACCGGTGGGGCAGGTCGCGCCGTCGTAGATGGCGATCTTGGTGTCGACCGCGGTGAAGCCGCAGGTCGTGACGTTGAGGATGCCGCTGGAGGTCGCCGTCCAGCTGAACCACACGTCTTGGTCGATCGTCGTGAAGCCGAAGAAGGTGCACAGCGCTTCCGCTTGGCCTTCGGCGCCCGTCGTGGCGATTGTGTTGTCGAACAGGAACGTGCCGACGCCGACGAGCACATCGGGCGTCGCGCAGTTGTCGCTGCCGCCGACCAGGGCCGAGCTCGAAGCGAGTTGGATCGCGCGCGGGGCGGCTTGCGGCTTGGGAGTGGCGTACTTGGTGCCGTTGCCTTGGTCCGCGACGGCCGGAACCGCCGTGGCGGCGAGGGCGAGAAGGGAAAGGGTCCAAGAGTTGCGCATGGTCGTTTGGTCCATGGTTGGCGCCCGCTCGGGCGCATCCAATAGGTCTGGCGGGAGGGCCGGGGCGCTGCGGGGGCGCCTGCACCCAAAGATAGGAGGGTTTGGAAAGTGCTGCGCGAAATGTTCAGGAAAAGCAAAGGTCCGGCCGCGCTCAGTGTCGGAAAGCACTTCGGGCGCAGGCGCTGCGCGCGACCGGCAGCAGCTTATCCATGCCCCTAGGCTGCAAGTATTTCCGAGGCCTTGCTCGAGTCGTGCCCGACCTCGCTCGGGATCAGCGGGCACCTCGGAGTGCACTCACGACCGCAAGTGCTCGCGCGACCGCGAGTGCTTGCGCGAAGGCATGACAGCGGCCCCCGCCTTGCGTCGCCGCAGGACGGGGGCCGCTCGCTCGCTGCTCGCCGCGTTCCGCGCGGCCGCTTGTGGCGCGCGCAGGCGACGGGCTCAGTCGCGCATCAGGGAGCCCAAGTGACCGAGAAGCCGTTCGTCAGGTTGAACGTGCTCGGCGTGCAGAACGCGGCGGCGTTGCGATACCACGACTGGTAGTTGCGCACCGAGCCGGCGGTCGTGACGTTGCCGCGCACCGACACCGACAGATCGCCGGCGGCGGGGTAGGACGACGTGCCGGCCACGTTCAGCTTGGTGCCGAGGCGGATGACCGAACCGCCGGCGCAGCGCAGGCCGTCGCCGAAGGCCGCGGCGATCTGCGTCGTGCCTTGGAAGTACAGCGCGTTGCTGTTCGGCATGCCCGAGCCCGTCAGCACGAGCGTGTCGCCGGCGAGGCTGGCGTTGCCCGAGCCGTTCAGGTTCGCGCCGTTGGCGTTGATCGAGCTGGCGCAGCCATTGCCCGCGATGCCCGCGTTGCCGCACGGGCAAGCCACCGCGGCCGTGCCGTCGCCGAAGCAATACGCCGTGCCCGCCACGCAGGGCGAACCGGACTCCGTCACCGTGAAGGTGCCTGCGGTGATCGTGGAGGCGCTGGTCGAGTAATTGCCAAGGTGAATCGTGTACGTCTGGCCGCACACGGCGGTGAAGACCGCGACGCTGGCAAGACCTTGGGTCGCGCAGACCGTCGTCGTCGCGTCGTCGTTGCACACGATCGGCGCGGTGGCCGGGCAACCGGCGCCATCGAACACTTGGATCTTGGTGTCGACGGTCGTGCTGGTGAATTGGCCGCAGTTGCTGACCGTCACGGTGCCCGAGGTGCTGGCGGTCCACACGTACCACAGGTCCTTGCTGAAGGTCGTGTTCGGGCCGCAGTTCGCCGTGCCTTGACCTTCCGTGCCCGTGGTGGCCCACGTGGTGTCGAAGGGGAACGGACCGGCGCCACTGATCACGGTGGCGGTGGTGCAGTTGTCGTTCGCCGGCGGCGTGTTGTCGACGATGGAGAAGTTGCCCACGCCGCCCGCGGTCGTGTTGGTCGGGTCTTGGCCGAGTTGGATCAGGTACGTCGTGCCCGCCACCGCGGTGAACGTGGCGACCGATTGGGCGGAGGTGCCGTAGTCGTCGTTGCACGCGAGCGCGGATCCGGCCACCGGGCAACCGCCGGAGGGATACACGGCGACCTTGGTGTCGAGCGTGCCGCCGAGCGTGCTGACCGCGCGTTGTCCGGAGGTCGACGCCGTCCAGGTGAACCAGATGTCGCGGCCGACGCCGGTGTTCACGCCGCACAAGGTCTCCGTCTGGCCTTCGGTCCCGGTGCTGGCGAGCGTGGTGTCGTAGGGGTGCGGGCCGTCGCCCACGAGCGCGACCGGTGCGCTGCAGACATCATTCGCCGGCGGCGTGAGCACGTTGAGCGTGAAGGTGCCGGAGTAGGTCACGCCCTCCGTGTAGGCGCCGACCTGGAGGAAGTACGCCGTGCCCGCGGTCACCGACCAGTTGATGCGCGACTGCAGCGCGCAAGCGTCGTCGTTGTAGGCGAGGTTCGTGCCGCTCGGGCAGGCGGTGCCGTTGTTGGCGAGCCACGCCGCGACCTTGGTGTCGACCGTCGCGCCGCCGCAGGTCTCGAGGCGCGCGTTGACCGTGGACGGAGCCACCCAGTAGAACCACACGTCGTTCTTGATCGTGCTCGGCGTCTGCGGTTGCGCGGGCGCGGCGCCCGTCGTGGCGCCGACCGTGTTGACCGGGAAGG
>SXXH01000240.1 GCA_005789645.1 Planctomycetia bacterium
AGCGAGCGCCCCGCGTACGAGTCCTGGATGGCGAAGGCCAGCGCCAGCTGCGTAGCCTCGCGCCGCACGACCTTGGGGCCGAGGTCGAGCTCGAGCGAACGCAAGGCGAGGAGCACCGGCGTCGGATCGGCGCGGCAACCGTAGACACTGGCGCGCACGAGCGGATCACCATCGACCCACTGCAGGAAGTCGCGCGGCAACTCGAGGCCCTTGGCGGACAGTTCGAGGAGCGTCCTGGCTCGAGCCGCCTCGACCTGCGCCTTGGCGCGCTTCTTCGCAGGCAGCCCGGCCTCGATCGTCGCGCTCGCGGCCGGATGGGCGGCGACTGGCGCCCCCGCCGGCGCGGCGTGCAGTCGTGCTCCCAAGATGGCCGCGCAGGACACGAGCATGGCCGCGCCGAGCGCACGCGGAGCGATCGAAGTAGGGCGGAGGGACTCGTCCATGGCGGAGCGAGTCTAGGCGCGGGATCCGATCCGCGCCACGCGGGACCCGTTCACCCGCAGGTGCGGCGAGCGTCCCGGGTCCACATGCGCACCAGCCGACGCGGAGCGGCGGGATCGTCGCGAAAACTCGTGCGATTGTGGGCAACCAGCCGGTTGTCGACCCACAGCTGCTCGCCTCGGCCGAGCGTGAACGACGACGCGAAGCGCGCATCTGCGAGCAACGCGTCGAGTAGATCGAAGGCCGCGCGTTCGTCGGCCAGCAGCGGCTCGCCGACCATCTCGTGCGCCCGTTCGATCCAGTAGCGCATGTAGCGGAAGACCAACTCGCCGCGACGCTCGTCGTAGGCGTAGATCGGAAAGCGGTTGGCTCGCACGGCTTCGAGGTTGCGTTCGGTGCCCGGCGTGACGACATCGCGCATGTAGGGCCGATACAGCAAGCGCAACATCTCGGGCGCTGAGCGGCGCAGCTCCTCGTGCACCGCGACGGCGCTGCTGACGAGCGACTCGCCCCCCTCGACCGCCGGCGCGAGGCACAAGAGTCCCACGCGGTCCGGACAGGTGTCGCGCGCGCTGCTGTCGGTGTGGAACGAGGTCGACTCGCGGGTCATCGAGACGGGCACCGCGCTCTTCTTGTAGTCCTCGCCGCGATCGACCACGTCGAAGAGCCGACCATAGTTGTCGAGGGTCGGTCCGCCGGCGAGGCCGGTGGCGAGGTACGCCATGCGCAGCGCCAGATCGTCCAGCGCCGGGTCGAGCCCCACCACGCGCGCCACGCCGAAGGAGCGCAACGCCACGCCGACTCGATCGGCGTGGCGCTCCAGCGCGGGCGTGGTCGCGATGCCCGGCGCGTAGGCACCCACGGGATCGGCTTGCGTGCGCGCCCACTCGGCCAACTGCTCGGCCTCCACGCGCATGGCGGGTTCGACTTCGACGATCCAGCCGCGATCCAGGCGCAAGCGATCAGCCGTCCAGCTCTGGCGCGCCACGGACTCCGGCGCGATGCGTGCACCGAGCGCCTGTTCCATGTTCAGCGCTCCAGCTCGAACAGCACGTGCAGCGGCTGGTCGGCCAAGGGCCCGAAGAAGCGTGGGTCGAGCGCGAGGTGCTCTTCCGTCGCGCGCAGCTCGACCACCTTGGGAAGCTTGGTGAAACCCGCTTGGGCCAGGCAGTCGAAGTAGTCCGCGAAGGTCTTGTGGACGCAGCGCACCGGCACATCGACGCCGTCGCGGCGCCAGATGCGGCCCTCGAAGAGCTGGTTGCGTCCGCTGAAGTAGCCGTGCGAGCCGCGATCGAAGTAGAACGGCTGTTCCATCGGTCGCAGGAAGGGCAATGAGGGATGCGGCACGGTGTAGATGAAGCGTCCGCCCGCCTTGAGCGCGCGGTGCGCCGTGCGCATGACGCGCAGCATCTGCGTCGTGTCCAGGTAGTTGAACAGGAACACCGCGATGGCGAGGTCGAACGAGGCATCGGAGACTTCGAGGTCCGCGCTGGCGTCCCCGACCATGTATTCGATGCCGAGCGGCGCACGCGCCTCGCTCTCGCGCGCCTTCTCGACCATGCCGGCCGAGATGTCGCAAGCCAGGATCCTGCTCGTGCCCTTGGCCGCCAAGGTGCGCGCGACATAGCCCTCGCCGCAACCCAGGTCGAGCACCGACTTGCCCGCGAGCGGCTCGCAGGCGCGGAACACGAAGGGCCGCGCGGTGTAGTCCGACAACAGCACCGGCTCGTTGCGCGCCCAGTCGCCCGCGGCGCGGTCGTAGATCGTCGAAGTGGCTTCGCTCACGCTCGCGCCTCCGCGCCGATGCCCAACGCGCGTTCGTGCAGGTAGTCCCAGAAGCTCGCGCGCAGGAACAAGGCCTTGCGCATGCCGCGCTCCAAGTCGCGACGGCCCGACTCGGTGGCGGCGAGGTCCACGGCGATCGACTTCAAGGTCTCCTGGTGGGCGTCGTCCACATCGCAGTGCAGCGGGAAGAACACCGTGTCCTCGGGCGGAAGTCGCGCGCGCTCGATCGCCGGCAGGAAGTGCGAGTACACGAGGCGCACGATCGTCTCCGTGCCCAGTCCGAGGGCGCCCACCGCCTGCGCAGGACTGCCATGCGCCATGGTCTCGTAGAAGAGCTCGCGCCAACACGACACCTCGATCCCGTCGAGGCCGAACTCGCCTTGCAGCCCGAGCGCTTCGCGGAAGCGGCGGAACAGCTCGGGGTGCGGCACTCCGACGATCCACTCGCGCCGCACGCCGCGACGCTCGAGCAGCCGCAAGTCCTCTTCGTGGTACTGGCCGGACTCCTCGACCAGGTTCTCCAGCAACGCGCGTCGGTGCGCGGGCGCTTCGAGGCGCGAGATGGTGGCCGTCAGGTACCTCGGGAAGTGGGCCGAGTAGCCGTAGTAGTGGCGCGCGAAGTCGGAGAGCGCCCAGCGCGTGTCCGGCAGATCGCCGGTCGCCAGCGCCTTCAGGTACGGATGACGCACGGCGCGATGGCGGCAGGCTTCCACGACCAATCCTTCGACGCAGGCCCGCGCGTCGAGGCTGGTCAGGAGCACGCCGTCGACGACGCTCGAACTGGCGGGTTGGAGTTGCACCATGGCGGCTGTCCTTGGATTCCGTCTTCCTAGCTCTGCCAGCGATACGCTGCTCCGGCGCCTGGTTCGCGCCCTGGGAGCGACGCGGGCCACGACCGGGGTTCCCGACGGGAAACGCGCGGGGGGCGACGCTCCACGTCAAGAAGGCGGCAAAAGGGTCTGTCAGTTCCCGCTTCCGCGCCCTGTCCGGGGAACGGGGGATCAAAACGGAGAAAATTGCGCCGCCGCGGCGGCTATTCGGACAAGGCCAAGCCCTGCGCCTCAAGCCAAGCCGCCAGCTGCAAGGTGTAGCGCTCGCCATCCGACCCGACGAGGTGCGAGCCATCGGAGGTCGCGAAGGCGTCGTGGCTGCCGAAGGAGTCGAGGTAGGGCGCGCCAAGTCGAGCGCACATCTCGCTCCACGCGCGTGGATCGAAGTTCTGGTCCTCGACCTCCTCGAGCTTGGCCAGCACGGGCAGGCGCACGCAGACGATGCGCCGACCTTCGGCCTGCAACGCCCGCAAGTCGTCCTCGAGCAACCGCAACGACTCCAGGCGCGCGTCGCGGTCCTTGGCGAGCATGTCGACGTACACGCCGACTTGCCGTTCAGGCTCCACGGCGTCGAGCTTGGTCCAACTCTTGTACAGGGTCGGGTCGAAGGGCCGCAGCAGTTGCTTGCGCAGCACATCGAGCTCGTCGTCGAGGGTGTCGTCGAGCCTTCGCATCCATGTCTTGCCGCGCTCCCGCTCCAGCAGCATCTCCATGCGCTTCATGTAGTTGACATGCAGCGCGGCCGGAGTCAGGCACACGAGCAAGGTGCGCGGCTTCAACGTGCGCACGCCCTCGAGCAGCAAGTCGTACTGCGCGAAGCCGTACCAGATCATCGAGCAGGGACGATGCAGTTCGCGCTCGAGCAGGCGCAGCGAGATGGCCGCCGAAGCGCGACTGTCCCCCACCACCAGCAGTCCCTCGGCGCGATCGCGACCGTCGAACTGCACCAGCGCCTTGGAGTTGGTCGCCGGTTGTCCGGCCTGGATGGCCGAGGGCAGCTCCGCAAGCCAGCGACGCGGCATGGGGTCGAACTTGACGAGCCCCGACGGACGATCGACGGGGAACGCGACCAGCCACGCCGCCAACAGCGCCGCGCACGCGAAGGACGCTCCGAGGATGGGCGCCACGCCGCGCGCGCCGCGGAACCGGCTGGTGGATGATCGTCGCTGGTCCATGGGCTGCATCTAGAACTGGAAGTACAGGAAGGGCGAGCCTTCTCCGCGATCGACGAGGAGCAGCAAGGCGAGGTACGCGCCGGCGAGCACGACCCGCATCGGCCCGGTCTTCTTGACACCCAGCCACTCGTGGCCGCACTGCGCGGCGTGGGCGAGCACCACGGGCAGCAGGAACAGGAGTTGGGGACTGTCCAGCAGGATGCTGGCGCCGCCCCACGCGCCGCGCAGCGGATCGAGCCACATGTGGGCGACCAGGGCGTTGGCCGTGCCGAAGTCCGCGGCGCGGAAGTACACCCAAGCCGTGTGCACCAGGGCCCACACCAGCGCGATGCGCAGGCAACGGGCACCCAAGTCGCGCGCGCCCGCCAGCGGCCAGTGCCCGACCTGGTTGCGGCCCTCGAGCCCCAGCGCTTTCTCGACGGCGAGACCAGCGCCATGGATCGCGCCCCAGGCGAGGAAGCTCCACGAGGCGCCGTGCCACAAGCCGCCGAGCAGCATGGTGACGAGCAAGTTGGCGTAGGTGCGCGACTTGCCGTGGC
>SXXH01000241.1 GCA_005789645.1 Planctomycetia bacterium
ACATGAAGAACTACGAACTATTGCTGCGGCGCGTCGCTTCGTGGCTCGAGCAGGACGGCAAGCTCTTCGTGCACATCTTCACGCACAAGGAGCACGCCTACCCCTTCGAGACGACGGGCTCCGACGATTGGATGGGACGCCACTTCTTCACCGGCGGCAACATGCCCTCCGACGACCTGCTGCTCTACTTCCAGGACGACCTGCGCATCGTCGACCACTGGCGAGTATCGGGCGTCCACTATGGACGCACCTCGGAGCAGTGGCTGGAGAACATGGACCGCAACCGCGCCGCCATCGAGCCGCTCTTCCGCGCCGTGTACGGCGCCGGCAAGGAGTCCGCCTGGATCGAGCGTTGGCGCGTGTTCTTCATGGCGTGCGCGGAGCTCTGGAACTATCGTGGTGGGCAGGAATGGATGGTCAGCCACTACCTCTTCCGCCGGCCCTAGGCGTCGAAGGCAGGATGGGCGGCGCTCCAACCCGCATCCCGCCCACTCCGCGATGACCTCACCCGCCCACAACGCACGCGCGACCGACACGCGCGGCCGCTCGATGGCCTTCGTCCGTTGGTTCGACTCGTGGGCCGGAGGCGAGGCGATTCGCGCCGACGAACCGCAACGCGTCGACTGGGTGCGCTGCATCCCGTTCGCGCTGATGCACCTCGCCTGCTTCGCGGTGCTGTGGACCGGCTGGTCCCCGTTCGCCGCGGGCTGGGCCGTCGCGTTGTACCTGGTGCGGATGTTCGCCATCACGGGCTTCTACCACCGCTACTTCAGCCACCGCACGTTCAAGACCACTCGCGCGGGCCAGTTCGCCTTCGCTCTGCTCGGCGCCAGCTCGATCCAGCGCGGTCCGCTGTGGTGGGCCGCTCACCACAGGCGCCATCATCGGCACAGCGACGAAGCGGTCGACGTGCACTCGCCCATCCACCACGGCTTCCTGTGGAGCCACATCGGCTGGATCTGCTCGCGCGCGAACTTCCCCACGCACCTCGCCGAGGTGCCCGACCTCGCCAAGTATCCCGAGCTGCGCTTCCTCGACCGCTTCGACATCCTCGTCCCCGCGCTGCTGCTCGCCTTCTCGCTCGGCTTGGGCGAGGCGCTGCAAGCGTGGGCGCCGCACCTCGGCGTGGATGGCTGGCAACTGCTGGCATGGACGATCGTCTCGACGGTCGTCCTGTACCACGGCACGTTCACCATCAATTCGTTGTCGCATGTCTTCGGCACGCGACGCTTCGCCACCAAGGACGGCAGCAGGAACAACCCGCTCTTGGCGGTCATCACCCTGGGCGAGGGTTGGCACAACAACCACCACCACTACCCCATGACCGCGCGGCAGGGCTTCCGCTGGTGGGAGTACGACCCGACCTGGTACGGGCTGGTCGTGTTGTCGTGGCTGGGCCTCGTGTGGGATCTGCGTCCGGTGCCGGCACATGTGCTGGACATGCGGCGCGCCGATCGTCGCTGAGGACCCCATCGCGATGCCTGCGACCGATGGCGCCCATCGTGGGCGTCCGCGCGCGTCGAACCCGGTTGGCCGACTGACCTCGTTGGTCGACGCGGTAGTCTGTGGATCCGTCCCGCGGCGCCATCGGGCCGCGCGGTGCCGCGCGACGACCCTCGCGCTCGCCCCCGCATCCGATCGCCGGCGACGGGCGTAGAAATCGGACATGAAGGTCGCCATCGTCGGAACCGGGATCTCCGGCTCGCTCGTCGCGGCGCTGCTGCACGGAGTCCACGACATCGTCGTGCACGAGGCCGACGAGCGCGTGGGAGGACACACGCACACGCACGACATCGACGAGGACGGTCCCGATGGTCGGCGCACGGTGCGCGTCGACACGGGCTTCATCGTCTACAACGATTGGACCTACCCGAACTTCATCGAGCTGCTCTCGACGCTGGGCGTCGCCACCAAGGCGAGCGACATGAGCTTCAGCGTGCGCAGCAAGACCGAGGACTTCGAGTACAACGGCCACACGCTGAACACGCTGTTCGCGCAGCGCTCGAACATCTTGCGGCCGTCCTTCCACGGGATGATCCGCGACATCCTGCGCTTCAACAAGGAGGCGCGGCGCCTGCTCGACGCGCCCGACGACGGGACGACGCTCGGCCAATACCTCGAACGCGGACGCTACGGAAGGGCCTTCGTCGAGCGCTACATCCTGCCCATGGCCGGCGCGATCTGGAGCGCGGACGCGGCCTCGATGCGCGACGTGCCGGCGCGCTGGTTCGCGCGCTTCTTCGAGAACCACGGCATGCTGTCGGTCGACCGGCGTCCGACTTGGCGCGTGGTCGCGGGCGGATCGCAGCGCTACCACGAGGCGTTGCGCGCGCCTTGGGCCGACCGCATCCGCGCGGGCGCCCCCGTCTCGCGCATCCGGCGCCACGCCGACCATGTCGAGGTCGAGAGCCTTGGACGCGTCGAGGCGTACGACCATGTCGTCGTGGCGGCCCACAGCGACCAGGCGCTGGCGATGCTGGCGGACCCGAGCGCCGCGGAACGCGCTGTGCTGGGCGCCATCCCCTACCGGCGCAACATCGCCTTGCTGCACGTCGACGAATCCGTCATGCCGCGCCGCAAGCTGGCGTGGGCCGCGTGGACCCACCATCTGGGCGGCGACCGCGATGGCACCTGCGCGGTGACC
>SXXH01000242.1 GCA_005789645.1 Planctomycetia bacterium
CTCCGTGAGCCGCACGCACGACGCACGCCTTTTGTACGACCGCCGCGCCAAGGAAGAGCGCGAGGCGCTCGATCTGGCCCCTTGCGCCTTTCGCTCCGCGCGCAGCCTGGGACGCGCCCATCCCGAGGCGCGCGACGAGTTGCGCACCGAGTTCGAACGCGATCGCGACCGCATCGTGCACAGCACCGCCTTCCGGCGGCTGATGTACAAGACGCAGGTCTTCATCAACCGCTTCGGCGATCAATACAGGACGCGCTTGTCGCACAGCCTCGAGGTGGCGCAGGTCGCGCGCAGCGTGGGCAGCGCGCTCGGACTGAATGTCGACTTGTGCGAGGCGCTGGCCTTGGCGCACGACTTGGGCCATCCGCCCTTCGGCCATCGCGGCGAAGTGGCCTTGGACGACATCATGCGGCCCTATGGCGGGTTCCGGCACAATGCGCAGGTCCTGCGCGTCGTCGACCAGCTCGAGCGACGCAGCCCCGACTACCGCGGACTCAACTTGACCCGCGAAGTGCGTGAATCGCTCTTGAAGCACGAGTCGGCCGAGGATTGGCCGGGGGAGTTCGAACCGCGGCCGCGCCACCCCTACCTGGAGGCGCAAGTGGTCGACCTCGCCGATTCGACCGCCTACGACGCGCACGACATCGAAGATGGCCTGTTCGCGCGCATGTTCACCGAAGCGCAACTGTACGAGGACAGCGCGCTGTGGCGCCGCGCCGTGGCCGAGGTCGAGGCGCGGCACCCGGGCTTCCTCGGCTCGACGGACGACATCAAGCTGCGCGTGCGGCGCACGACCAACCAGTTGCTCAAGCTCAAGATCGAAGACCTGATCCGTTCCTCGCATGACCGCATCGCGTCGCTGGGACTCGTCGATCCCGAGGAGGCGCGCCGACGCCGCGAGTCGACCATCGACCACAGCCCCGCATTGGCGGGCGAAGTCGCCGAGCTGGAGCGCACGATGTACAAGCGTTTCTACCGCCACGAGATGCTGGTCGAGTTCTCCGTCTTCGCGCGCAAGGTGCTCGGCGCGTTGTTCGAGGTCTACGCGACGCGCCTCGCGGAGATGCCGGCCTGGTACCAGGGCTGGGCCGCCGAAGTGGGCGTCGAGCGCGCCGTGTGCGACTACCTGGCGGGCATGACCGACCGCCATGCCGAGCGCGAGCACCTGCGCCTGGTCGGACCAGTGCCGCAATGACCCTCGACTGGCCGGAACTGCCGCACGCCTTCGGCGACCGGGCGTTGCTCGAGTTGGCGTTGACGCACGGCTCCTTGGGAGCGCAACGCGACAACGAGCGCCTGGAGTTCCTCGGCGATGCCGTGCTCGACCTGGTCGTGGCCGAGGCGCTGCATGAACTCGAACCGCCGCTCGACGAGGGCCCAATGACCGTGCTGAAGGCCGACCTCGTCTCGCGCCGCGCCCTCGCCATGGTGGCGCGCGACCTGCGACTCGATGCGCGCGCGCGCATCGGCCCGGGACTGGCGGGCCAGACGCTGCCGGATTCCGTGTTGGCGAACTTGTACGAAGCACTGGTCGGCGCCGTGCACCTCGACGGCGGCTTGCCGGCGGCGCGCGCGTTCGTGCGCGCGACCTTGAAGGAAGCGCTCGATCGCGCGGGCCGCGAGCGCAGCGCGACGAACCCCAAGCAGGAATTGCAGATCTTCCTGCAGCAATCGGCGCGCGCACTGCCGCGCTATGTGCTGCTCGAGACGCGCGGCGCCGCGCACGAGCGCGTGTTCCGCGTCTCGGCCGAGGTCGATGGCGAAGCGCACGCTTCGGCCTGGGGTCGCACCTTGCGCGAGGCCGAGACCTGGGCCGCGCACGAAGCCATCGTGGCGCTGCGCGCTCGCGCGCGACGCCACGAGGACGCGCGGGAGGACTCGCCGTGAGCACCACGAGCCAAGCACCGGCATCCGCGCTGGTCGTCGATCCGTCCACGCTGGCGCCGGATGCGGCGCTCGAGGCGCTCGCCAGGGAATTGGCGCGCGGCAAGGCGGCCGCCGGCAACTGCTGGGGCGCCGCGCAGGCCTTGGTCGTGGCGCGGCTCGTCGCGCGCACGCGACATGCGTGGTGCGTGGTCGCCTCCACCGACGCCGAGGCCGCGGGCGTGGCCGAGGACCTGGCCGCGTTCGGCATCGAGCTGCTGCACATCCCCTCGCGCGGCGAGGCCGATGCCGATGGCGTGCGACGCCGGCTGCAAGCCGCGCAGCAGTTGTCCGCGCCGGCCGAGCGCCGGCCGCGCGTGGTCGTGGCCTCGTTGCTGTCGGCCTTGGAACCGCTGCCCTCGCCGCGCGAGGTCGAGTCCAAGTGGCTGCACCTGCAAGTGGGCGCCCTACTGGACCTCGAGGCGCTGCTGGCGCGCCTCGTCGAAGCCGGCTTCGCGCGCACGCCGCTCGCCGAGAAGCCGGGCGAAGCCTCGCTGCGCGGCGAGATCCTCGACATCTATCCGTTCGCCAGCGAGCTGCCATTGCGCCTCGAGGCCTTCGACGGCGCGATCGAGTCCCTGCGCACCTTCGACCCGCTCGACCAGCGCAGCGTCGAGCGCCTGTCGCAAGCCGCGGTGTGCCTCGCCTCCGACGCCGGCGGCGTCGAGGACGGCGAAGGCTCGCAGCTCGTGGAGCTCCTGCCGAAGGACCTCGTTTGGGCCCAGATCGAGCCGATGCGCATCCAGGATCGCGCCGAAGGCCTGCGCATCCGTTCGCCCAGCCACCAACGCGCGTTGATGCGCGTCGAGCAAGCGCTGGACGGTCGACGCAGGTTGGATGTGCAGAGCCTCCCGGCGCAAGTCAACCTCGACACGCGTTCGGTCCAGGCCTTGGCCGTCGGCATCAAGGACGCGCCCGCGGCGCTGGCCGAGGCCGGCAAGGATGGTTCGCGCGTGATCGTCCTGTGCCGCACCGAGGTCGAGCGCTCGCGCTTCCGCGTGCTGCTCGACGAAGCCGGCGCGCAGGCGGTCGAGTGCGTGCTCGGCGGCGTGTCGAAAGGCTTCCGGCTGGGCAAGGAGCTGGTGGTCGTCAACCACCGCGAGCTCGCCGGCCTGCTCGGTCGACGCGGCGGCGCCAAGACCGCCGCGCCGCATCGCGTGCGCGCGTTGCAGAGCTTCTTCGAGCTCAAGGTGGGCGACATCGTGGTGCACGCCGTGCACGGGGTCGCGCGCTTCGCCGGCTTGAGGCGCATGTCGCGCGGTGGTGGCGAAGAGGAGCACCTGCACCTCCTCTTCGCCGACGAAGTGTCCTTGTTCGTGCCCGCCGCGCGCATCGAGATGGTGCAGCGCTACGTGGGCACCGGCTCGGCCGCGCCCGCGCTCGACAAGATCGGGGGCGGCTCGTTCCGCAAGCGCAAGGAGAAGGTCGAGAAGGCGCTGTACGACCTCGCGGTGGAACTGCTCGAGGTGCAGGCGCGCCGCGCGATGAAGCAACGCGTCCCTTGGAGCGGAGGCGAAGAGCTGTGCCGCCAGATGGTCGAGTCCTTCCCCTGGACCGACACCGCGGACCAGGCGGTGGTGTCGGTGGAGATCGCCAACGACCTGGCCAGCGAACGGCCGATGGACCGCTTGC
>SXXH01000243.1 GCA_005789645.1 Planctomycetia bacterium
CCACCACCACCGGCGCAAACAGCACCGCATCCTCATCCCCGCGCCGCTCCTCCCATTCCCTCAAGAACGCCTCGAATTCCAAAGCCGCGATCCACCCGCCCGCCAGCAGCTTCCTCGCATAACGCGGAAAGAAGTCCTCCGCCCACCCCCACAACTCATCCCCCGGCCGCGCGCACCGCGCCAACGGCTTCATCTCCAACACCTCCAACCCCGCCACCCGCGCCATGCGCGGGATGCGCCCCGCCACGAACGCATCCCCCCCATGGTGCGCGTACATCGCGCGCAAGCCCCGCACCAGCGCTTCGAATCCGCGCGAACGCGGCACCAAGGCGATCCCCTCGTGGTGGTAGTCCTGGATGCACACCCTTCCACCTGGCGCCACCCATTTGGCGACGCGCGCCAACTGCAGTTCGGGCTCCGGCACGAAGCTCCAGAACCAACGAGAGTGGACCGCATCGAAGGAGTCGGGCGCGAACTCGACCTCCTGCAACGCACCGAGCCGCGCTTCCACCTGCGCGCAGCCCGCACGACGCGTTTCATCGCCAAGCTGCTCGAGCCATGCCGCCGACGCATCGAGCGCCACCACGCTTCCCTCCGCGCCGACGCGTCGGGCCAAGTCGACGGTGACGAGCCCCGGTCCGGAGCCCAGTTCCAGCACGCGCGCGCCCGGTCGCAGATCGAGGGCATCGAGGCACTCGCGCGTCCAATCCGACCACGCCGCGTGTTGGCGGCGCAGGCGCGCGAGCTCGGGTTCGTCGACATGCAGGGGATAGGTGGCTGAACCCATGGTGGCCGCGAGTCTAGCGGCACGCTCGCCTCGCTGGTCGCCTCGCGTTCTAATGCGCGACATCATGGCGAGCCTCTCCGTCGACGACCACGACCGCGACAGCGCAGGCCTCGTGCATGTCTATCCGGTCGTCTCGCGGCGCGCCGGCGGCGTGTCGGTCGGCATCAACCTCAACACGAACAACGCCTGCAACTGGCGCTGCATCTACTGCCAAGTGCCCGGCCTGGTCTACGGCGATGCGCCGCGCTGCGATCTGGCGCTCCTCGAACGCGAGCTGCGTGGCTTCCTCGACGGCATCGTGCATGGCGACTACCTTGCGCGCCATGCGCCCGAGGGCGCGCGCGAGTGGAAGGATGTCGCCATCAGCGGCAACGGAGAACCGACGAGCTGCGAGGAGTTTGGATCGGTCGTCGAACTGGTGGCGCGGATCCTCGCGGAGCTCGGGGTCGTGGGACGCATTCCGATCGTGCTCATCACCAACGGGTCGCTCGTGCATAGACCAATGGTGCTGGGCGCGATCGAACGGCTGGCGCAGGCGGGCGGACGCGTCTGGTACAAGCTCGACTCGGCCACGGACGCTGGTGCGGCGGCCTTGAACCACAACCGGGCCGGCCACGCGCGCGCGCGCGGCAACCTCGAGTTGGCGGCGCGCGCCTGCCCGACCTGGATCCAGAGCATGGTGCTGGCACGCCGGGGCCAGCCACCGAGCGCAGCAGAAGCGCAGGCGTACTTGGATCTCGTCGCCGATCTCGTCGCGCGCGGCGTGCCGGTGCGCGGAGTCATGCTGTATGGACCGGCTCGCCCATCGCACCAACCCGAGGCGCCCGAGCTCGGCCCGGTGCCGCGCGAGTGGCTGCAACAGCACGCGCGCGCCATCGAGGCGCTCGGGTTGCCGGTGCAGGTGTCTTGGTAGACGGTTCTTCGAAGGAGCACCTCGCCAAGGGTTCTTCGGCCGAAACTTGACCTGCGGGCACCTCGGCGGTTCTCATGCTGCACCATGGGCCGTCCGTCCATCGCCACCCGAGCCCGAGACTTGCACGCGCTCCGCATGATGCTGGTCCGCGAGTGGCGCGGCCTCGCGCTGGCTTGCGCGATCATCGCGGTGCATCTCGCCGGCGCCGCGCACCGCGCCTTCGAACGGCATGTGCTGTGCGCGGACCACGGCCAGTGGACGCACGCAGAGGCTTGCGAGCAGCAAGCAGCCGCGAACCTCGAGCTGGCAGACGCCGTCTCGTGCGTCGCGCCGCACCAGACCGACTTGGCGAGCGCCTCCTGCGCCGACGACACGGCCCAACACGACACGGCGCAGTACGACACGGCGCAGTACGACACGGTACAAGACTCCACGTCGCACGCAGTCTCATGTCCTGCTCAGCTCGACGCCAGCCGAGGCCGACCCGCGGGCGAGCACCACCACTGCCTGCTCGTGTCCATGGCCAGAGTCGACGGCCTTGCGCCGCTCGAGCGGTGCTTGCCAGCGGCTCCCGCGCTCGAGCGCGTCGCGCCCTTCATCCGACTCGCGGAGTCGGCGCATCGTTCCATCTCCATCTTGCATTTGGCGCCCAAGCAGTCGCCGCCCGCCGCCTAGTCACGCTTGGTCCTCTTGGTCGCCGCCGAGCGCGGTGGACCTTGGGATCCACCCTCAAGCAGGGCGCCGGCCGCGAGCCCGCGCCCGCCCGGGGACTATGACCCCCGCCATGTCCGTTCCGCTCGTCGCGGATGGACCCGCCTCGCGCGCCCAGCGCGCGTTCACGCAAACACCGCTCCTCCACGCAACGCTTCGTGGCGGCGCCCGCGCGTCCGCCACCCACCAACCTACATGAACCAGCTCAATGTCCGCGGCCTCGCCGCCGTGCTCGTTCCCGCCATCTTCGTGCCCGCCACCCTCGCCTCCGCGCTGCACGCCCAGGCCGCGCCCGCTGCCGCCCAGGTCAAACAGGCTCCGCCTGGCGGATTCACGACGCCCGGCATGCCCGCGCGCTCGGCCATGCCTCAACAAGCCTCCGACGCCTCCGGCCAGACCTCGGGGTTCAGCAGCGTCTTCAATCCCGCCTTCGCCTTCGTGGTCGACACGCTGGCGGACTACTCCGATGGCGATGGCGAAGATGGCCTCGAGCTCTCCCTGCGCTCGGCGGAGCTGTCCGCCAAGTCGTGGATCGATCCCGACGCGTGGGCCTACTTCGTGGCCGTGGCCGAGGAGGAAGGCATCGGCATGGAAGAAGCCGCCATCCACTACAAGGGACTCGGCGACACACACACGCTGCGCGTCGGCCGCTTCTTCCTCGACTTCGGCAAGCAGATGCAAGCGCATGTGCACGACCTGCGCACCGTCGAGCGTCCGCTGCCGCTGCGCGCCTACCTCGGAGCCGAGCTCGGCGGCGACGGCGTGCAATGGGATGCGTGGACGCCGGGCGGCGAGACCGGCGCGTTGCGCTGGTCGCTCGGCGTGTTCGGTGCGATCAACACGGAGAGCGAAGATCTCGAGGACCTTGGCATCGAGCGCGATCTTGGTGGTCGCAAGGATCTCGGCGACCTCGCCATGACGGCGCGCTTGACGAGCTTCATGGACGTGGGCGAGCACTCCACGCTGCAGCTGGGCGCGTCCTGGCTGGGCATCCCCTCGTTCGAAGCCGAAGGCGGAGCGGTGGCCGCCGAGGAGCTGTCGCAGAACGTGGTCGGCTTCGACGCGACGTTCGGCATGGGCGCGGACGGCGAGGACAAGTGGACCTTCGGCACCGAGTTCCTGTTCGCCTCCGGCGACACGACCCTTGCTCTCGACGGAGCCGACAACCTCGCCGTGGACGACAAGGGCCTGACAGGCTTCTACATCTTCGGCGACTGGGCCTTCGAACCGAACCAGTCGGTCGGACTGCAACTCGCCAACGCCGAACTGCCCACCGCCGGCACTCCCGACGCCAGCGAGATCGACATCTACTACACGCGCTACTTCAGCGAGTACCACCGCCTGCGCTTCGCCGTGCGCCAGGCGAGCTTCGACGAGGAGGACACCTTCGCGCTGCTCGTGCAGTACACCGGCTTCGTCGGCGCGCACGCGCACGGCGTAAACGGGTGAGCACCATGCGCCGTTTGTTGATGTGCGCAGCCGCGGCCTTGCTGGCCGCCTTGCCGACGCACGCGGCCGACAAGCTGAAGGTGGTCGCCACCATCCCCGACCTCGCCTCGATGGCCATGGCCATCGGAGGCGAGACGGTCGAGGTGGTCGTGCTCGCCAAGGGATCGAGCAACCTGCACCAGGTCACGGCGCGCCCGTCGCACTTGGTGGCGATGCACAAGGCCGATGTCTTTTTGCAAGTCGGCCTGTCGCTCGAGACGAGCTTCGTGCCGGCGCTGCTGGAGGGTTGCGGCAACGCGCGCATCCAGCCGGGCGCCAAGGGCTTCGTCAACGTGTCCGAGGGCTACGCGGCCCTCGGCGTGCCGACGGAGATGTCGCGCAAGGACGGCGATGTGCACCCGCACGGCAATCCGCACCTGAACTTGGACCCGCTGGCTGGCGAGCACATGGCGCGGCGCATCCACGCCGGGCTGGTGGCCAACCTGCCGGCGGAGGCCAAGCGCTTCGACGCCAGGCTGGAGGCGCACCTGAAGCGCATCGCCGAAGCGCGCGCGCGCTGGGAGCTCGCCGCCAAGGAATGGAAGGGCCGACGAGTGGCGGGATACCACAGCGACTACGACTACGTCGTGCGCGCATGGGGCCTCGCCGACGCGGGCAGCATCGAGGAGAAGCCGGGCATCACGCCCACGCCCGGCCACCTCGCGCGCATGGTGCAACGCTACAAGGAGCAGCGCCCCGTGCTCGTGCTGGTCGCGCCATGGTCGAACAACTCGACCGTGGCGCGCGTGGCGGAGCAATCCGGCTGTGCCGTGTGCGAGTTGCCGAGCCGCTGCGATGCGGAGGGCAAGTTGTTCGACTGGATCCACATGATGGACGAACTGCACGCGCGGCTCGCCAAGGGCTTCGGCACGCACTGGCCGCCAGCGCAGCCGCCCCCTGCCGCGTCGGGCGGAGTCTGACTTGCCGCAAGGCGATGCCAAGGCGCTCGTCGAGGCGCGAGGCGCCAGCTTCGGCTGGGCCTCGCGTCCCGTCGTGGGCCCGCTCTCGCTCGTCGTGCGGCGCGGCGACTTCCTCGCCATCGTCGGACCGAACGGTTCGGGCAAGTCCACCTTGGCGCGCGGGCTGGTCGGCTTGCTGCCGGCCCTGTCGGGCGCGTGCTCGTCCTCGACGACGCGCGTGGGCTTCGTGCCCCAGCGCGAGGCGCTCGATCCGGTGTGGCCCATCACCGTCGAGGAGGTCGTGCGCACGGGCGCGGCCGGCCGCTTGTCCGGTTGGCGCGGCTACTCGAAGGCACAGCGCGATGCCGTGCGCGCGCGCATGGTCGAGGTGGGCGTCGACGAACTGCGCGCCAAGCCGTTCCGCTCGCTGAGCGGCGGCCAGCGCCAACGCGTGTTGGTGGCGCGCGCGCTCGTGGCGCAACCCGAGTTGCTCGTGATGGACGAACCCACCTCGGGCGTCGATCGCGAGGCGGCGCTGGTGCTGCGCGAGCTGCTCTCCGCGCTGGTGGGCGAAGCGGGGCTCACCTTGATCGTGGTCACGCACCAATTGGAGCTCGTGCGCGGCGCCGCCACGCGCGTCCTGCGCATCGAAGGCGGACGCGCGCGAGAGGTCGAGCCTTCCCAACTCGACCGCGTGGGCGCTGACCTCTCCGAGGGCGCCTGATGGACGAACTCGCCATGGACCAAGTGGGCCTCCTCGAGCAGGTGTCGCTCTTCCGCTGGGCGCTCTGCGCGGCCTTCGCATGCGGACTCGTGCTGCCCTTGGTCGGGGTGCAACTCTTGCTGCGCAAGACGAGCTTCCAGGCCATCGCCTTGCCGCAATTCGCCTCGGTCGGCATGGTTGCCGGCTACCTGGTGCTGCCGTGGTGGATCGACAGGTTCGGCATGGGCGGCTTGAGCGTCGACCAGGCGCTCAATGATCCGCACGCGGGCACGAACTGGCATCTCGCGTGGGCGGCGGGCGCGGTGTTCCTCGGTTCGTGGCTGCTCGTCCTCGCGGCGCGGCGCGGACCGGCGGGCCTCGAGCCCGTGCGCGTCGCGGCGGCCTTCGCGCTGGCCTCGGCCCTGTCGTACATCCTCGGACGCCTGTCGCCGGTCGGACGCGGGCACGTCGACGACCTGCTCGCCGGCGAACTGCTGGGCGTCGGCGTGCACGAGTTCGAGACGATCGGCGTGGGCCTTCTGCTCGTCTTGCTCGCCTTCTCGTGGACGCGCAACGACCTGTTGGCCTGCGCATTCGACCCGGAGGGCGCGCGCGTGCTGGGCAAGCGCGTGCAGCGCTGGGAGCTCGTGCACCAGGCGCTGGTGGGCTTGTCGGTGTCGCTGTCGACGCTGATCGTCGGGCCCGTGCTGACCTTCGGCCTGCTGGTGCTGCCCGCCTTGGCCGCGCGGCCTTGGGCACGCTCGATGCGCGGCTACTGGTTCCTCGCCAGCGCGGCGGGACTCGCGGCCGTGGCGCTTGGATCGTTCGCCAGCTTCGAGTTCGACATGCCGCTGGGGCCGGCCATCACCGCCGCCGGCGCGCTGCTGCTCGTGCCGCGCGGTTGGCGCAAGCTCGATTAAAGGCGCGCCGGGCGGCACGGCGCGCCCTGTCAAGCATCCTTGACAAGGCGCGCCAGCTCCGCCACGCACTCGTCGATGCCGCGCGCCGAGGTGTCGAGCGCCAGGTCGCAACTGCGATACAAGGGCTCGCGCGCCTTGAGCAAGGCCTCGAGCTCCCCCATGGCGCGCGGCCTGTTCGTCATCGGCCGCAGATCGCGCTGGTCGACGACGCGCTGGTAGTGCTCGTGCGGCGCCGCCTTCAGCCACACCGTGGTGCAGCCCTCCTTGAGGCGCGCGAAGTTGGGCTCGCAGGTCACGATCGAGCCGCCCGCCGCGACCACGCAGCGCCCGGCGGACGCGAGCACCTGCTCCAACGCCTCGGCCTCGAAGCGGTGGTAGCCCGCCTCGCCATGCGTGCTGAAGAGCTCCGACAAGCCCATGCCGGCGAGCTGCTCCACGACGGCGTCGAGTTCGACGAAGGGCGCCTCCAGCTCCAGCGCGAGCCGCCGGCCGAGCGTCGACTTGCCCGCCCCGCGCAGTCCCACCAGCGCGATGCGACCGTCGCGCCGCCCACCGTCGAAGGAAGGCAAGAGCGCCGAAGCTCCGAGGTGCAACTCGCGCCCGAGCGCCGCGAGGGTCAGCACCGACAAGTTGGCCCGCCCCGCCTCCACCTCCGTCAGGTGGCGGCGCGACAACTCGACTCGCCGCGCCAGCTCCGACACGGACAAACCAGCTTGGGTGCGCGCTTGGCGCAGGCGGCGTCCCATTTCCTTCAAGAATCGGTTGGCTTGTTCCATGCGAAGGCTATTCTGAGCAGCAGAGATGGCTAGACATCGCCATGCGGGAATTCTACTTCCCACATGGTCCGTGTCAAGCTGGATCGCTACACGCCACGACCTCTGCCCACAACGACCGCTCCGCCGATGGCCACGACCACCCACGATCGCCCTCCTGTCAAGCTGCAGACGCACCCCGCGCAGTACAAGCA
>SXXH01000244.1 GCA_005789645.1 Planctomycetia bacterium
AGAAGCCGGGTGACAAGGCGGCCGAAGACAAGGTCAAGGAGGCCGCCGCAGCCTACGGCGTGCTGTCGGACGAGGCGCAGAAGAAGCGCTACGACCAGTTCGGCCACCAAGCCTTCGGCCAGGGGGGCGAGTACGCCGGCCCGCAGTTCACGAACATCGAGGACATCTTCGAGCAGTTCGGCGGCTCGATCTTCGGCGACATCTTCGGCGGTGGTCGTCGCCGCGGCGGACCGCGCCAGGGCCGCAGCCTCAAGATCCAGGTCGAGTTGACGCTCGAGGAGATCGACACCGGCGCCAAGCGCACGATCTCGCTCAAGCGCAAGGAGAACTGCGGCACATGCAAGGGCTCGGGTTGCAAGCCCGGCACCGGCCCGACTCCTTGCCGCACCTGCGGCGGCCGCGGGCAAGTCCACCGCAACCAAGGCTTCTTCACGATGGCGGCCCCCTGCCCCGCTTGCCGCGGCGCCGGACAGACCATCGAGTCGCCGTGCGGCAACTGCAAGGGAGCCGGCAAGGTCGACGACAAGGCCGAGATCGAGATCCAGATCCCGGCCGGCGTCGAGGACGGCATGACGCTGCGCATCGAAGGCCAAGGCGACGCCGGCGAAGCGGGCGCGCCGCGCGGCGATCTGTACTGCGTCGTGCGCGAGATCGAGCACAAGTCGTTCGAGCGCGAGGGCGCCGACCTCTTGTGCGCGCTGCCCTTCTCGTACGCCCAACTGGTGCTGGGCGACAAGGTGGAGATCCCCACGCTGCGCGGCAAGGCCTCGCTCTCCATCGCCGCCGGCACGCCGGCTGGCAAGGTGATGCGCATCAAGGGCGAGGGACTGCCGCACATCGAAGGGCGCGGACGCGGCGACCTCGTCGTGCGCGTCGACGTCGAGATCCCCGGCAAGATCAGCGACCGCCAGAAGGAGCTCCTCAAGGAGTACTCCGAGATCGACAAGAAGTCGGCCGGCGGCAAGTCCTTCTTCGACAAGATCAAGAACCTGCTCTGATCAGCGCCGCGCGCGCCAGTCGCGTCGCGGAGCCTCCAGGCCCAAGCACATGTCCCCTTCCGAGCACAAAGAAGCCCAAGCCCGGTCCGAAGCCGAAGTCCCCGATCAGGACGCCGCAGCGGACGGCGGCGAGGCGAGACAGCCAGGGGACGGCGAGACGATGTCGGCGGGCCCGCAGGGCGAGCTGGTGCGCGAACGCGACGAGTACCTGCGCAATTGGCAACGGGCGCAAGCCGACTACCAGAACCTGCGTCGCCGCGTGCAAGGCGACATCGACGCGGCTGTGCACCGCTCGAAGAAGGGCTTCTACGCCGAGCTGCTGCTCGTGCTCGACTACCTCGACATGGCCTGCGCGAGTCCGTGCCAGAACGCCGACGCCAAGGGGCTGCTCGCCGGCGTCGAGATGACGCGCGGCGTGTTGCTGCAGGCGCTCGAGCGCGAGGGCGTCAAGCCCATCGCGGCCAACGGGGCCTTCGACCCGGCGCTGCACGAAGCCGTCGAGAGCGTCGAGGCGCTCGACAAGCCGGCGGGGTCGATCGTCGCCGTGCTGCGGCGCGGCTGGACCTCGACGCAAGGCGTGCTGCGCCCGGCGCAAGTCAAGGTCGCCGGCGCGCCCGCGGCGTCGAATGGAACGCCAGCGGCAGGCGACGGAGCGGCCTGATGCCGACCTACGACTACCACTGCGTCAAGTGCGGCCACGAGTTGGAGATCTTCCACTCGATGAAGGACGCGCCCAAGAAGAAGTGCCCCAAGTGCGGCAAGAACGGCCTCGAGAAGAAGATCGGCGCCGGCGCGGGCTTCCTCTTCAAGGGTGCTGGCTTCTACCTGACCGACTACCGCTCCGAGGGCTACAAGAGCGACGCCCGGAAGGACAAGGATTCGGCCGCCTCGAGCGCGCCGGAGCCCGCCAAGGCGAGCGAGTCCAAGGTCGATCAAGCCAAGCCGATCGAGTCCAAGCCCTCCGACGCGGGAGCGGCCGCCAAGAAGCCCGCGGCGAAGTCCGACACCAAGTCCAAGTCGAAATCGTGACGCCGGCGGTCGTGGCCGCGCCGCGGCCACGGCGAAGTAGCGACGGCGCGCCTGGCGCGCTGGACCACGTTCAGCGCAGGTGCTCGGCGCCGATGCTCAGCGCAGGTGTTCCTCGATGGCGCGCGCGATGGCGGCGCTGCCGCCTTTGCCGATGATCTGGTGGGCGGCGCGGCGTGCTTCCTCCATGCCGTCCTCGGTGGCGAGCGCCAGACCCGCCGCGGCGAACATGGGCAGGTCGTTGGTGGCGTCGCCGATGGCGACGACGCGTCCAGGCGGGATGCCGTGCATGTCGCGCAGCACGCGCAGTCCCTCGGCCTTGCCGCGGCAGGGAGCGTGGATGTCGATCACCGACATCGGGCTCTCGCGGTGCGAGTGCAGCACCGACAACGGAAAGTGCGTCGTGTAGACCGGTTGGCGGATGTGCGCCTCGGCCTCCTGCATCAAGCGCTCCGAGGCGTCGTGGGTGGCGGAGAAGAGCGTCACGCGCACGATGAACTCCTTCGAGGCAAGTTCGTCGCGCGAGACGATCTCGAGGCCCTTGAGGCCCTGGAGCGCGCGTTCCTCGACGGCGTTCGTCGGCGGCGAGGCCCACTTCAGCTCGGAAGCCATGAGGATGGTCATCAAGCCGTGGTGCGCGCCGAAGTCGAGGGCGCGCGCGAGGGTGCGCCCCGACAAGATGCGCTCCTCGAGCATGCGACCGCGCCGTGGGCACCACAGTCCCGCGCCGTTGAACACGATGGCGGGCGTCTCGAGGCCCAGGCGCTCGAGCACCGGCCGAGTGGAGATGGTCGAGCGACCGGTGGCGATCATCACGCGCTTGCCGCGCGCCTCGGCAGCGCGCAAGGCGGCGATGTTCTCCTCGAGCAGGCCGTCGGCACCCTCGACCAAGGTGCCGTCGAGGTCGATCAACGCCGCGTCGTAGCCGCCCATCATCGACGTTGAAGGTAGGCGAAGATCCTCGGCATGGGAAGGGCGTGCGACTCGTTCGCGCGCGCCGCTACAGGCCTTGGATCACGTGGCGCGTCTCGCGTCCGACCTGGATGGTCACGTCGACCTCCTTGGCCACGCCTTGCGGACCTCCTTGCGCGTGGCGTTGCCAGCGCAACTTCCACTCGCCGGGGACCAGGCCGCGCAAGCGCTCGCGGTCGTTCCAACGCCCCAGCGCGAAGTCGCGGCGCAACTCGCCGGCGCCATCCTGCTTGACGAGCTGCAACTGCAGCAACTCGTCGTCCCCCATCGGCCGCTCGAGCCGCACGACGAGATCGCCGGCGCGGCGCAACTTGAAGTCCGCGCCGTGGCGCACTTCGCCATCGACCAGCGTGAACGGGCCGATGCGCCCTTCTTCGGTCCAACGACCCTGCGCCACCACGGTCAAGCCCGCTTCGGTCTGCACGCCGCGCATGATGTAGGCGCCGGAGGCGTCCGTCTTCGTGCTCGCCGCGGCGGACTCCTTCCAATCGACATCGCCGCCACCACGCTCGTCCTCCTCGTAGACGAGCTTGTAGGGCGGCTCGACCTCGATGCGCTCGCCATCGACCCACAACTGGACCTGCAAGCCGACCAAGGGGTTGCCGTCCTCGTCGAGCACGCGCCCCGCCACGCTGGAGACCTGCAGGTCGATGTCTTGACGACTGCCGAGTCCGTGCACCTCGGCGCGCAGTTCCTTGGCGTGGCGCCGCAATTCGTGGGTGACGAACAAGCGATAGGTCCCCACCGGGATGCTCTCGAAGCGGTAACGGCCCTCCTCGTCGCACATCGCGAGCAGCGGGTCGTCCTCGCCGCCCCAGCCGGCCCAGCCGCTTTGCATGTCGGGGTTGTACGGGACCAGACGCACGGCCGCGTCGGCGAGCGGCCGGCCGTCCTCGCGCACCACGCCCTCGAGCGAGCCACGCGGCTTGGCGTGCAGGCGCAAGTTGGCGACGACGCCCGAGGCGACGCGCGCCTCGGACCACGGCTCCTCCTGCTCCTCGACCTCGCCCCAGGTCCAGACATTGCCTTGTTCCTTCTCGACGCGGAACTTGTGGAGTCCTTCGACGAGTCCCTCGAAGCGCGCGACGCCCTTGTCGTCCGTGCGCAAGGACTCGCCCCACTGCTCGTCGTCGTCGCCGGGCTTGGGCGGGAGCATGTGCTGGATCGACTGGCGCGGCACTGGATTGCCGGCGCCATCGTCGACCACGACCTCGACCACGCCGCCGGAGCGCACGAAGAGCTCGACCTTGGTGACGCCGGAATCGCCGACCAGCACGCGCACCATGGGACCGGGCACGCAGCCCTTGGCGCTGGCTTGCACGGCCGTGTGCTTGCCGGCTGGCGCAGTCAAGCGCGCGACACCTTGGTCATCGGCAATGGCGTGCTTGAGCAGCGGATCCCAGGTGAGGTCCTGGTCGAAGCCGCGCTCGGAGATCTCGCGCAGGTCGTCCTCCGACCGGTCGGCGAGGATCACGCGCGCAGCAGGCACCAGCTCGCGCGTGCCTTCCTTGTAGACGAGCGCTTCGACCACCGTGGTCGGGACGAGCCGCACCTCGCCGAGTTCGTTCACGCGACCGGATTGCACATTGAGGTTGCGCGCCTCGTGGTCCTTGTACCCGGTGGCGGCGACGCGCAATTGGAAGGGCTTGCCGTTCGCCTGCACGCGCAACTCTGGCCACTCGACGACGCCGCCGACGAACTTGGCGATAGGCTTGCCGGCGTCGTCGCGCAGCATGCGCTCGCGACCTTGGCCGCCCCACACGAGTAGATCCTCGAGCGGCGCGCCGGTGGCGTCATCGACCACCTTGAAGACCAGGCTCGTGGCCGCGCGGACCACGATCAGCGCGTTGCGCTCGCCCGCCTCGACGGGCTTGAGCTCCTCGGTCGCGACAGAGCGCCAGCCCTTGCCGTCGGCACGCGGACGGGCCAGTCCGAGGCGGTACTTGCGGCCTGGCACGAGCGAACCGAGCTGGAATGCGCCCTCGGCGTCGACCAAGGCGTGGCGCACGCGCGCCACGGCCTCGGAACGCGCCGGATCGTCGCTGGCGGCCCGACTCGCGTTGGAGAACACCCAAGCGTCCTCCTGCTCTTCTTGCCGCTCCTGCTGCCGGGCGTCCTCGACGACGAGGCGCGCGGACACGCGCAACCCCGCCGGGGCCGAACCCGACTTGGCGACGACCTTGCCGGAGATGCGCCAAGATTCGCCCAGCTCGATGCGCACGCCGCCTTCCTCGAGCCCGGCGCGCGCCAATTCGCCGCGCGCCTCGCCCGTCAAGTGCACGCCGTCGTCGGCGTAGAGGTGCCATGGACCGGCCGCCAACTGGTCGACGACGAACTCGCCATCGGCGTTCGTGCTGGCGACGGGCGCACCACGCCCTGGCAGCATCAGCTTGCTCTTGCGACGAATGCAGTCGTAGGCGACGAGCACAGTGGCCCCCGCGATCGGCGCGCCACGCGGATCGACCACCTTGCCGCGCACGACGATGCCCGCGTCGAGCACCACGTCGGGGAGCCGCGTCTCCACGCCCTCGGGCAACGTCTCGCCTGCTCCGTACCATGGACCGTGGCCGCTGGCGCGCACGCACAGGCGCGCCGCGCCGGGCTCGAGCTCGCCGAAGTCGTAGAGCCCCTCGCGATCCGTGCGCGTCTCGATCGTGTCGATCTGGTTCGCCTCGAGCAGGTCGCGCTCCGCGTCGATGGGCACGGCGTACCAGTTGTCGCTGGTGGCGGCGATGACGCGCGCGTCGGCGATGGGACGGCCTTGGCGATCGACGACGCGACCGGAGAGGCGCGCCTTGCCGGCGGGCACCGCGCGCGTTTGTGACGATGCAGCGTCGACCTCGGGCACAAGCGCGGCCTCGACCGAGTCGCGCGTGGCGGCAGCATCGGTCGTGGATAGTTCGTCGGAGGAGTTGGAGCGATCCTCGCCAAGCTCGAGCGCCTCCATGGCTTGCGCCCGCACTTCGCCGCCGGTGCGCGCGAAGTACAGCCATGCCAGAAGGCCGGTCACGGCGACAAGGCCCAGCACCAAGCGATTCCTCACGCGCGCGCCACCCGAGGACTTCATCTTACGCGAGGAAAGCAACTCCGGCGGGCAAAGCCAAGTCCGGGCGCGCGCACAGGCCAAATGGGAGGGGCTTCGGCCTGCCGAGCCCTCCCCTGCGCGAGAGAGAGTGCCAGACCGCCCCACGGTCCACGGACGCTCGGCTACATGTCCCTACATGGGACTTCGCCCGGCGAGGCCCGGCTCCGCCAGGCTCCACCCATGTGGGGCGGAGCTGGGCGGTCGAGCGGGTTCAGAGATCGAAGACCAGCTCGTTCTTCTGGCCGACCTTGAGCTCGATCTCCTTGGCTTCGGGATCCTTGTCCTGCCCGCCACCCTCCTCGCCGAAAGACACCGGATTGATGCTCACGCGCCAGCGTCCGGGCGCCAACCCCGACAGCTTGGTGTTGGCACGCTGGGCGAACTGCGAGGATTGTTCGGAAGTCTCCTCGCCCTTGTCGTCGAGCTTGACGGCTCGGGCGAAGAAGCCGCGCTGGCGACCGTCGGCGCTGCGCAAGGACACCTCGAGCGTGCAACCCGGTTGCACGACGAAGTCCACGTTGGCGCGCACCTCGTCGATCGCCAACTCGAAGGGCTCGCTGCGCTTGGGCTGGCACTCCTTGGCCTTGACCTCGACGATCAATCCCACGCCGGCGCGCACGCCGCGCAAGGTGTAGCGGCCCTGCGCGTCCGTGGTGGCGGCGTTGTTCTGTCCCATGCCGAACTCCACCACTTCTCCACCGACCTCGCCGCCGTCGAAGGCGACGACCGTCGCCATCTCGATCGAAGCAGTCCCATCACCCTTGTCCTTGGGAGCTAGCATGGCCTTCACCTTGGCCCCCGCCATCGGCGTACCGTCGACGGACACGATGCGGCCTTCGATGGTGGCGGAAGGCAGGTCGATCTCGATCTTGTTGTCGCCGGCGTAGATCTCGATCTCCTGCTCGTGCGTCATGGCGCGGCGCGGGCCGCTGACGAGGAGCTTTTGCTTGCCCGCCTCGACGCCGGCGAGCTCGAAGCGGCCTTCGGCATCCGTCTTCGCGCCCGACTCGCCACCGCCGAAGTTGAACTCCATCTGGCCGTCATTCGACAGCCGCACCCGCAGTCCGGGCACGGGCTTGCCGCCCTCGCGCACCACGCCGACCAGCATCGCGCGCGCCGGCACGACCAGCACGAGTTCATGCCTGCCCTTGTCCGCCACATCGACGCTGGACCATTCCGGCTCCTCGTCGGGGCCCATTTCGGCGAAGACCGCCGCACCCTCCGAGCCAGCGCTGCGCGCCATGCGCGTGCGGCCCATGCGCGCGCCGCCGAACATGCCGTCCTGCTTGACCCGGAAGCGTTGCGGCCCGGGCAAGAGGTTCGCGAACTCGAGGACACCCTTGGAGTTCGTCTTGCGGTCGCCGCCCATCGTGAACACCCGCACGCTGGACTCGCCCTCGTCGCGTTCGACGGCGATCTTGGCCACGGGATTGCCGACCGTGTCGACGACCTTGACCTGCACCGTGCCGCCCTCGACGAGCAAGACCTCGATGAGTTGTTCGCCGTCGGCGGGCGCCATGAAGGCGGCGCCGGTCCAATCGGCGCGTCCTTTGGCGCGCACGACCGCGCGCAGGCGCTTGCCGGTCTCCATCGCCACCAAGGCGACGCCATCCGTGTCGGTCTTGCCGCTGCGCGTCTCGCCGCTCGGCATCATCGGCAACTCGCCTTCGTCGTCGCCACCGATGGCGGAGACGACCATGCTCGGGCCATCGTCGTCGTCGCGCAGCACCTCGAGGTTGACCTTGGCGTTGGCGATGGGCTGGCGAGTGGTCGCGTCGAGCACCACGACGCGCGCCATGGGTGCGGGTTCCAGCTCGATCAGGCCGAGGTCCGTGACGACGCCGTCCGGCACCTCGATGCCCTTCTTCTCGAAGGTGCGGAAGCCATCGGCGACGACCTTCAAGTCGAGCTTGGCCTCGGGACCCATGCGCATCAAGTTCGCGTGGCGGAAGCGGCCCTCGGGAAAGTTGGATTGCGGCTTGCCCGTGTCGTCCGCCAAGGGCACGAGCCAACCGCGCCCAGCTTCGACGCGGAACTTCGTGAGCGGCGCCTTGTTGCGCGCATCGACCACTTGGCCGACGAGCGCGGTCTCGTCGACCAGCGGCACCCGCACGCCCACATCGCCGCTCTTGGCTTCGACGCCTTCGCGTCCGCGGCGGCCGCCCATCATCTGCGCCATGTTCGGCTTGTCGCCGCGCGCCACGGCCAAGCGGTAGTTCGTGTCGGCCGCCAAGCCCGACAAGCGGAAGCTGCCGTCCTTGGCGACCTTGGCCCGGCGGCCGCCCGTGAAGTCGGGCATCCCGAAGGCCCCGCCACCCACCTTGCTGGCGGCGACGCGCAGATCCTCGCTCCACTTGCCTTCCAAGCCGGACACCACGCCCATGATGGTGGCGCCATCGGCGAGGCGCACCTCGAGGCCGGAGACGCGCTCCGATCCTTGGCTGGTGCTGCCGTCCAAGCTCGCGTCGGGGTGTTCAGGATGCTTGACGACGAGTTTGTAGTCGCCCAGCGCCAGTTGATCGACGACGAAGGCACCCGCCGCGTCGGTCGTGGCCACGACCGGACCGGGGAACGGGTTGAACTGGGCCATCATGTCGCCGCCGACGCGCTTCCTGTGGACGGTGGCGCCCTCGACGCCGCGACCCGCGGTGTTGACGACGCGTCCCGCGACCACGGCGCCGCGCGTCATCCGCACATCTCCGACCTCGTGGCGGCCGGGCTGCACGTCGAGGCGCTGGTCCAACGGGCCGTAGCCTTGCTTGCGCGCCGCGAACTGCACCGTGTTGGCCTTGCGCTGCATGGGCAGCTCGAAGCGCCCGTCCGCGCCACTCGTGGCGGAATCGATCACCACCCAACCACCGAACATGTCGGCGTCGATCTCGTCGAGGCCGAACTCGGGGCCGCCTTGCGAACCAGCCGCCTTGACATCGGCGCCGGCGATGGGCGCACCCGTCTCGTCGACGATGCGGCCCACGAGGACCAGGCCCGAGGACTTGGCGGGAGTGGCCGCCGCCGGCTTGGCCTCGACTTCGCTCGTGGCCACCGCGCGCGCTTCGTTGCCTGACGGGGCGTCGGCCAAGTCGGGGGCCACGAGCTCGGCTTGCGGCCGGGCCGCGACGGTTTCGGCCTCCACCGTCGCAGCCTCGATGGCTTGGGTGGTTCGTTCCCCATCCTGCGGGGATCGGAGCAAGAAGAAGGAGCCCGCCGCGACGGCCACAAGCACCAGACCAATCAGGATCTTCGAGTTCATCGTGCCGCCATTGTGCAAAAAGCGCGACTCGAACGGCACTTGTCGCAGACCCGAAGGCGCAAGTCCTCTGCAAGCACCCGCCCGCCGGGACTTGCGGCAGGGCGGGCCGGGGGAGTCTCATGAGGGCCCGCCGGCGAGCATCCTTGCAAGGACGCCCCCCAAGCGGCGTAGACACCCACCCGGGCGCCACCCTTGCGCGAGAATCGTCTCGCGCACAGGCACCCCGCCCCCCGCGCCCCATGCGTACACACCAACGCCCTTCACCCATTCGCGCCCCGCTCAGGCGCTTGTACGCGCTCCTGTGCCTGCTCGTCGTCTCGGCCGTCCCGGTCGGGGCGCAGGTGCAGGCGCCCAAGGTCGGCAAGTTCTACGAGGACTCGGTCGACCTGGGCTTCAAGATGAAGACGCCGGCGGAGTGGGACCTCATCCCGCCGCAGCCGGGCGAGCCGAACCTGATCGCCAAGTTCACGCCGCCGCTCGAGAAGTACGTGCTCGTCGGCGGCAAGCAGCTCTACATCGACGCGCACCTCGTCAAGTTCGACCGCCGCAAGAAGGACGAGCCCAAGGCCGAGGGCGACGACAAGAAGCCCAAGATCGACTTGTCGGGGCCGGGCCGCAAGGACGTGGTGGCGTGGGTGACGGCCGAGTACGGCCGCACCTACAAGTCGCAGGGCGCGCCGAAGGACACGACGATCAACAAGGTGCCGGCCAAGGTGCACGAGTGGTCGGGGCTCGACGAGTCGGGCGAAGGCGGCTGGATCAAGGCGTGGAGCTTCAAGTTGCACGAGAACGTCGACGTGGCGTTCGTCGTGGTCTACCCGGGCGACGCGAAGAAGGCCGCCAAGTGGGAAGGTCCGTTCGACCAGATGGCGAAGAGCTTCGCGCCGGTGGCGGTCAAGGCGCTGGCCTCGGCGACGGCGGCGGGCGACGACGTGCGCTCGCAGAAGCGCGCCAAGCTGCAGACCGAGGTGGCCAAGCTCGGCGGCAAGTGGAAGCTCCACGAGACTCCGAACTACTTCATCCTCTCCGACCACGAGGACAAGGCGTTCATCAAGGAGCTCCAGGAGCGCCTCGAGGCCATCCGCAAGCAGTTCGAGGTCGACTACCCGTACGAGAAGGCGCAGGAACTGCGCAAGGCGGGCGAGGGCCTGCAGACCGGGTCCGACACGGAGAAGCGCGAGCGCGCGGGCGAATCGGACCTCGCCAAGCAGATCCTCGGCGACGCCGATCCGCGCGAGCTGTCGCGTTGTTCGGTGGTGCGCGTCATGACCGACCAGGCCGCCTACCATAGCTACGGCGGGCCACCCGGCAGCGCGGGATATTGGATGTGGGTGCACCAGGAACTCGTCATCTACGACGACCAGAAGGGCGGCGGCCGCAACGACACCTGGCTCGTGCTCAACCACGAGGCCTTCCACCAGTACATCTTCTACCTGTACGGCAACATCAGTCCGCACAGCTGGTACAACGAAGGCACGGGCGACTACTACTCCGGCTACAAGTGGTACGGCGGACGCTTCGAGCAGGAGAAGGCCGCTTGGCGCGTCGAGGAAATCCGCGACCTGATCCGCAGGAACCACTTCGTGCCGCTCGCGGACCTCGTGAGGTTCACGCAGCAGGAGTACTACGGCCAGAACAAGTACGGCGCCGGCGCCGGCGAGAACTACGCGCAGGGCTGGTCCTTCATCTACTTCCTGCGCACCGGCAAGAAGAAGGGAGCCAAGAACTGGAACGCCGACTGGGACAAGATTCTGGACACGTACTTCAAGACGCTGGCGATGACCGGCAACTTGAACCAGGCGGTCGAGGACGCCTTCCGCGGCATCGACATGGAGCTGCTGACGGAATCGTGGAAGGACTACATCATCTCCAAGTGACCCGCATGCGACACCAGAACTTCGCCGGCCACGTCGGCGCCGCCCTCCTGCTCCTCCTCTGCGCGCCCGACGCGCTGGCCGACCGGATCGTCACCAAGGACGGCCGCGTCGTGACGCCCGCCAAGGCGCGCGAGGTGGACGGCGCGCTGAAGCTGACCTTCGAGACCGGCGGCGAGATCGTCGTCAAGGACCGCTCGCTGGTGCGCTCGATCGAGGTCGAGGGCGACATGAGCGACTACGTCCCGGCCAACAAGGACGAGGAGGAGAAGCTCGCCCAGGGCTTCGTGAGGTACCGCTCCAAGTGGTGGTCGAAGCCCGCCTACGAGTCCGAGCGCGCCAAGGAGCAGGCCGCAGCCGCCAAGCGCATCGAGGAGATCAAGGCGCGCTCGACCTGGGGCGCGGGTTGGGAGAAGGAGACGCAGCACTTCGTGTTCAAGACGAACACCAGCACGGAGCTGCTGGAGTACTACGCCGAGCTGCTCGAGACGTACTACGCGCTCATGGACAACCGGATCGGCATCAAGCCGACGCCGTCCCTGATGCGCACGAAGATGGTCGTCAACATCTACAAGTCGTACGACGACTTCCACGCCAACGCGGCGGCGGACGACCTGGGACCGGGAACCTTGGGTTATTTCTGGTCCTACGACAAGACCCTCAACTTCTACCACGACTATCAAGAGCCCGAGCAGTCCACTTGGGTGGCGTTGCACGAGTGCACGCACCTGCTGACGTACCTGATCGACCCGCAGTACGAGGAGCAGATCTGGCTCAACGAGGCGGTGGCGGACTACTACGGCAGCTCGAAGGTCTACCGCGACAAGAAGGGCAAGCTGGTCATCGAGCCCGGCGAGCCGCAGCTCGACCGCGTGTTGACGGTGCAAGAGGCGATCGGCGTGACGCAAGGCGCGCAAGCCACCACGGGCGAGGCCAAGAAGAAGCGCGCCGGCGGGCGTGGCTACACCAAGCTCGAGACGATGTTCAAGCTCGACCGCAACGCCTTCGACGGGTTCGAGTACGCGCACGCCTGGTCGTTCGTCTACTTCCTCAACACGTGGGAAGGCGGCAAGCACCAGAAGAACTTCAACCGCTTCTTCAAGGAGATCTACACGCGCGCCAAGGGCATCCCCTCCGAGGCGATGGGCCTGGGCTTCGGGGTCAAGCCCGAGGACATCCGCGCCCACCTCCTGAAGCGGCTGGGCGAAAAGGACGTCGAGAAGCTGGAGGCCCAGTGGATCGACTACATCAAGCAGATCCCCATCGAGGGCCCCACGGCGCGCCTCAAGCGCGGGCTGAACCAACTGCGTAGGTTCGAACTGAAGGAGGCCATCGCCGACCTCGACGCCGCCATCGAGCTGGGCACGACCGACCCGCGCGCCTTCGTGGGCCGGGGCAAGGCCCACGCCTTCTCCGGCGCCCGCGACAAGGCCAAGGCGGATCTGGTCAAGGCCTTGGAGCTCGACCCGCTGGACGCGGACATCTACTACGATCTCTCGGCCCTCAAGGTCGGCAGATTGAACATGCGCACCGGCCGAGGAGCCGGAGGCGGTGGCGGTCTCGAGATCTCGGAGGGCGAGGTAGTCAAGCTCGCCGACGAAGAGGCCAAGCGCTGGGCCGGGCTGGCGATGGAGCTCGACCCCGAGAACGACTACTATCGCACTTGGTACGAACGCTTCGAATGAGCCCGCGCAACACCCTCCACGGCCTGCTTCTCCCGCTCCTTCTGCTGCTGCCGTTCCTCGGCGCCTGCACGGGTGTGCGCACCCTGTCGGAACCGGTGGTGCACATCAAGACCAGTGGCGGCGAGGAGTTGGGCGTGTGCACCGACTACGGCCTCGTCTTCCTCGGACGCTCGGCGCGCTCCGGCCCCGCGGAAGTCACCTCGTGGTTCGGCGACGGCCCAAGCATCGAGAAGGTCGTCATCGAACCGGTGGGTGGCCCGATCTACACCGCCTCGACCGAGATCCGCCTGCCCGACTGCACGCTCGAGTTCCGCTCGCCCAAGGCCGGCGAGACGCTCTGGGTCCACGGCCGCGACGCCGCGGGTCCTTGGAAGGAGAAGGTGGTCGTGCTCGAGGATCCGCGCATCTTCGGTCTCGTCACCACCGTGCCGGATCGCTTGCGCGGACACCCCGAATACATCGGCGCCGGCGTGTTCGTCGTGCCCGAGGAGCGCGAGCACGAAAAGCGCCTTGCAGGCCTCGTCTCCGGGCGCATCCTGCTGCAGACCAAGGATGGCGAGCGCGAGTACCTCGCGGTCGTCGGCCCCGAGCACCTGTGGCGCCTCGTGGCGCGCGGCGCGCCCGACCGCAAGGGCTGGATCTACCGCGAAGACATCCTCTGAGGGCCGAGCAGGCGTCGGATGGGCAAGCTGTCAAGTTTCCTTGACAGCAGCCAGCGCCCCCACCAGCCGACCCTTCCTGCGCCGGGGTCAGGGGCGATCCGCCAAGTCGCCGGTACGCCTGCCGACGGCATCGGTCCACGCCGGCCAAGGCCCCGCGTCGGGGCGGCCGCCTTCGAGCTCGCGGGTGCGCAGCAGGGACCCACGCAGCCAATCCCAGGCTGGCTTGCCGAGGTGCCGCCAGACGCGCGCCAAGGCGCTGCGCCGGCGTCCGGCGCCCGCGCCATTCGGCCCGACGCCGTGCTCCAGCCCACCGAAACGCGCGTAGCGACGACGGTGCTTCTCGGCGTGGCGCAGGTCCTCGCCGGCGCGCACGTCGAAGGTGCGCGTGCGCTTCTCCGAGTGCACGCTCGCCAGTTGGAAGTCGAGCAACGCGGGTCGACCATCGTCGCCGACCAGGATGTTGGGCTCCTTGTGCAGGTCGTTGTGGCACACGCCGCGCGCATGCAGCGCCACGACCATCTCGTCCAATCGGTCGAAGTAGTCGCGCGGGATGCGCATGGCGCGTTGCAACGGCGCGCCGGCGAGGTGCGTGCGCACCAACTCGTCGGCGCGGCCCCGATCATGACGCGACAAGCGCGGCACGCCCGCGAGGCCATCGAGCCGCGCGAGCGCCGCACGCTCGCGCGCCAAGAGCAGCCGCGCCAGCACGGCGCGCGGGTCGAAGGCTCCCGCGCGCGCGCGACGCCGCACGAGCAACCCCTCCTCGCCGCGCACGAGCTCGACCACACCGAAGACATCGCGCTTCAGCGTGGCGACGAGCTCCAATGGTCGCGTTGCATCCCGCATGGAAGTTCGCGCAGTCTGCGATCCAGGCGGCCGCGCGCCAAGCGAAACGCATCGAGGCGCCCCCCCCAAGGCGTAGAATCGAAGCAAGTGCGATCCGCCATCCCCAATCCCGCGCCCGCCAACACGACGCGCGTCCCCGACTCGACGGATGCCTCCCATTCGACGGGTGCCTCGAGCTCGCCTGTGATCGTCGCGCGCGCAGTGGCGCGGCGCTTCGGCGACAAGGTGGCGGTGGCTGGGATCGACCTCGCGGCGGGTCCTGGCATCACCGGGCTGCTAGGCCCCAACGGCAGCGGCAAGAGCACCTTCCTGCGCTGTCTCTACGGGCTCGTGCGGCCCGACGCGGGCGAGATCGTCGTCGCCGGCGCCAAGCTCGTCGGCGACGGAGTCGCCATCCGCCGCCGCGCCGCGTATGCGCCCGGCGAGATCGCCTTGTACGGCGAGCTGCCGGCGCGCGAGCACCTCGAGTGGCTCCTGCGCGGTCGAGGACACGGTGCGCTCGAGCGCGCACTGGCGTTGGCGGCGCGGCTGGAGCTGCCCATGGACAAACGCGTGCGCTCCTTCAGCCACGGCATGAAGCGCCAACTGCTCGTTTGCGCCGCCTTGGCGCCGGAAGTGCCGGTGCGCATCCTCGACGAGCCCACGGAAGGCCTCGATCCGACCAAGCGCGGCCAAGTGCTCGAGATGCTGTTCGAGGACGCCTCGCGCGGCACGACCATCCTCTTGTCCTCGCACCATCTGGGCGAAGTCGACCGCGCCTGCGCGCGCCTCGTCTTCGTGCAGGCGGGCCGCATCCTCGCCGACGAGACCACGCAAGCGGTCAAGTCGCGCGCCGCGCGCGTCGTGCGGCTTTCCTTCGTCGCGGGCGCGGACGACGCGCGACTCGAACGAGCCATGCTCGACCTCGGTGGAGCGACGATCGCATGGCAGCGCCGCGACGGCGAACTGCGCGCCTCCGTGCGCGTCGCGGAGGAGCCGCGCGACTGGCTGGCGCGGTTCCTCTCCTTGCCGGGACTGCCAGCGCCGCAAGCGATCGAGCATGGCAAGCTGTCGCTGGCCGAGCTGTACCGCGAACTGTACGGCGTGGAGGGCTGCTGATGCTGCGCGAGCACCGCTTCGCCCTGTGGGGCGCGTTGGCGTGGTTCTTCGTGCTCGAGGCGTTGCTCGTCGGCGCGATCCTCTTCTGGCCGAGCTTCGAGGACAACATCGACGCGCTGCGCGACATGGCGCCGATGGAGTCCTTGAAGGGCATGATCGACCAGCTGGAGGCCGGCGGCATCGTCGCCTACGTCAACGGCCAGCACTTCTTCAAGGGCTGCAACTCGGTCGGTGCGCTGGCCGCGGTGGTCTTCGCCATGGGCGTCGTCGCCGGCGAGGCCCAGCGCGGCACGCTCGAGATCCTGCTGGCGCGTCCCATGTCGCGCCGGCGCGTGCTGTCGGAACGCTGGATCGTCGGCGCGCTCGCCGTCGCGCTGCCCGTCTACGCCTCCACGCACACGATCCCGTGGCTCCTCGGCTTCATCGACGAGGACATGGCGCACTGGCCGCTGTTCTTGTCGGCCACGCACCAGTCGCTGTTCCTCCTCGCGCTGTATTCAGCGACCTTCGCCCTGAGCTGCGCCAGCTCGCGGCCGATGGCCATCGGCTTCGGCATGCTGCTGTTCTTCCTCGCGGAGTTCTCCATCTACCTCGTGCAGACCTTGACGCACTGGTCGGTGTTCCGCCTGACCGACATCGACGCCTTCGCGCGCATCATGGCCCAGCACGCGCTCGACCCTTGGATCACGCTCGGCCTCGTCGCGACCACCGCGGCCTGCTTCGAGCTGTCGCAGCATCTCTACGCGCGCCGCACGCCCTGAGCTGCGGTGTGCAAGCCCTGAGCCGCCAGCGCCGGCCGCCAGCGCTTCCGCGCGACTAGGAAAAGCGCGCGAACCATGCCTTGGCGGCCCACGGGCGACCGGCCTTCTTCTGGAACTTGGTCGCGCGCGCCTGCAACGACAACACCTCGTGGCAAGCCGCGCGCGCCGCGCCACGATCGCCGAGCGCCTTGGCGAGGCGGCTCTTCCACCAGGCGCTCTCCGGCGTGGGCCCGTGGTTCTTCTCGAAGCGCTCGAGTTCGCGCCGTGCGAGCTCGAAGTCGCCGCTCGCAAGCGCCGCCTGCGCTAGGCGCAGCACCGCCGCGCCAAAGGCATGCTCCTCGTCGCGCGCCACGACCCGCGACAAGGGCGCGATGGCCTCGCGCGCACGGCCAAGCTGCAGCCGCGCGCAACCGAGCTTGTAGCTCCACTCCAAGCGCTCGGCGTCGCCCTCCGCGGCCGCCGCGAGGTGCCCCTCGGCCTCGCGCGCCGCGCCGATCGAGAGGAGGTGCGAGCCAAGCTTGCCGCGCTGGTGCGGCGTGTCGACCGAGCCGAGTTCGCGCCGCACGCGCGCGGCGCTGGCGCGACGCGCCATGGCTTCGCCGCCACGGGCGACGATGAACGACAGGATGGCCGCGGCGAGGAAGAAGCCGAGGAAGGGCACGTCGAACAGGCGCCCCACCGCCGGCACCAGCCGCAAGAGGTGCAGCAGCACGAACACCGCGAGGAACCACGACACGAGGCGCAGCATGGGGCGGGCAGGATAGCGCGTGAGCGCCCTTGCGGCTTGCTTCCGCGCCCGTCCCCCTCCATCCTGCGTTCGGGTGGCGATCCAACCACAGTCCCATCGCGCCGCGAGCGCAGTCCTTTCGGAAGACTCGCAGCAGGCGCTTCGACTCGTGCAGGCGGCCTGCGACGCCGCGCGCGACGGACGGTTCGTCCGCGGCTCGAACCGGAATGCGGGCCAGGCATCGGGTCAGGCATCAGCCCGCGCGTTGGTGCGCCGCGAGCTGGTCCGCGCGCTGGGCGACGCGGCGTTGCTGCCATGGCGCATCGCGCGCTCGATCGCCGGCGCGCGCGCGGCGCGCGCGGAGCTGGTCGCGTGCCTCGCCACTCCGGCCCGGCTCGTCGCGCCGGGCACGCTCCGCGGCCGGCTGGCCGGCG
>SXXH01000003.1 GCA_005789645.1 Planctomycetia bacterium
ATGCTGCAGGGCGGCATGGGCATCGCCGCCTCGGGGAACCTCCACCCCGGCAAGGTCAGCCTGTTCGAACCGATCCACGGCAGCGCGCCCAAGTACGCCGGCCAGAACAAGGCCTGCCCGGTGGCCGCGATCCTCGCCGCGTCGATGATGTGCGACTACCTCGGCGAGAAGGAGGCCGGAGCGGCGATCGAGAACACGATCATCGACCTGATCCGCAGCAAGCGCATCCGCAGCGTCAACACCGGCGACCACGGCACCACCGAGATCGGCGACATGGTCGTGGCCGCGCTGCAGGGCAAGCTCGCGAAGGCTTGAGGCCCGCGGCGGCGGTCGCGCGCCCGAATTCGAGGCGAAGGGCGTGGAGCGGGGCTCCGCGCCCTTCGCCCATGCTTGGCGGGTCGCGCCTCGGTCCGCCTCGGAGCGGCCATGGCTGGCCAAGAGTGGCCTCTAAAAGTGGTATGCAAAATACCACTTCAGGCCGGCGGCGACTTCAGCGCAGCTTGCCGTCGACCTGCCATCCGCCGTCGGAGAGCAACTTGGCGTGCACTTCCCAGCCGCCCTTGCCGAAGTAGCCCGCGGCGGGATGGGAGCGAAGCGCGCCCGACTGCAAGCACTCGACGGCCAGTCCGGTGTCGCCGGTGGGGGCCACCGCGAAGTTCATGGTCGCGCCAGCCGGCATGTCGCCCACCTCGTGGCGAAAGCCGGTGCCGGACACGACTACCGAGCTCAAGGGGACGCCGGTGAGGTTGGCGAGTTCGATGCGCGGCCGGGGAGAGCACGCGGCCAACATGAGGGCGAGCGACAGTGGCAAGCGGAGCACGCGGAGGGCGTCCAGTGACGAAGCGCTGCGAGTCATGGGGAGATCATACGCTGATGGAGGTGGCTCGCCGCGGCCTCGGACCGCGAGCTCGAGCGGTCGTCGCACGGCTGTTCCTGCGTTCGTGTGCGTAGTCCACGCAGGCCGGACTTCGGAGGCCTTCCCGCGCTTGGCACGCCGGATGGATAGCCGTCGCTATCCGCTTGGCGAGCGCCGTTTCGCGGCGAAGATCGAGCGTCCACGCTCTTCGTCGGCGGCTTCCTGCGCGTACGCGCCGCCGATGTGCGTCCAGCCGCCATGGACACCACCGCGACCGTCGCATCCACGCCCGCCAAAGGTGGAGACGCGGCACATCCGACGCGCTTCGTCTCGTTGGAGCGCCAAGTCGTGTTGCCGCTCGGTCTGCTCTTCATCGCCTGCGCCTTGCTCGTCGGGTGGACGACGGTGCGGCTGCATCGCGCCCAGTTGCGTGAACAGCACTCCCGTCAGGCGCGCTTGATGGCCGCTTCGTTGGTCGTCATGCAAGAGTCCGGCGCATCCAATGCGTCGTTGGATGCCGCCATGGATCGCTTGGCGGAGGACGCCGAACTCTCGCTCGCGGTGCTGGTCGGAGGAACGCCCGCGGTGGTGCTGGCCAGCACGCGTGCCGAGTGGCGTGGATTGCCGCTGGAGATGCTGCCCGAAGACGAGGTCGTCGTCGACCTGCGCGCGGTGTTGGCGTCCAGGTTGGCGCGGCAATCCCTGCATGAGGCTTCGAGCGCCTACGACTGCACCCTGCCATCCAGCCGGGATGGAGCGGTCATGGTCCACCTGGACGCCTCCGACTTCCGCGACGCCCCGCTGGACGCGGCCTCGCGGTTGGGTGGAGTGGCGATCGTGGCGTTGGTGGCGTGCGCGTTCGGAACGTTGATGGTCATGCGCCGTCGCGTCACGGGACGCTTGGCGCGGCTGGAGGCGAGCTTGGATCGGGGAGATGGCATCCCGTTGCCCTTCGATGGGGAACGCGACGAAATCCACAGTCTCGCCCAGCGCATGGACGACGCGCAGCGCCGCACCCGCGAAGCCATGGCGGAACTCGAGCGGTTGGCGCTCGTGGCGCGGCGCACGAACGACGGTGTCTTCATCTGCGACGACCGTCGCAAGATCGTGTGGATCAACGAAGGCGCCATGCGCGTGACAGGCATGGCTTCCGAGGAGATGCTCGGCAAGTGCTTCGAGGAGCTGCCCGTGGCTTCGAAGACCGACGCCGCGGCGGTGGCGGCGCTCGAAGCGGCCCTGCACCGCGGCGAATCGGCTCGACTGGAGTTGCGCAGCGCCAGGCGGGACGGCACGCCGTCTTGGTTGGACGTGGAGGTCCAGGCGTTGCGGGACGCATCCGGGTGCTACATCGGCAGCATGGCGGTGGCGTCGGACATCACCGGCGCGGTGCTGGCGCGCGAGGAGCTGCGCGCTTCCGAACGGCGCCAGACCTTGATGGTCGAGGGTGCGGAGCTAGGCACGTGGGATTGGCACATCCCCTCGGGCGAGGTGCGCTTCAACGAACGCTGGTGTCGCATGTTGGGCTTCGATCCAAGCGAGATCGAGCCTCACGTGCGGTCATGGGAGCGCATCATCCACCCGGACGACGCGCAGGCGGCATGGAGCGCGCTGCAAGACCACTTCGAGGGCCGGAGCGACTTGTACCGCTTCGTCCATCGCTTGCGGGCCAAGGATGGAACGGTCGTTTGGGTGCACGACGCCGGCAAGGTGTACGAGCGCGATGCCGATGGCAAGCCGTTGCGCATGGCGGGCATCCACCTCGACGTCACGGATCGGCGCGTCGCCGAAGAGCGACTCGAACTCGTCGTCAAGGCCTCGGCCGTGGGCATTTGGGATTGGAACATCCGCGACGACAGCTCTTGGTTGTCGCCGCGCTTCTGGGAGTTGATCGGACTATCGTCGCAGCAGCCGGGAAGCCCCGAGGATTGGATGCAGCGCGTGCACCCCGAAGATCGCGCCACCTTGGATGCCGCGGTCGAGGCCCACTTGCGGCAACGGGCACCTTTCGACCTCGACTTCCGCGTGTTGCACGGGGGTGGCGAGTTGCGCTGGTTCCACGCGCAGGCACAGGCCAGTTGGGATGTCGAGGGCAGGCCGCTGCGCATGGCCGGCTCGCTCGTCGACATCCAAGAACGTCGCACGGCCGAGGCCGAGTTGCGCCGCATGGCGGCCATCATCGCGGGATCCGAGGACTCCATCTACGGGTTGGACCTCGAGGGTCGCATCGCCAGCTCCAACGCGGCGGCCCGCAGGATGCATGGCGCCTTGGCGGATCCCGGTTCCGACGAGTCGCTGCTCGCGCCGGACGCCGAGCGGTCCGCGGAAGCTATCGCCCTCGCACGGGTGTTGTCCGGCGAACGCGTCGAACAGTACGAGTCGAGGCGGATCGTGGCCGATGGACGCGAGTTCGAAGTCTCCGTGTCCATCGCGGCCATCCGCGACGAATCGGGCGCCATCGCGGGCGCTTCCAAGATCGTGCGCGACATCAGCGAGCGGCGCGAGAAGCAGGAGCTGGCCGCGCTCAACCGCTTGTTGGGCGCGCAGAACCGCAGGTTGGAGGAGATCACGGCGCGCGCGCATCGCTTCGTCGACGACGTCAGCCACGAGTTCCGCACGCCGTTGACGGTGATCCGCGAGTACTCGGCCATCATCGCCGAAGGGCTGGGCGGTCCGGTGAGCCTGTCGCAGGCGGACTGGCTGCGGACCATCGACGTGGCCACCAGCGACCTGAACGGCATGGTCGAGGACTTCCTGGATTCCAGCAAGCTGCGCGTCGGAAGGTTGCGCGTGGATCGCCGGCCCTCCTCCGTGGCCGACATCGTCGGCGGCGTGCGCCGGCTGCTCGAGCGCAAGGCGGCCTCGCGCGGCGTGGTCCTCGTCGAGGAACTCGAGCCCGACCTGCCGCAGGTCTTCGTCGACGAGGAGAAGGCGCGCCGAGTCGTGTCGAACCTGGTCTCGAACGCCATCAAGTTCTCGCCGCAGGACGGCCGCGTGGTGCTCGGCGCCCGCCGCACGGCGGAAGGCGACGTGCGCCTGCACGTGCGCGACCATGGCCCCGGGCTGTCGCCCTCCTCGCTCGCCATGCTGTTCGACAGGTTCAGCCAACTGCCCAACGCGCTGGCGCCCAGCGTCAAGGGCTTCGGACTCGGCCTCAACATCGCGCGCCAGCTCGTGTGGCTCAACCTCGGCCGCATGGAGGTCAAGAGTCGCCCGGGGGAGGGCGCGGAGTTCGCGTTCACCATGCCTTCCGACGACATGGATCTGGTGGTGAGGCGCTGCTTCGAGCGCATCGCCGAACGCGACGAACCGCTTTGCAGCGTGGCGCTGCTGCTCGCGCGGCCTTCGCGTGCAGGCGTCGACATCGAGCAGCTGCGGCGGGTGGTCGTGGGCGCGACCTGGTCTTCCGACGTGGTCCTGCGCACCGCGGACGGATCGGGCCTGGCCATGTTCGGGCCGACCGACGATCCACGCATGTGGCTGGAGCGCATCGAGGCGGCCCTGCAGGGCGGCGCGACGGAGCCCAAGGGCAAGGTCGAGCTCGCCGGCGCCTGGCCGTGGCCTTCCGGCGCCGCGGTCGCGCGCGAGGCGCTGCGCGCGCTGGTCGTGGGGGAGGAGACCCATGCCGCCTAGGGTGCTGGTGGTCGAGGACGAGCTGGCCTTGGCGCAGGCGCTGGCGATACGCCTGCGCGCGGCCGGCTTCGCCGTCGAGCTGGCGGCAAGCGGCCTCGAAGGACTGCGCATGGCGACGACCTCGCCGCCCGATGTGCTGCTGCTGGACGTGCGCCTGCCCGACATCGACGGCCTCGAGCTGCACGCGCGCCTGCGCTCCCATCCCGACCACGCCGACCTGCCCGTCGTGTTCCTCTCGGCCAACGTGCAGGACTCGGCCCGCCAACTCGCCCTGGGCCAGGGCGCGCACGCGTACCTGACGAAGCCCTACGATCCGCGCGAAGTCGTCGCCGCGCTGCACGGAGCCATCGCCGCGCGCGCCGCGCGCAAGGAGACATGACATGGACGCCAACCCGCGCCGGACCGAAGGGCGATCGCTCGCCCCCCGCACGATCCTGCTGGTCGACAACGACCCCGAACTGCGGCGCGCGCTGCGCCTGCGCCTCGAGGCGCGCGGCTACGCCGTCCGCGAGGCCGGCACGGGCGGCCAGGCCGTGGCCGTGCTCGCGGAGTCGCCCTGCGACCTCGTCGTGTCCGACATCAACATGCCTTGCGGCGACGGCCTGGCCTTGGCCGACGCGGTGTCGGCGCGCTGGCGCGTGCCGATCATCTTCATGACCGGCTTCCGCGACCTCTACGAGCTCGAGAAGCTCGTCCCTGGCGCCACGGCGATCCTGGAGAAGCCCTTCGACTTCGAACTGCTGGCCGATCTCGTGTCTTCGGCCCTGTCCGGCCTCGAGGACGACGACGACCATCGCTTGATGGACTTCCTGCGCTGAGTCGGGGCATCCCACGGGGCTCGCCGTGCCCGCAGGGGCACCGGCTTTGCGGCATCCCGCGCACCGCGCATGTAGCAGACTTCGCGAGGCTTCGGCCACCTGCATCCATGCGCGACACGGCCATCTTCGCGGCGACGATCCTCCTATCCTTCGGCGGCCCTGCGGCGCACGGGCAAGACCTGTCGCGCGGCGAGGCGTACTGGCACCAGCACGGGGGCACGGCCACGCGGCGCAACGCCTGCGAGGGCGAGCCCGTGCGCACCATGCCCGAGTTGCTCTGGAGCTTGGAGCCCGGGGCCGTCACGAGCGCGCCCGTCGCCTGGGGGCAAGTGCTGTTCGCCACCGTGCAAGGTCCCGCGGGTCGCAAGCTGCATGCGTACTCGATCGTCGACGGTTCTCCGATGGGGGTCGCCAACATCGACAAGAGCCCCGAGCTCGGCCTGGCGGCGTGGGACAACCAGGTCGTCGTCGTGCAGGAGTCGCTGCTCTCCATCTTCGCCCAGCGCGGCAAGGAGCTGCGGGCGATCAAGCTCTTGCCGGGCAAGTGGCGGCGCGCGCCCTTGGTGCACGATGGCTGGATCTACGCCAGCAGCGAGTCGGGCTTGCACGCGATCGAGATGGCCAAGGGACGCGAAGTGGCCGTGCTCAAGCGCGCGACGGGCGAGTTGACGCTCGCCACCGGCAAGGAACCGCAGCTCGTGTGGGTGGAGAGGCGCCTGGCGCCCAATCCGGCCTACACCTTGCTCGAGGGCCGCAAGCTGTCCGTCCTCGAGTTCGCCAAGGGCAAGCTGAAGGACGCCAACTTGCTGGTGCTTTCCAGCAACCTCGCCACCGACACGCTGCCGGACGAAGCAGGTCCACGCCTGCTGCAGCTCGAGCAGGCGGGGCATTGGGCCGTGGTGGGCACCACGGGACTCGTGGGCTTCGACGAGCACATGCCCGGAGCCGTCTCCACCCGCGCCGGCGAGATCTACGGCATCGCCATCGACGGCATGCCAGCCATGGTGCGCGGCGGGCTCTACGGGTTCTCGCAGGACGGGGTCTTGATCCACCAGCTCGACAAGGGCGGCTTCCAGCCCGTCGTCGAGGAAGGCGACTTGCCCGCCGGCGCCAAGTCCGGGCCGGTGACCGCGGCGCAGGACGTGCTCTACGTGGGCAACTGGGCGGTGTCCATCAGCGGCGACCGCAAGGTGCTGTGGGTGTCCAAGGACGTGCCGCGCGGGGTGCCGGCGATGCCCTTGGGCGAGCGCAGCATCCTCTACGCCGAGCCGCGCAAGTTGAGCGCGTGGGGCTCGAGGTCGGCGGCGGAGCCGGAGAGCGCCAAG
>SXXH01000245.1 GCA_005789645.1 Planctomycetia bacterium
GATCAGGGCGCGCGCCGCGTCGACATCGCCACCGCGCGGCAAGCCGCTCAGCCGCGTGCGTCCATGCGCCGCCGCGGCGAGCAGCAGCCGGCGCTGCGCGACGGACTTGGAAGCCGGCGACTCGACTCGCCCGGCGATCCTCGAGGAGCGCGCCAAGCCCACGACGAGCCGCGACTCCCGCGTGCGCGGCTCGCCCTCCGCGCGCCTGTCGTCGTCCCTGTCCATGGACCGCCATGCTAGCCCGCGGCGCGTTCGACAGGAGCGAGGCTGCCTGCCATACTCCGCCGCCATGATGGGAACCAGCCCAAAGGTCGATCTGTGGCTCGGTGGCGCGGGCGCGTCCGTGCCGTTCCCGCTGTTGTCGAGCGGCAAGGTGCGCGATGTCTACGAGCTCGACGCGCGGCACTTGCTGTTCGTCACCAGCGACCGAATCTCGGCCTTCGACGTGGTGATGCGTGAAGGCGTCGCGCACAAGGGACGGGTGCTCACGGCCATCTCGGCCTGGTGGTTCGAACGCACGCGCGACATCGTCGAGAACCATCTGGTCTCCGCGCGCGTCGAGGACGTCCCCGGGCTCGATCCGTCCCTGCGCGAATCGTTGCGCGGCCGCGTGCTCGTCGTGCGACGCGCGCGGCCCTCCAGCGTCGAGTGGGTCGTGCGCGGCCACATGGCGGGCTCGGGCTGGAAGGAATACAGCCGCTCGGGCTCGATCTGCGGGGTGCCCTTGCCTCCCGGCCTGCAGCCGGCGGCGCGCCTGCCGCAGCCGATCCTCACGCCCACGACGAAGGAAGCCGCCCACGACGTCCCGATCGACGAACGCGAGGCGCGCGCGCGCGTAGGCGACGCCTTCTACGACGCGGCCAAGTCCGCGGCGCTGCGCCTCTTCGGGCGCGGCGGCGAGGTGCTTGCGCGCGAGGGAATCGTCCTGGCCGACACCAAATTCGAGTTCGGCGAGTGCGACGGGCGCGTGATGCTGATCGACGAGATGCTGACGCCCGACTCCTCGCGCTTCTGGGATGCGCGCCACGTGGTCGAGGGCACCAGCCCGCCCTCGTGGGACAAGCAGATCCTGCGCGATTGGCTGGAACAACAGCCGTGGAACAAGGAACCGCCGCCGCCCGTGGTGGATCCGGCCATCCTGGAACGCGTGTCCGCGCGCTACTTGGAGCTGTGCGTCAAGTTGACTGGACAAGCGCCGGAGGGCGCGATCGCATGAACCGGGCCTCGCTGCATGTCGAGACTCTGCGCTGGGAGGGAGGCCTGCCCGGACGCTGCACCTTGATCGAGCAGACTCTCCTGCCCTTGGAGGAGCGCTGGCTGGCGGTCGAATCCGTGCCGGCCATGCACGACGCCATCCGGCGCCTGGCGGTGCGGGGCGCTCCGGCCATCGGCGTGGCGGCCGGATACGGAGTCGTGCTGGGAGTGCAGCAGCTGCGCGACCGCTCCGGCGACGAGGTGCTGCGGGCGGCCCTGGAAGCCGCCGACCATCTGGCGACCTCGCGGCCCACGGCGGTCAACTTGTTCTGGGCGCTCGATCGCATGCGCGCGCGGGCGCGACGCGAACATGGCGCGCGACGCGACGGGAACGGCATCGTGGCCGCGCTGCACGAGGAAGCGCTCGCCATCCACGCCGAGGACCGCGCGATGTGCGCCGAGATGGGTCGCATCGGCGCGGGACTCGTCGAGGACGGGATGGGCATCCTGACCCACTGCAACGCCGGCGCCTTGGCGACCGGGGGCATGGGCACGGCCCTGGCGCCGATCTACACCGCGCTCGCGCAAGGCAAGCGCGTCAAGGTCTGGGCCGACGAGACGCGGCCGCTCCTGCAGGGCGCGCGCTTGACGGTCTACGAGTTGATGAAGGCCGGCATCGAGGTGGTGTTGATCACCGACAACATGGCCGCGAGCTTGATGCGCACCGGAGTGGTGGACCTCGTGTTCGTCGGCTCCGACCGCATCGCCAGGAACGGCGACGTGTGCAACAAGATCGGGACCTATTCGGTGGCGCTCGCCGCGCGCGAGCATGGCGTGCCCTTCTACGCCGTGGCGCCCACTTCGACCTTCGATCCCGGCTGCGCGCGCGGCGAGGACATCCACATCGAGGAGCGCGGCGCGGAGGAGGTCTGCGAGGGCTTCGGCAAGCGCACGGCCCCGACGGGAGCGCACGTCTGGAACCCCGCGTTCGATTGGACGCCGGCGCGGCTGGTCTCGGGGATCATCTGCGAGCAAGGGCTGGTGAGGAAGCCCGATCGAGCGCGCGTGGAGGCCGCGTTGCGCAGCGCAGGACGGATCTGAAGCACCGCGCGGGCGAGCGACGGAAGGAACTTCGCAGTGCCGCCGCGGCGCGCCCCGGGGCGATTCCGCGGCGAGCTTCAGGCACGCACTCGGCGCGGGACGATAATGGACTGCGCGCATGCGCGCGCCACGCAGCGAACCCAGCGACGCCGCCATGCGTCGTCCGTGCGCCATGAAGAAGCCCCACAAGTCACAGAAGTCGACCAAGTCCCCCGCCAAGCGCGCCGCTCGCCCCGTCGCGACCGCTCGTCGAGCCCGATCCACGCCACAGCCCGCGGCGCAAGCACCGGCGCCAGAGTCCTTCGACGAAGGGGACGAGAAGGAGGCGGCGACGCGGCGTCCCGACGAGATGGACGGCGACCTGCTCGAGTTCGTCAAGGCCATCGACCACTACAAGCGCGAGCACCGGCGCCAGTTCCCTTCGTGGGGCGAAGTGCTGCACGTGCTGAAGTCGCTCGGCTTCAAGCGCAGCGCATGAGCACGCGCGCGCAACTGGATGGCGCGCTACAGCGACAGGATGCGCGCCGGTTCGTCGAGCCACTCGAGGTTCGACGCGCCAAGGTGCGCGAAGTGCTCCTCGGCGAAGGGTCCCCAACGCACGGGAGCCGCGCGCGCGCCCGCCGACAAGGCGCTGGCCGCGTCGTGCGGTGAATCGCCGATGTAGACGGCCTCGGATGCCGCGCAACCAAGGCGCGCCAAGGCGCGCAGCACCGGTTCGGGATGCGGCTTGTGGCGCTCGGTGTCCTCCAAGGCCACCAGGCACGCGAACCAACCTTCGTCGAGGCCGACATGGGCCAAACCGCGGCGCGCAGAGGCGCGCATCTTGCTGGTCACGACCCCCATCGGCCGGCCTTGGCGCGCCAGCTCGCGCAGCGTCTCGAGCACGCCCGCGTAGGGACGCACCAGCTCGTCGTGGTGCGCCTGGTTCCAGGCGCGGTAGGTGCGGATGAGCTCCTCGATGCGCGCCTCGCGCCCGGGTTCGTCGGGCAGCAACGCCGCGAACTGGTGCTTGAGCGGGGTGCCGAGGCCGCGCAACCATACTTCGCGTCCGGGCGAAGGCAGGCCGTGCGCCGCCACCGCGTGCTCGTAGCTGCGCACGATCAGCTCGATCGAGTCGATCAGCGTGCCGTCCAGGTCGAACAGCAGCGCGCTGGCGCGCGGACGCAACGCTTCAGCTCCCCGTGGAGCTTGCCGCGGCCAGCTCGGGGTAGATCGGGAAGCGTCGTGCCACATCGGCCACCTCGCCGCGCACGCGCGCCTTGCAGGCTTCGTCGGACGGCGCGCGCAAGGTCGCCGCGATCCAGCCCGCGAGCAGCCGCATCTCCTCGAGGCCCAAGCCGCGCGTCGTCATGGCGGCGGTACCGAGCCGGATGCCGGAGGCTTGCATGGGCGGCCGCGGGTCGTGCGGGATCAAGTTCTTGTTGCAGGTCAAGTCGACTGCGTGCAAGACATGCTCCGCCTCCTTGCCCGACAAGCCGGTCGACGAGACATCGACGAGCATGAGGTGGTTGTCCGTGC
>SXXH01000246.1 GCA_005789645.1 Planctomycetia bacterium
GGGCGCCATCCAGCACCTCGCCGGCATGCGCACCTCCAAGGTCATCGTGGCCATCAACAAGGACGCCGACGCGCCGATCTTCAAGGTCGCCGACTACGGCATCGTGGGCGACGCCTTCGAGGTGCTGCCCGCCCTGACAAGCGCGGTGGCCGCGGCGAAGAAGGGCTGACCGCCAGGCGCGGTCGCCGGCCCGCGCACGGATCGAAGTCGAGCCCAACCGGCTCGACGCGGCGACGGCCGCTCCGCGTTGGAGCGGCCGTCGTCGTTGGAGGCCCTGCGCGCCGCGACGGACTGCTAGGCTAGCCGCGTGTCCTCCTTGCCGCGCCGCTGGTTGCCGCTCGTGCTCGCCTTGGGCGCCGCCGCGCAGTTGGCGATCGTGCTCGGCGGCGCCGGCGATCCACTGTCCTTGTCGCCCATCAACGACGCCAAGGTGTACTGGGACTGGGGCGGACGCATCGCCGCGGGGCGGCTGGTCGACGACACGCCCTTCATGTCGGCGCCGCTCTACCCGTATGTGGTGGGGTTGGTGCGCGCCCTGGGCGGTGGACTGCTCGCGCTGCAGCTCGCGCAAGTGGCCCTGCAGGTCGCCACTGCTTGGCTCGTGGCGCGCGTGGCGCGCCGCCACCTCGGCGAAGTCGGAGCGTGCCTGGCGGTGGTGCTGTACTTGGTGCTGCGCGATCCCGCGTACATGACCACGCGCGTCTTGAACTCCACGCTGCAGCTCGCCGCGACGGCGTGGGCGTGGGATGCGTGGATGGTGGCCGCCGAGCGTCGCACGCGCGCCAGCGCGATGGTCGCCGGACTCGCGCTCGGCGTGGCGGTCCTCGCGCATCCGGTCTACGCGCCGCTGGTCGCCCTCCTGCCGGCATGGCTCGCGTGGAGCACGCGCCGCGTCTCCGACGCGCTCGCGTCCGCGGCGGTGGCGCTCGCTTGCATCGCGCCGGCGACCGTCCACAACGTCTTGGCGTCCGGCGAGCTCATCCCGTTGAGCGCGCAATCAGGCCTCGGCCTGCACCACGGCAACCAACCAGGCGCCACGGGCATCTACCAGGCGGCCGAAGGCGTCTCGATGGACCGCGGACGCCAGACCTTGATGGCGCGCGAGGCGGTGCGCGAGCGCACCGACGGCAGTTGGAGCGCCACGGATCGCGAGTACCGGCGCATGGCCTTCGAGTATCTGGGCGAAGATCCGCTGCGCACGCTCGAGCTCGAAGCGCGCAAGCTGTGGTGGCTCGTCGGCGGAAGCGTCTATGGCGACGTGTACACGCCCGAACTCGAGCGCGAAGATGGGCGCCAGGCGTGGCTGTGGCTGGCGCCGATGCCGCTGGCTTGGTGGACGCTGCCGACGCTGCTGGTGGCGCTCCTCGCCGCGACGAGCCGTCCGCGCGGGCTGGCGCCGGAGCTCTTGATGTTCCTGGCCACCGTGCTCGTCGTGCTCGTGTTCTGGTACTCGCCGCGCTATCGACTGCCCATGGCGCCCTTCGCCGCCGTCGCGGGCGCATGGTGCATGTTGCGCCTCGCCGACGGTGGGACGCCGCGCTTGCTGCGCGCGACCGTGGCGGCGAGCCTCGTCGCCTCGGTGCTGACCTCGACAGCGTTGCGCAGCTCCGGCGCCGATGCGCCGGAGGCGTTCCGGGCGCAATACCTGCACAACAGCGGCGTCGCGTTGGCGCAACTCGGTCGGCACGCCGAAGCCTTGGCCGAGTTCGAGCGCGCCGAGCGGCAAGGCTCGCGCCTCGCCAGCGCGGCCAAGGCCGAGATGCTGCGCCAACTAGGCCGCGTCGACGATGCGCTGCAGGCCGCGCAGGCCGCCGTGGCGCGCGCACCGCGCGACCTCGCCGCCAAGCGCAGCCTCGCCGTGGCGCTGGCGCAAGCGGGTCGGCTCGATGAAGCCGCCCGCGAGTTCGAAGCGGTGCTCGGCGTCGACGCCGTGGACGCCGAGGCCTTGGCGGGCCTCGCCAACACGCATGTGCAACGCGGGGATCCGAGCTCGGCGCTGCCGCTGTACGAGCGCGCGTTGGCGTTGGCTCCAGACGACGCGACGACGCACTCCAATCTGGGTCGCGCACGGCTATCCCTGGGCGAACTGGACGCGGCGCAGGCTGCGTTCGCGCAAGCCGCGGCGCTGGACGAACGATTGGCGCAAGCGCGCACGGGACTCGCCGAAGTGGCCCTCGCGCGCGGCGATGCGAGCACGGCCATCGGCCACTTGCGCGAGGCGTGGCGGGTGCGAGCGGGCGCCGACGAGGCGCTGGCGTTGGCTTGGTGGCTCGTCGTGGCCCCCGACACCGCGCTGCACGATGCCGAAGAGGCGCTGCGCGTGCTGGCGAGCCACGAACGCGCGCTGGGGGAAGATCCGCGCTGGCTGGATGCGCGCGCGGCGGCGTTGGCGCGGCGCGGGGACTGGGAAGAGGCGGCTGTCGCGCAGGCTCGCGCCATCGCGCGCGCCAAGGAGCTCGGCTACGCGCAAGCCGTGCCCGAGCTCGAGGCGCGCGCCGCCGCCTACGCGCGGCGCGAGCCCTGGACTTTGCGCTGACGAGCGCCTTCGCGGCTTCCACCCGCCGAGCGCGCTGGCTAGAGTCGCTGGCATGGATCGCGCGCCCTTGTCGGAGGACGAAGTGCAAGCCCTGCTCGCGTCGCTCCCGGGCTGGCGACGCGAAGGCGCGACGGTCGTGCGCGAGTTGCGCTTCGACGACTTCGCGGCGGCCTTCGCCTTCATGCGCCTCGTGGCGCTCGACGCCGAGGAGCTCGACCACCATCCGGACTGGTCGAACAGCTGGAACCGCGTGGCGATTGCGTTGACCACCCATGGTGCGCGATGCTTGACGCGCCTGGATGCGGAACTAGCGCGTCGCATCGAACGGCGCGCCCTCGAGGCGGGCGCGCGAGCCGATCCATGAAGCCCGAAGACCAGATCGATCCCATCGAAGCCCGCGTGTTGGGCGTGCTCGTCGAGAAGCAACTGACGACGCCCGACTCGTATCCGCTTTCGCTCAACTCGACGACCGTGGGTTGCAACCAGAAGAGCAACCGCGATCCGGTCACCGAGTTGCTCGACGGCGAAGTGCACCAAGCGCTGTCCAAGCTGATCATCAAGGGCTACGCGGGGCTCGTGACCACCGCCGGAAGCCGCGTTGAGAAGTACCGCCACAACGTGCGCGAACGCTTGTCGTCGTCGGACCAGGAGGTCGCGGTGCTGGCCGAGCTCCTGCTGCGCGGGCCGCAACAACCCGGCGAGATGCGCGCGCGCGCATCCCGCATGAAGGAGATCGCCACGCAGGAGGCCTTGATGGCCTTGTTGCGCGGACTCGAGTCCAAGGGACTGGCGCAGCGCCACGACCCACCGCCCGGTTCGCGCGCGGAGTACTGGTCGCAACGCCTCGCCCCGGCGGCGCACCCCCTGCCCTCGCGCGAGGCCACGCTGCACGCCTCTCCGACCGTGGTGCCCGTCGCCGCCCCCGCGCCGTCCGGCGGGCCGGTCGATCCGTTGGCGCGCATCGGCGCGCTGGAGACGCGCGTCGCCAAGCTCGAGTCGCAGCTCTCCGCGCTCGCGACCAAGCTCGGCGAACAGCTCGACGCTTGAACGAGCGAGTTGCTCAGCGCGCGGCCGCGGTCGCCAGATGCTCGGAGAGCTCGGCCGCCACCGACAAGGCGATGGCGTTGGGCTCCTTGGAATGCTTGGACACGCCGATGGGACAGCGCACGCGCGCCAGTTGGGCCTCGGTCGCGCCGCGCGCGAGCAGCCGAGCGCGAAACTTGCTCCACTTGCGCTCGCTGCCGATCAAGCCGAGGTAGGCGAACTCGCGCTTGAGGGCGCGCGCCAGGATCTCGAGGTCGAGCGCGTGGCTGTGCGTCATGACGAGCACCAGCGCGTCCGATGGCAGCGCATCGACCTCGGCCTCCGGCGCGTCGACGAGCAACAGGTCCCACGAGCGCGCGGAAGGCGGCTCGGGCACCAGTTCCTCGGCGCGTCGCGGATCGACCAGCACCATGTCGGCTCCCAACCAAGGCGCCAGGCCCGCCAGGGCCTGCGCCACATGGCCGGCGCCGAAGACGACTACGCGCGGACGACGCCAAGCGTAGGTCTCGACATGCAGCCGCACCTTGCCGCCGCAGCATTGGCCGGCGGCGTCCGACAGCGGCACCTCGATCGTCTCGACCGCGGAGCCGCGCGCCAGTTGGGCCATGGCGTGCTCGCAGGCGATCTGCTCGAGCCGACCGCCTCCGATGGTGCCGTGCACGGGACGCCCGGCGGCGACGACCATGCGCGCGCCCGGCTCGCGCGGGCCGGAACCCACGAGGCCGGCGACCACCACCAAGGCGCACGGAGTGCGCGCGTCGCGCAACCTCGACAGGGCTTCGATCCAGTCGCGCGGTCGGTCGTGGGCGAGCTCGGCCATGGGGGCTGGACGCAGAGGATAGCGCGTCGGAGCGGGCCCGGGATGCGTATCCTCGTGCGCCATGAAGATCGCGTGCCTAGGGGGCGGGCCGGCCGGCCTGTACTTCGCCATCCTGATGAAGAAGGCCTTCCCCGCGGCCGAGATCGTCGTGCACGAGCGCAACAAGGCCGACGACACCTTCGGCTTCGGCGGGGTCTTCTCGGACGAGACGCTGGGCAACTTCGAGGCGGCCGACGAGCCGACCTACAAGGAGATCCGGCGACTGTTCCGCTACTGGGGCGACATCGAGACGCACCTCGGCGACGAGGTCGTGCGCTCCACGGGCCACGGCTTCTGCGGCATGTCGCGCAAGCGGTTGCTGCAGGTGTTCCATGCGCGCTGCCGCGAGCTGGGAGTCGAGTTGCGCTTCGAGAGCGAGGTCGTCGACGAGTCGCAGGTGCAGGCCGACCTCGTGGTCGCCTGCGACGGCATCAACAGCGCAGTGCGCGCGCGCCACGCGGCGCACTTCCAGCCGTCGCTCGACTGGCGCAAATGCAAGTTCACCTGGCTCGGCACCACCATGCCGATGGACGCCTTCACGTTCTGGTTCGAGCGCACCGAGTTCGGCGTGTTCCAGGTCCACGCCTATCCGTTCGAGGACGAGCTGGGCACCTTCATCGTCGAGTGCACCGAGGAGGCGTGGCGCGCCGCGGGGCTCGACAAGGCCGACGAAGCGGCCACCATCGCGTTCTGCGAGCGCGTCTTCGCCAAGAAGCTGCGCGGCCACCAGCTGGTGGCGAACCGCTCGATCTGGCGCTCCTTCCCCACCGTGCGCTGCGGCGCGTGGACCAAGGACAACCTCGTGCTGATCGGCGACGCCGCGCACACGGCGCACTTCTCCATCGGCTCGGGCACC
>SXXH01000247.1 GCA_005789645.1 Planctomycetia bacterium
GCGCGGCCGCCGCCTTGCACATGGGCTCCCGCGCTGGGAGCGCCGCGTTCAGCGCTTCTTGGCCTTGTCGTCCGACTTGGGCTTGCCCTTGCCGTAGATCTCCTCGCGCAGCACCGCCATGTCCTCGCGATAGCGCGCGATGGCGGTCTTCACTTCCGGATCGAGCTTCTTGAAGGCCGCGACGATGCGCACGCCGTCGAGGCGCTCTTCGACGCGCTGGATCGCGACTTGTCCTTCGCAGTAGCCGCGCTGGTACATGGGCAGGGGGAAGCGCACGCGCCACTCCGTGCCGATCGCCAGCATCTGGCCCATCTCGAAGGGCGTCAGGCCCGTGCTGCCGCCGTTCCAGGTGAACTCCAGCCCGTCCATCGAGACGTCGATCATGCGACCGACGAAGCTCGCCGGCAGCGTCTCGCCCTTCTTGGGCTTCTTGAGGAAGAGCTCGATGCGCTTGGGATCGACCGAGGAGAAGGTGATCGTGGCGTGATCGTGGTCGTCGCCCGCGGCTTCGGCCTTGGCCGCCTTGGCGTTGGCGCCGCGCACGGTCGCGACGGCCTCCTCGACGCTCTGGGTCACCGACAGGATGCGGTTGATGCCCACGCGCTCGAAGATGTCGCGGCAGAAGGTGCTGGGACGCGCGACCGCGAGCTTGCCGCCATGGCCGCCCAGCGCGCGATTGGCCTTCACCAAGCTGCCCAGCGCGGTCGAGTTGATGAAGCGCACGAATTGGAGGTCGACGACGACCTTGGAAAGCCCGACCTTCTTGAGGTTCTCGAGCTCGTCCTCGAAGGTCTTGACCGCGTAGTAGTCGAACTCGCCCTTCAGGTAGAGGACGGCGTAGTCGTCGAAGGCTTCCGGAGTGATCTGCATGACTCGTCGAAGGTGGGGTTGGAGGGTGGCGACGGGAGAAGTAGACTTGAACCCATGTTCTGGCGCAAGAAGGACCAAGGTTCGGGCTCCTCGGGCGCATCCGGTTCGAATGCAGGGCGGCCCTCGGCGCCCAAGCAGGCGTCCGCGTCCGCGCGTTCGACGCCGCAAGGGGCCGCCGAGGCTCTCGACATGCGTTCGAGCTTCCTGCTCGGCAGCGACCTGTCGGATCGCCAACGGCTCGACGCGTTGTTCGAGGCGATCACGCGCGTCACCGATACGCGCTCGTTGTCTTCCGCCGGTTCCGGCGCGGCGTTGGAGGACTTGCTGGCCTACCTCGTGGACCGCGCGGTGGAGTTCGCGCGCGCCGAGCGCGGCTTCATCATCTTGCCCGAAGGTGCAAGCGCCGACGGCTCGCCGGCGAGGCTTGTCGCGCTGGTCGGGCGCGCTCGCGGCGGATCGCTGCCACCGGGCACGCGCTTCCCCAACGGCCTCGTGCGCAAGCTGCTCGCCGACGGAGAGGCGGTGTGCACGCAGATCGACCCGGACAACGAAGCCTTGGACATCGGCAGCTCGATCCTCGACATGAAGCTGCGGGCCGTGATGGCGGTGCGCCTCGAGTCCTTGCGCACCGTGGATGGCAAGTCCGTGCCCGGAGTCCTGTACGTGGACACGCGCCAGATGTCGCGCGCGTTCTCCCCGGGCGACCTGCGCTTCTTCCAGACGCTGTCGGCGTTCGTCGCCGTGGCGGTGCGCAACGCCGAGTTCCGCGCGGCGCTGGTGCAGAAGGCGCAGCAGGACCGCGAGTTCGAGATCGTCAAGCGCATCCGCGACGATCTCAACCCGGAGCCGATCGAGGACCATCCGGCGTGGGAGGTCGCTGCCTGGGCCGAAGCGGAGCAGACCGCTTCGGGCGACTTCTACGACTGGTCCGCGCTGCCTGGCGGACGCCTCGCCGTGCAGTGCGGCGATGTCGCGGGCCACGGAGTCGGCTCGGCGCTGATCATGGCCTCGGCCGCCAGCGCCACGCGCGCCCATGTGCGCTACAGCGCCGATCCGGCCGACGTCATCGGGCGCGTCGCGCGCGACCTGCAGACCCATGTGCGCACCAAGCACCTGACCACCTTCCTGGCGCTGTTCGATGCGCAAGGCGGCATGCGCGCCATCAACGCCGGCCACACGCCGCCCATGCACTGGCGCAAGGACGGCTCGATCGAGTTGCTGCCCGACGAGCACAATCTCGCCATCGGCTTCGATCCCGACCATCCATGGCAAGCCCTGCCCGAGCGCCGCTTCGAGCCGGGCGAGATGCTCGTGCTCGTGAGCGACGGCTTGACGGAAGCGCGCGCGCCGGGCGCGGACGAACTGCTGGGCGAAGAGGGTTTGTCGCGCTTGGTGGCCCAGGTCGCCCCGCGCGCCTCGAGCGCGACCGACATGGTGCGACTGGTGCGCGAGGCCTGGCTCGCCTACACAGGCGGCTCCTTGTACGACGACACGACGCTGGTCGTCGTGCGCCGGCGCGAGTAGCGGCGCTTGGGATCCGGCCGAGCCCCTGGCCGTCAAGCGAGCGCAAGCATGGACCTCGACCTCGAACGCCGCGTGCGCTTCGGACCGGACTTCACTCGCCGGCTGGGCTTGGCCTTGGCGTCCGCCTCGCCCGGCGGTCGCGCCTTCGGCGGCAAGGGGCGCGGAGAAGGAGAAGGACACGAGCTGGAGGCCTTGCGTGCTTGGCGCTCTGGCGACGATCCGCGGCGTCTCGATTGGGCGGCCAGCGCGCGCTCTGGCGAGCCGATCGCGCGCGTCGTGCGCGGCGAGTCGTCGCCCGAACGACTGGTGCTGCTCGACGCTTCCATGTCGATGGCCGCCGGGCGCCCGAGCAAGCTGCAACTTGCGGCCGAAGTGGCGGCCTTCGCCTGCGCGCAAGCCCTGCACGCCGGTGGGCGCGTGCATCTCGTCGCCTGCGCCGCGCGCACGCGCGACATGCGCCTCTGCGGGCGCCATGACTTGCCGCGGGCGTTGGCCTTCCTCGCCTCGCTCGAGGCCGATGGTCGACTCGCGCCGGCCGAACTGGCCCAGCGCCTGGCCGAGCCCGGTGAAGCCTGGGTGCTCGGTGATTGGACCACCATCCACCCTTCGTGCCTGTGCGCATCGCGTCCACGCGGCGGCTTGCGCGCGCTGCTGGTGCTGGCGCCCGAGGAGCGGGATCCCAGTCCCGCGATGGGAGTGCTCTGGGTCGATCCGGAGACGGGCGAGCGTCGCGCCGCGCGCGTCGATTCCGCCGCCAAGTTCGAGTACCAGTCGAGCCTCGGCCGTGAACTCGAGCTGCGGGCGCTGTCCTTCGCGCGGGCGCATTCGCTCTTCGTGGCATGCGGCAGCGACGATCCGTTCGAGCGCGCGGCGCGCCGCCTGGAGCGCGCATGAGCTTCGCCACGCCCGCGCTCTTGTGGTTGCTCGTCGCGCCCGCCGCGTTGTTCCTGCTGCAGTCGCTGGTCCAAGGCGAACGGGCGACGGCCACGCTCGAGTTGTGGCGCGGTCTGCGCGCGCGAGCGGCGAGCGGAGTTCCGCGGCCGCGCCTCGACTGGTCGCGCGCGTGGCTGCCAGCGTCGCTCGCGCTGGTCGTGCTGGCGCTGGCCGGCCCGCGCGTCGGATCGTCGGCGACCAGATGGCAGGTGCATGTCGATGCGCGCCCGCAGATGCTGCTCGTGGAGGGCGAGTCGACGCGCCTCGAGTTGGCGCTCGTGGCTTGCGAGGCGTGGCTCGCGGCGCGCGGCGAGGACGCGGACTGGCGCATCGAAGGGCGAGTCGTCGGCTCTGGCGCGCGCTTCGATCGTGGCGCCTTGCCGACGCGCCTGCGCCATGATGGTCGCTTCGAGGCGCCCGATGTGCTCGGCGCCTTGTGGGTGGTCGATCGCTTGCCGGCGACTCCGTCCTTGGCTGGAGCCTTCGTCGCCGCGCGCACTCCCCGAGCAGGACTCGTCGAACGCCGCGACGATGGCGGTCGCGTGCGCGATCGCATCTGGGATGGCGCCGACGCGGTCCTGGGACCGGCGACGGGCCCGGCCTCGCGCGTCGTGCACGACCCCGACTTGCCGCGGGTGCTCGTCGAGTTCGTGCACGCCTGGGCCGCGGACCGCGGACTCGTGGCGCGCGCGCGGGACACGGAGGACGCGGAAGAGGGCGACGAGACGGTATTGGAGGTGCGCCTGGCGCCCAACGGCCAGCGCCGCGCGTTGGAGTTCGAGGACGAGGGCGCCTCCTTCGCTGGCGTGGCGCGCACCACCCTGGCGGACCTGCCTCTCGCTCGACGCGAGCACGAGCGCGAGGGCTTGGTGCTGTGCGCCGCCGAGACAGGCGTGGTCTGGCTGGCCTTCGAGGAGCTGCGCCTCTCGGGCTCGCCGGAGGCCTTCGGCGCGCGCCTCGCCCGTGCCTTCGACGAAGCGCGCGTTGCGTGCGTCGGTTGCGTGCCCATCGAGGGGCGCGCTGGAGCCGGCGAGGCCTTCGTGTTGCAGCCCTCGCGCATCCCCGCGGGCGACGACCTCGAATTGCAGTGGCTGTGCCTGCTCGCCGCGCTCGCCTGCCTGTGGCCGGCTTGGCGTCGCGGCTAGCGCGGCGCATCCCGCTCGCGCATCGGGACGCGGCGGTGTACACCATGGCCATGGACGCCTTCTCGCCTCGCCCAGAGGACAAGTTCACCTTCGGCCTGTGGACCGTCGGCAACACCGGCCGCGATCCCTTCGGCCACCCCACGCGCGCGGCCCAGGCGCCGACCCGCATCGTGCGCAAGCTCGCCGAGTGCGGCGCGTGGGGCGTGAACCTGCACGACGAGGATCTCGTGCCCTTCGGCTCTTCCGCCGTCGAACGCGACGCCATCGTCGGGGACTTCAAGCGCGCCTTGTCCGATCACGGCATGCGCGTGCCGATGGCGACCACCAACCTCTTCTCGCAGCCGATCTTCAAGGATGGCGCCTTCACGTCCAACGACCCGCGCGTGCGCGCCTTCGCCTTGCAGAAGACGATGGCGGCGATCGAACTCGGCGTGGAGCTCGGCGCGCGGACCTACGTGTTCTGGGGCGGGCGAGAGGGCAGCGAGGCGGACGCCTGCCGCGATCCGCGCGTCGCGCTGCAGCGCATGAAGGACGCTCTCGACTTCTTGTGCGCGTGGTGCAAGGACCAAGGCCACGAACTGCGCTTCGCCCTCGAGGCCAAGCCCAACGAGCCGCGCGGCGACATCTACCTGCCCACCACGGGCCACATGCTGCACTTCATCGAGACCTTGGAGCACAAGGAGATGGTCGGCGTGAATCCCGAGGTGGCGCACGAGACCATGGCGGGACTGTCGTTCGCGCACGCGGTCGCGCAGGCCATGTGGTGCGGCAAGCTCTTCCACATCGACCTCAACGCGCAGCGAATCGGCCGCTACGACCAGGACTTGCGCTTCGGATCCGAGGACCTCAAGCAAGCCTTCCTGCTGGTGCGCTTGCTGGAAGGCACCAGCGGCACCCCGCGCTACGAGGGACCGCGCCACTTCGACAGCCACGCCTACCGTGGCGAGGACGACGCGGGCGTGTGGGAGTTCGCGCGCGGTTCGATGCGCACCTACAAGATGCTCATGCTGCGCGCACGGCAGTTCGACGCCGATCCGGAGGTCAAGGCGTGGATCGCGGAGGCCCGGGACGCGGCCCTCGATCCGCTCCTCCGTGGTCCGTACTCGAAGGAGCGCGCCAAGTCCCTGCGCGGGCTGTCCATCGACGCCGCGGCCATCGGCGCCGAGGGCCTGCACCACGAGCGCCTCGACCAGCGCATGATCGAGCACATGCTCGGCGTGCGCGACTGAGCCATGCGGCGCGCCGCCACGCTCGGGATCGATGTCGGCACGCAGGGCACGAAGGCCTTGGTCGTCGCTTGCGACGACGGCTCCGTGCTGGGACGAGGCGCGTGCGCCCACGCGCCGTTGCCGCCGTCCTCCGCGGGTCGCGCCGAGCAGGATCCACGCGAGTGGCTCGCGGCCGCGGAGGTGGCTGCACGCGCCGCGTTGGATGCGTGCGACGGACGCGTCGAGGTGGTCGGCATCGGCGTCAGCGGCCAGCAGCATGGCTGCGTGCTCGTCGACGAGCGCGACGAACCCGTGGGGCCGGCCAAGCTGTGGTGCGACACGGAGACCGTCGACGAGGCGGACGAGCTCGCGGCTCGCCTCGCCAGGCCCGTGCCTGTGGGCTGGACCGCTTCGAAGGCGCTGCACGCGATCCGTCGCCGTGGCGAGCAATGGCGGCGGGCCGATGCGCTGCTGTTGCCGCACGAGTGGATCAACGCGCGACTGTGCGGAGTGCGTGCGGCCGAGCCCGGCGACGCTTCCGGCACCGGTTGGCTCGATCCCGTAACGCGCCGTCGCGACGAGGCGATGCTGGCGGCCATCGGCGGCGGCATCGAACGCAGGCTTCCACCGCTCGTCGCCAGCGACACGCTCGTCGGGCGACTCCTGCCAGCGATGGCGCAGCGCCTCGGCCTGCCCGCTGGCGTGCCGATCGCGGCTGGTGGCGGCGACAACATGATGAGCGCCATCGGCGCGGGGGCGGCCGCGGAGGGCGTCCTCGTGGCGAGTCTCGGCACCTCGGCCACGGTGTACGCGCGCAGCGGCGCGCCGGTGCTCGACCCCAAGGCGCTCGTCTCGCCATTCTGCGATTCGAGCGGCGCGTGGTTGCCGCTCATGTGCCTCTTGAACTGCACGAGCGTGCTGGAGGAGTTGCGGCGCGGATACGGGCTGGAGCACGAAGAGCTGGCGCGCTTGGCGCTGGCGGCGCCCGCTGGAGGAGACGGATTGGTGTGCCTCCCTTGGTTGGCGGGAGAGCGGGTGCCGGCCTTGCCGCGCGCGAGCGGCATCTTCGCCGGATTGCGCGCCGGCATGCTGGGGCCCGGGCCCTTGGGGCGGGCGGTGGTCGAAGGGGTCGCGCATGGCCTGGCGCTATGCCTCGAGCGCCTGCGCCTGTTCGGCCTCGCGCCGACCGAGGTGCGCCTCGTGGGCGGCGCGTCGCGCTCGCCGTTGTGGACGAGGGTGCTCGCCGACGCGTTGGCGCTGCGCGTGGTGCCGTTGAAGGAGGCCGAGACGGCCGCGTTGGGGGCGGCGTTGCAGGCCCAGTGGGCCGTGCGCCGCGCTGGCGGAGAGGCCGTCGAGCTGGCCGCGCTCGCCGCGCGCGGCATCGCGTCGCTCGCGCCGATCGAGCCCGATGCGGCGGGCGTGGCCGCGCTCTCCAGCGCGCGTCGCCGCTTCCTCGAACTGCTCGAACGGGAGCATGGCGCCGGAGCGCGCCCCGACCGCCCCTGAGCGCCAATCCGGGCCAGCCGGCCCTTATGTCAAGCAAACCAGACAGTCAGGCGTCGCGTCGCGCGAGCGCCCGGCGTTCCAGCGCGAGCGCGATCCAACCGACCGCCACGGCGAACCACAAGGTGCACAAGCGCGCCGCCAAGGTCGCGGCGGCCGCGGCTCCGGTGGAGCCGGCGACGCCCAAGGCCGCGTAGCTGCGACGCAAGAGGGCCGTCATCGAAGCTTCGGTGACGCCGACCCCGCCGGGCGCGAGGAACGCCACCGCTCCGGCCAGCGCGCCCAGCGCGAAGATCGCCGTGCTCTCCGCCAACGCGATCGGTCCGAAGGTCGAGGCCAGCAGGTGGAAGCCAAGGCATTCCAGGAACCAGCCCGCTGCGGCCAGCAGCGTCGGTCCCGCCAGCCGCGCGGGCGAGAGCAGCGCACGCGACGCGGCGAGCGAGCTGCGCAGCGTGGCTACTGCTCCGGCGAGCGAAGCTCGTCGCGCCGCGCGCTCCAGCACCGCCTCCTGCAAGGGGCGGCACCACAGCGCCAGCAAGAGCAGCGCCACGAGCACCAGCGTGCTCCACGCGATCCAATCCGCTCCGTCGAGCACGCCCTGTCCGCACGCCGATAGCAGCACGAGGAAGCCCAGCAAGTCGGTGGCGCGCTCGGCCACGACGATGGGGGCCGTCTCCGCCACCGGCGCACCCGTGCGGCGCAGGAGCAACCAGCTCTTCAGCGCCTCGCCCAGCTTGCCGGGGGAGACTGTCAACGCCAGTCCAGCGAGATGGATGCGGAACGAGGTCCCGATCGGCAGCGACAACCCGAGCCAACGCAGGTACAGCTGCCAACGCGCGAAGCGCACGAGATAGTTCGCGAAGCTGAGGGCGCAGGCGGCCGCGAGCAGGGACGCCGGCAAGCGCGCGAAGGCCGAGCGCAATCCATCGAAGTCGGCCCACAAGACCCACAGGGTGTAGGCCGCCACCGCGACGGCCAGCCCGAGGATCATGGAACGAGCGAGCTTCGCGGGACCGGCTGCGTGCGTCGCGGGGACTGGGGCCATGGCGTGGGCGGTTGGAGGCACCGCGGGAGCGTGGTACTCTGCCTCGCCCATGATCTGCTTGTCCATCCTGCAGGACGCGCTCGCGCAAGGCGCCGGCGCTCCGCAAGCAAGCATCCCGTGGCCGGCCTTGGCCGCCGCGGGGGCGATCGTGGCGGCCGGGGCGACCGTCGCGACTGCTCTCGTGGTGCAGGCGCGCGCCAAGCAGGCTGCGGCGCGCCTAGAGCGCCTGGAAGTGGCGTTGCTCGATGTCGCCAAGGCGCTCGCGGCCACCCGCGACCAGGCGCGCGAACTCGACCTGCGGCGCGTCGAGCACGCGTTGCTCGACCTGCGCGACCTCGCACGCCGCGTCGAGGATCGCATCGTGGTCGCCGACGAGTCGCGACGCCGCGAGGAACTGCTGCCCCAGCCGGGGCAGCTGGCGCCGCTTGGCGGCGGGCTCGCCGACCGCGTCGTGTCGCGCCTGCTCGCGCTCGGCTACGAGCGCATCACCGTCGTCACTCCGCCCGCGGAGCTGGACTCGGGCACCGGCGACCACGACATCGTCGTCGAAGCCCGCCGCGACGGCGCCGCCTGCAAGGGGCGCGTGCTGGTGCGCGGCGGCCGCATCCACGACATCCAGATCCAATCGGCCTACGCGGCCTTTCCCTGACAGACACGCAGCATCCCAATGCATCCGATCGTCGCCATCGAGAACCTCAAGCAGCACGTCGGCTCCACCGTCACCATGCGCGGCTGGCTCGCCGACAAGAGCTCCAAGGGCAAGCTGCACTTCCTCAAGTTCCGCGACGGCACCGGCTTCGTGCAGGCGGTCGTGTTCAAGGGCGACGTGGGCGAGGGCTTCTTCGACGAGGTGGGACGCCTCGGCCAGGAGTCGAGTCTGGTGCTGCACGGTGTCGTCAAGAGCGACGAGCGCGCGCCCGGCGGAGTCGAGGTCTCGGTGGTCGGTGGCGAGATCCTGCAGAAGGTCGAGGGCTTCCCGATCACGCCCAAGGAGCACGGACCGGACTTCCTGTTGTCGAACCGGCACTTGTGGCTGCGCAGTCGTCGCCAGTGGGCGATCCTGCGCATCCGCGATTGCGTGGCCAAGGCCATCCGCGACTTCTACGAACAGGAAGGCTTCATCTGCGTCGACTCGCCGATCTTCACGCCCGCGGCGTGCGAAGGCACGAGCACGCTGTTCGAAGTCGACTACTTCGACGAGGAGAAGGCCTACCTGACCCAGTCGGGCCAGCTGTACGCCGAGGCCTCCGCCATGGCCTTCGGCAAGGTCTACTGCTTCGGTCCGACCTTCCGCGCCGAGAAGAGCAAGACGCGCCGGCACTTGACCGAGTTCTGGATGCTCGAACCGGAGATCGCCTACGCGACCCTCGACGACGTGATGCAGCACGCCGAGGACCTCCTGTGCTTCGTCGTCAAGCGCGTGCTGGAGCGCCGCCGCGTCGAACTGGCGACGCTCGAGCGCGACGTCGCCAAGCTCGAGGCCATCGTGCCGCCCTTCCCGCGCCTGTCGTACGACGACGCCCACGCCTTGATCGAGAAGCACGCGCCGGGGCAGCACGAGCACGGCGACGACTTCGGCGCGCCGGACGAGACGATCATCTCGAACCAGTACCAGAAGCCGGTGATGGTGCACCGCTACCCGCACGAGGTGAAAGCCTTCTACATGAAGCGCGACCCGCACGACGCGAGGAAGGCGCTGTGCGTGGACGTGCTCGCGCCGGAAGGCATCGGCGAGATCATCGGCGGCAGCCAGCGCGAGGAGGATCTCGACGTGCTGCGCGGCCGCATCGCCGAGCACAAGCTGCCGGAGGAGGCCTTCAGCTGGTACCTCGACCTGCGCCGCTACGGCAGCGTGCCGCACGGCGGCTTCGGCCTTGGACTGGAACGCACCGTGGCGTGGATCTGCGGCATCGAGCACGTGCGCGAAGCCAGCGCGTATCCGCGCATGATGTATCGCATCTACCCCTGAGTGCGCGCGGAGCGATCGAGCTTGCGCGCCCTCCCACGCCAGTGGCGCCGCCGCGCGGCTCGCATCCCATGAACCTTTCGCGGACTCCCGTCCCGGCCCTGGCGCGGGGCTGCTCGCTGGATTCCGACGCATGAGCCTGCTGCGTCCGCTTGCCTGCGCCGCGGCGCTGTGCGCGCTCGTGCTCGCTCGTCCCGCGCACCTCGACGCTGCGTGGTCCGCCGCGGCCCTCGTGTGGGTCTACTTGGTCGCGGTCGTGGCGCTGCCGGGGTTGCTGCTGCGCCGGTGGCTCGCGCCCGACGACGACATGCTGGAGTGGGCGACCTTCGGCCTTGTCGCGGGCCTCGTGCTGCACCTCGCGGCCGCGGAGCTGTGCCTGCGCCTCGGTGCGCCGACCATGGCTTGGCTGCCGTGCATGTTCGCGGGGGCCGCATGCTGGCGTCGCTCGCAGTGCGCGCCTGCGCCTGCGCCTTCGTCGTGGTGGTGGCTGGCGCTCGCGGCCGCGGCGTGCTTGCGCGCGCACCACCGCGATCCCTCGTCGCGCCCCGCGGACTACGATCCCGACCTCTTGTGGCACGCCGGCAACGCGGCCGAGTACTTGCGGGGTCCGATCATGCAGGATCCGCGCGTGGCGGGCTTGGCCTTCGACTACCACGTGCATGCCTACGCGCTGCCGGCCGTGGCCGCGCGTTCGCTGGGGCTGGAGATCGCGTCGTGCACCATGTCCCTGCTTTCGGCGCTCGTGCCCGTGCTGGTGGTGTTGGTGGGATGCGCGCTGGCGCGGCGCATCGCGGGCGCCAAGGCGGGCGTCGCCGCCGGCCTCGCCCTGCTCCTCGCTTGCGATCCAGCCCTCGCCCTGCGCGCGCTGGGGTTGCAGGCGGCGGAAGCTTGGCGTTCGAACGCGTTCTTCGAGGCGGGCTTGTGGAACAGCCCCACGACAGCCTTCGGGTTGCTGTTGTTCCTCGCGACCTTGGAGCGCGTGTGCGCCTTCCTGCGCGCGACTCGCGCCGGAAGCGTCGGCTGGTCGCTTGCCGCGCAAATCGTCGTCTCCGCGTGGGCCATGGCGGGGGCGAAGGGCAGCACCGCGCCCGTGCTGGTCGCCGGGCTCGCGGCCGCTGGTGCGTGGCTCGCGTGGCGCGCGCGCAGTTGGCGCCAGCCGCTGTTCGCCGCGGCGCTCCTCGCGCTCGCCGGATCCGCGCCGGTCTTCGCGCGACTCGTCGGCTCCCACGACGGTTACGCGCAATCGATGTTCCGCGTCGAACCCTTCGCGGCCTTCGTGGACGCAGCTTCCGTGCAAGCCGTCGGACTGGGCTCGCCAGCCGCGTGGCTGCTGTTCCCCGCCTGGCTCTTGCTGTTCGCGGGACCGAGCCTCGCATGGGCTGCGCGTGGCGCATGGCGCGAGGCGCGTGGCGCGGCGGAGGGAGCGGCATCGCCCGACGTCGGCTTCCGCGCGGCCTTGACGGGCTGCGTGCTGGCCGGTTTCGGCGCCGCGCTGCTGGTCTCGGCGGCCGGCTTGAGCCAGTTGTTCTTCGCCTACAACTCGATCGCTTGCCTCGCCGTGCTGGGCGCCAGCGCTTGCGCCTCCGCGGGCGCGGCCTTCGCGACGCTCGTCGCGGCACCGTTCTTCCTGTGCGGCGCCGTGCGACTGGCGACGCAGGTGCAGCACCATGCGCGGCCGCGGGCGCAGCCCGGCGTGGAAGCACTGCGCTGGCTCGACGATGTCGCCGCGTTGCGTCGCGACTCGCGCGAGGACGCCCTGTTGGTGGCTCGCAGCGAGACCTTGCTCCTGTCCGCCTATGCCGAGCGACGCGTCGCGCTCGAGACGCCGCGCTTCACGCCCATCTGGCACGCGGCGCGACGCGCGGGCCGGGACCCTCGCGCACCCTTCCTCGAGCTGGCTCAAGAGGCTGGTCGCGCGCTGTCCGGCGATGGAGAGGCCATGCAAGCGCTGTTGCGTCGCTCCGGTGCCAGCGAGGCATGGTTGGTCTCCGATGGGGCGCGACTCGTGGATGGGCGTCCTGTCTTCGCGGGTGGCTGCGCGGCGCGCAAGGCAGCCGGACCCTGAGGGGTGGCGGCTTGGCGTCGTGCGAGTGCGTGCCTTGCCCGGGGCTGCACCTGCGCATCTGCGCGGGTGCAGTGGATCCGCGCGTTTGGCGCGGCGGCGAGGCGTACGGACGCGGGCCTCGGCCACTAGAATCTGCGCGCCGCGTCGCGGGACGCGCCCGACCCCTCCAACGGAGCCGACGATGATCCGACTAGCCTTCACCGCGTTGTTCCTGTCCGTCGCCGCGTCCACGACGAACGGCCAAGAGCCCTACTGGACGCCGCGCCGCGTCGAGTCCATCAAGAACGTCGCCGGGGCCAGCGTCTCGCCCGACGGCGCCAAGATCGCCTACCTCCTCGCGGTGCCGCGCAACGCGGGCGTCGACGACGATGGCGCGCCGTGGACGGAGCTGCACGTGCTCGACGTGGAGTCGGGCGCTGCGCGTCCCTACATCGCCGGCAAGGTGAACATCGGCAAGCCGTCCTTCACGCCCGATGGCAAGGGCATCGCCTTCCTCGCCAAGCGCGAAGGCGACAAGCAGACGGCGTTGCACATCCTCCCGCTCGATGGCGGCGAGGCGAAGAAGGCCGTCGAGCTTGCGACGAGCATCGGTGAGTATTCGTTCAGCCCGAACGGCGACCGCGTGGCGCTGCTCGCCGCGGAGGAGCCCGCGCCGACCAGGAAGCAAGGCGAAGACAAGGGCTTCAAGCAGCAGGTCTACGAAGAGGATCTGCCCTATGCGCGCGTGCATGTCGCGCGCCTCGACGGTGGCGCCAAGCCCAAGGTGCTCGACTACGCCGAACACGTGCACCAGCTCGAGTGGAGCCCGCGCGACGAGCGCATCCTCGTGTCCTCGGCGCCGACGCCGCTCGTCGACGACGAATACACGCGCCAGCGGGTGCGCGTGCTCGACGCCGCCGATGGTCGCGTGCTCGCCAAGTTCGACAACCCCGGCAAGCTCGGCGACGCGGGTTGGAGCGCCGATGCGCGCCACGTTTGGCTCGTCGCCGGCGAGGACGTGCACGATCCTTCCGCGGGGCGCTTGTGGGTCGCCCCGGCGGAAGGCGGCGACTTCGTCGACGTGCTCGGCGCGGGCGCGGTGGCGGACTCGACCATCGCCAGTTGGAACGAGTCCGGCTTGGTGCACATGGTGACCGATGGCTGCCGGACGCTCGTGCGGCGAACGCAGTTCGCCGACGGCAAGGCGAGCGGCTCGATCGAGCTCGTGCCCTCCGGCGTGGCGGCGTGGACTTCCATCGCCACCTCGGACGATGGGGGAACCACGGCGCTCGTGGGCAGCAGCGCGCGCCATGCGCAGGAGCTCTACGTCTTGCGCGCCGATGGCAAGGGCGCCACGCGCGGCACGGACTCGAACCCGTGGCTGGCTGATGCTCCGCTGGCGCGCCAGGAGGTCGTTTCCTGGAAGGCGCGCGACGGCTTGGAGTTGCAAGGCATCCTGATCCGTCCCTTGCGCGAGAAGAAGATGGCCAACGCGCATCCGTTGGTGCTGTCGGTCCACGGCGGTCCCGAGGCGCACGAGATGGACGGCTGGTTGACCAACTACTCGCGTCCCGGGCAGATGCTGGCCGAGATGGGCATCGCCGTCTTCTACCCCAACTACCGCGGCAGCACCGGTCGCGGCGTGGCCTTCAGCAAGCTCGGCCAAGCCGACGCGGCCGGCAAGGAGTTCGACGACCTCGTGGACGCGGTCGACCACTTCGTCGGGGACGCGGGCGGTCGACTCGCGGATGCCAAGAAGGTCGGCGTGACAGGGGGAAGCTACGGAGGCTACGCCACCGCGTGGTGCTCGACGCGCCACAGCGAGCGCTTCGCCGCGGGCGTGATGTTCGTGGGCATCGGCGACAAGCTGTCGAAGACCGGCACCACCGACATTCCCAACGAGGAGTTCCTCGTGCACTCGCTCAAGCGTCCGTGGGAGGCGATCGATTTCTTCCTCGAGCGCAGTCCGGTGACCTACGCCGACAAGTGCCGCACGCCGCTGCTCATCATGCACGGCAAGGAGGACCCGCGGGTCGATCCGGGCCAGTCGCGCTCGATGTACCGCCACCTCAAGCTGCGCGGCCAAGCGCCGGTGCGGCTCGTGCTGTACCCCGGCGAAGGCCACGGCAACCGCAAGGCGTGCGCGCGCCTCGACTACGCCTTGCGCATGGTGCAGTGGTTCGAGCACTACCTCGTCGGGACCGGTGGCGACATGCCCGGTTGGCAGCTCGACTACGGCATCGAAGCCAAGAAGTCCGACGCCAAGTAGCGCCCCGGCGCGCCATGGCACGCTCCAGCGTGCGGCAGCGCGACGCTCGCGCGGTCGTCCAGCAAGCTGGGCGGCCGCGCGGCTTGTTGGTTCACGGCATCTTGCGCGGGGCCAGTTCCAGCACGGCCCCTTCGCGCACCTCGAGCCACTGCGGCTCGGCGCTCCAGTGCGCGCCGCGCGTCACCAGCGCCAGCGGACCTTCCGGCAGGGCCTCGACCAACCTGCCTTCGTCGCCGGGCAGCAGCAGATTCTCCATCGTGCCGTCGGCCAGGCGCACGCGCAGGCCGCGCTCGGATCCTGCGCGCAGCAGCTCGAAGCCCGCGCGATCGCGCACCGCGCGGCGCGCGGCCTGCGGATCCTCGGGGAGCACGCCGATCGGCGGTAGTTCGGTCGACGTCACGCGCAGGAAGACCATCACGCCGATCGTCGCGCGCCATGCCGTCTGCGACCGCCGGCCCGGCTCGAGCTTCAACGGCTGCGCCTCCTGCGACAGTACGCGCGCTTCCTCCGGATAGGCGAGTTCCGCCACCCAAGCGCCTGCGGGGGCGCGCTCGACGAGTCCATCGACGATGGGCAGGTCTTGCGCGTCCCACGCCCGCCCGCTCAAGGGGAAGCGCAGCACGAGGTGCGTGGGCGCCAGCGCGCGTCCACGCTGGTCGACGGCCTCGACCAGGACGCTCGCCGGAGCTTCGCGCGCGGGCCAGACGAGCTCCGCGTTCGCCATCGTCCCCGCGGCGAGCTCCAAGCGCTCCTCGAGATCGACGCGTCCGCGATGGCGCGCCGTCAACACATGCCTCCCGCCAACGGCCAGCTCGAACCACGCGCGTCCTGCTCTGTCGGTGGTGCGGACCAGTGCTTGCTCGCCATCCTCTGGTGTCAAGGTGGCCAGGGCGCCGACCACGGGCAGGCCCTCGTCGTCGCGCAGGCGCAAGGCCAGGCCGGATTGCGTGGCGCGCAGCACGATGGCATCCATGCCCGCTTCGAAAGTCGCCGGAGTGCCTGCCTCCCAAGCCACTTCGGGATCGGAGACCAGCGTCCAACTGCGCTCGCTGCGCAGGCCCGCGAACACGAAGCGCCCGCGTTCGTCCGTGGTGATGCGCGACCACGCGAGCCCCGCCGAGTCCTCCGTGGATTCCTCCAACGCCGCTTGCGCGCGAGAGAGTCCCGCGGGCAGCGCGCACAGCGTCAAGCCTGGGCACGGACGGCCGTCGGGCGCGAGCACGACACCCGCCAGCCGCGCGTCGCCTTGCAGCGTCAGCACTCGATCGTGCTCTTGGTTGGTGGCGAGCCTCTCGGGTTCGAGCAGGCAAGACCCCACGCCGTCGGCTCGCGCACGCACCCTGTAGACGGCCTCGGACACGAAGCCCAGCGCGGCGCGGCCGTGCTCGTCCGCCTCGCGCGTCGCGACGGTGGTCCAACGCTCCGCGCCGTCGGCCGCCGGCTTGCCGCGCACCTCCAAGGCGAGTCGCGCGGCCGGCACGACGCGTCCCTGCGCGTCCTGCACGCGCGCCAGCAGCGAGCCACCGCGCCGCAGTTCGACCACGAGTCCTTCGGCGCGGGCCGGCTGCGACTCGACCAGTCGCACCGGCATGTGCAGCGGAGACCAACCCGCCTGGAGCACCTCGAGCTCGATCGTGCGGCCGGCCTCGAGCAACAGCGCTCCGCGCGCCTCCGAGATGCCAAGCGACAACACGAAGGCGCCGTCGGCGTTGCTCGTGGCGAGTCCCAGCGTGCGCCCGTCGAGCCGCGCGGCCAAGCGCGCACCCGATGCGGGAGCTCCGCCTTGCTGCACCTTGCCGGCGAGGCGCGGTCCCGCGTGCGTGGCAGGCGCGGCCGGCGACACGGGCGGTGGCTCGACCGGGGCCGCCGCGGCGGATTCACCGACGGGGATCTCGACCACGGGCGGCGTCACGGGATCGGCGCCCCGGTCGGAGGTTCGACCGAAGAACCACCACGCCGCCGCGCACAGCAAGGCGACCAGCGCCAAGACCAGCCACGAACGCTTCATCGGCTCGAGCGGCGGGACGCCGCGATGCCTCGTGGAATAGCGAGCATGTCGAACATCATCGCCCGACTCGCGTGCTTGTCAAAAGTCACGGACGCGGCCCCGATGTCGCACTCACGGCGTGTACACGCGCACGGAACGGCCATCCGAGATCCACAGGCGCGATCCGCGCTCCTCGAAGGCGATCCACTCCCAATCGTCCGCGCCTTCGGCGACGAAGTCGAGTCGGCCAGCCTCGCGCACGAAGACTCCTTCGGGCTCGATGCTCGCCGTCCTCGCGCCCACGCCGGCATCCAAGCCACGCGCTTCGTCGCCGCGCGCCAGCACGCGCACGCCGTCCGCGGCAGTTCCGGTTCGCGCGTGCGCGTCGACCACGCGGAAGCGCAGGTCGTCCACGAATTCGACCACGCGACCGTCGGACAGCTCGACCAGCAAGCGTCCTTCCTCGCGCCACGGTCCAGCGCGTGGCGTGGCGGGAAGCCTCGTGGAGCCCTTGTTCGCGCCGTCGCGCGCATCGACCAGCCAAGCCGCGCCGTCCTCGTCGACCAGCAGCAGCAGTTCGGGGTGGCGCGGCAGGGGCGAAGCGGCTCGTGCGAATCCCGCGAGGCTGTCGAGCCTGGTGCGCCAGACCGTGGAGCCTTGGCGATCGCAACGGATCACGCCCGCGGCGCGATCCACCAGAACATGGCCATCGTCCAACACGAGCGGAGGGGCCGAGACCCTGCCGAGGCCCGACAGTTCGAAGTCCGGCCTGCGCTGCAGGTGCAGACCACGGTCCTTGGGCGCGTCGACCTCCAACACCGTGTCGCGGCACCCAGGGCGCGAGACCACGAGCCGCAAGCGTTCGCCCTGCGCGCTGCGCGCGACGAGCGGCGCAGCCCCGCGCGAACCATCCGGCAGTTCGATCGTGGCGTCGGCGGGGAAGACCTCGAGGCGCCAAGGCAAGGGGCGCGCTTCGCCGGGGAATTCGGCCTCCAGCAGCGACAACGCGCGATCGTGCGCGCCTTCGAGCGCCCATCGCTCCGCTGTCGAGAGCGCGTCGCGCTTGCGGAAGGCCTCCGCGAACTCGTCGGGGGCCGATGCCCGCACGGCGCCTTCGAGGTCGAGCGCCGCGATGCCGTCGTAGTCGGCCGCGGCGCCGCTCCAATCGCCAGCGGCCTTCTTCAAGCGCGCGGACCCGATCAAGAGGTTCATCGACTCGATCCTGCGCAGGTGCTCGGCGCGCTCTTGCAAGCGCGCGCGTGCTTCGGTGCGCGCCACCAGGCGCTGGTCCACTTCGGCGAGTCTCGTGGCCAGACGGCTCCAGATCTCCTCCGCGCGAGCCGACAACAACGAGCGCAGCTCGGCCAGCAAGCCGCGCAGGTGCGCCTCGGTCGCGAGTTCCGCGTCGCCTTGGCCGGGCACGTCGGACAGGCCCACCATCATCTCGCCGATGCGCGCCTCCACGGCGCTCGCGATGTCCGCCACCAGCGGCAGCGCCTCGACGCCTGGCGCCTGCGGAGGAGGCGGCGGCAGGGCCAGTCCGCGTTCGACGCCAAGCACGAGGTCGCCGCTACCGCAGAGCACCGCGGCCTTGGTCCATTCCTTGATCCAGGAGCTGCAGTCGGCTTGCGCATCCTGGATCGCTCGCTCGGCCAGCGACTCGCGCCAAGAGTCGATGGCGGGATCGCCCTCCCGCGGGAAGTGCGCGGCGAGCAGGCGCAAGGCGCGTTCGGGCTGCGACTCCAGCGCGCGGATCTCGAGGATCCTGCGTTCGCGGTCGGCCGTCTCGCGCCAGCGCACGATTCCCATGGCGCCGAGGCACAGCACGACGCACAAGCCCGCCAGCGTGTGCTTGCGCACCAAGGCCTGGCGCATCGACATGGCGCGGGCGCGCGACAAGAGGCTGCGCGCCTCGGCGTGCTCGGGAGCCAGCTCGACCAACGCCTTGAGGCTCGGCAGCGCCTTCTGCGGCTTCTTCTGCTGCAGCAACTCGCGCGCGGTCTCCAGGATCCAAGGCGCGGCCTCGTGGCCCATGCCGGCATCGAGCATGAGCGCGCCGACTTCGAAGCGCGCCACCGAGTTGGCTGGCGTGCGCTGCGAAAGCACGCGCAGCACGGGCTCGGCCGCGAGTCGCTTGCGAGCGGCCAACAAGCGCTTGGCGAGCTCGCACAGCTCGCGCCACGCGGGCTCCTTCGTCGAGGCGGCCCAGCTCGCGGCTCGCAGGACGTGCATGGCGGCTTGCAGGTCCTCGGGGACGAGCTTGGCGTGGGCGCGCGCCCTCGACAGCGCTCCTCCCGGGGCAGCGGCCGCCGGATCGAGCTTGCGCAGGAAGGCCAGGCGCGCCTTGCTCGAGAGGGGCTTGAGCGCCGCCTCGAGGCGGCCTGCCTGCCACTCGTGGTCGAACTGCCGCGCCAGTTCCTCCGGCAAGGGACCAGGCTCGCTCGCCTCCAGCGCCGCTTCGATGCGCGCCGTCGCGCGCTCGAAGCGAGCGGACTGCAGCTCGTGCCGCGCCAGCGCCCACAAGTCGCGCTGGGAGGACAAGTACACATCGCCCTGCTGCAAGGCGTTCGCGATCCACAGTTGCGCCTGGCGCAGCGCCACGCCGAGCCGGTCGGCCAGTTCCGCCACGCTCGAGGCGCCATCGCAGGCTTGCACGACTCGCGCGTGCTCGCGCGAGTCGTCGCGGGAGAGGCCGCTTTGAAAGGGCACTTCGCCGCCGAACGGCAACCACTCCGCCGGCAGGCGGGCGCGATCGTCGGCGAGCCGCGCGTATTCGAGCAGCAGGCCTTCCAACGCGAAGGGAGCGCTGGAAGCGTCGTCGTCTCCATCGCGCTCGACGGTCCCCGGTTCGAAGCGGAAGTGCAGCACCTGGGCATCGAGCAGTCCGTAGAGGGCCTCGAGCCGCGCGGCACGCGCGACCTGCGGCGCCAGTCCCGCCGCCGCCGCTTCGTTCGCGTCTCCTGGCAGCGCGGCGCGCGCGCGCGACGACCACGCGAGTGGATCCTCGTCGGCGGCAGGCAGCAGGCGCACGGCACCGCGTTGCAGGAAGAGGCGCGCGCGCCGGCCCTCGCCATCGAGGTGCAGCACACCGTCCTTGCCGCGCGACAAGCTCTGCAGCAGATCGGCCAAGCCGATGCCGCTCACGTCTCCTTGGAAGCTCATGTTCCCGCCGGGTCCCTCTTCGTGGGTATGTCGGCAGGCTCACTCGTCCAAGTTCAGGGCGATCGCCCGCAGCTCCTCGAGGTCGCGGGGGGAGTCGAGGTCGTCGTGGATGCGTGGCGAGTCCACCTGCGCCGACCACATGGGCGTGGCGCGTGCGCGCAGGCGCCACAGGGGCTCGTCGGGAGCGCACGAGGAAAGATCTTCCGCCAAGCCGCGGCCCAGCAGCACGGGGTGCCCGTGGCGCCCATCGTTGGTGCGCGGAGCCAACCAGCCGCGCGCCGGTTCGCCAGCCTCGTCCCAGGCGCGAAGCAGCGCGGCGAACACGCACGCGGGCACCAGCGGCACATCGACGGGAGCCAGCAGCAGATCGCGTCCGTTCGCCGCGTGCGCGGCCAGCTGCACGGATCCAGTGCGTCCCCTGGCTGGATCGGGATTGAGCACCACGCGCGCTCCGGGCGGCAGGTTCGCCGCGAGGCGCGGGCCAACCGTTTCCGTCGCGACCACGACCAACGCCTCGGCGTCGCAGGAAGCGCGCGCGGCGCGCCACAAGCGTCGCAGCGGCGTCGCACCGGCGAGATCGACCAGCGCCTTGCTCTCGCCTAGTCGGCGCGACAAGCCCGCGGCGAGCAGCACCAGCGTCGGCTTCACGCGCCGATCCAGCGGTCGTAGGCGGCCAAGGCCCGCGCTTCGTCCTCGGTGCCCTCGACCAGCGCGCGCGCGTCGGCGAACACGGTCAGTCGCAAGTCGTCGACCTCGAAGCGCAAGAGGCTCGGCGCGCTGGCGAGGATGCGCGTCGCGCCGGCGAGGCGCGCGGCCAGGGCGGGAAGATCGCAACGCCCCGCGCCGCCGCGCACCTGGACCGTGTTGCGGCCGCACAAGCGCGTCGCGCGCGGGCCGGCCGCGTCGGCGAGGTGCGGGAACTCGCGCCGCGCGCAGGCGCGGCAATCCGGGTCGCGCGGCAGCTCCAACTCGCGCACGCGCAAGTTCCACGCGTCGACTTCCACGAGCTTCGATGGCGTGCCCTCGGGGTCGACGAGCAGGCGCAACGCGCAAGCGGCTTGCAGCGCGGCGACCAGCGCCACCGCGGGTTGGATCACGCCGGCGGTCTCGCAGGTCGGCAAGGTTCCCGCGGGTGGAGGCGTGGGGAACGCGCAGGCGAGGCAGGCGCCTGTTCCCGGGCGCACCGGCAGCACCAGGCCGCTCGCGCCGACCACGCCGCCGTACACCCACGGCACGCCGCGCGCCACGCACCAGTCGTTCAGCAGGTAGCGCGTCTCCAGGTTGTCGGTGCCGTCGAGCACGAGGTCGACGCCCTCGCCGAGTTCGTCGAGCAGGCGCGCGTCGAGGTGCGCCACGCGCGGCACGAGCACGGTGCGCGCTCCGATGGGCGCCAACGATTCGACCGATGCCAGCGCCTTGGGCAGCGCGAGCCGCGCCTGGACCTCGGTGAAGAGCACTTGACGCGGCAAGTTGGTCTCCTCGACCGTGTCGCGATCGACCAGCCGCAACTCGCCGATTCCGGCGCGCACCAAGCTCTGGGCGATGTGTCCGCCGAGCGCCCCGCAACCCACGAGCAGGGCTCGCGCCGACTCGATGCGCCTTTGGCCGCGCGTCGAGATCGGGGCGAAGCGCACTTGCCGCGCGTGGCGGTCGAGCGCGCTCACCAAAGCCACCACGCCAAGAGGACCAGCAAGAGGAAGCACAGGCCCGCGACCGCGAGGGGCTTGAGCACCGCCGCGGCATCTCCGCGCGACGGTTCGTTGATCTCCACCCAGTTGAAGTAGCGACGCGTCATGCCCGCGAGGCTCGCTTGGCAGTGGGGGCAGCGCTCCAGTCCCGGCTGCTCGGGCACCACGCCGTCGCACTCCATGCAGTAGAAGTTGCGCGAGCCGCCGCCTTCCTTGACGCCGGGCGCCCGGGAGCGCCGACGGTAGTAGTCCATGGCCTCCGCATTGGCCCCATCGCGCGCGCGCGACCAGTGGGCGTCGCTGATGTTGCCGAAGCTCTTGCCTTCCGGCTCCTTTCCTTCGCGCGCCTGCTCCAACTGCATGCCTTCCAAGGCCCACCATAAACTGCCCGCGGCCCGTTTGCCGCCACCCCTTCGCCGCGCTTGACAGCAAGAGGGTCGAACTTCATGCTCTTTGGCCCTGCATGCCGCCCGCGGGTCGCACCACGGCGGCAGGCGGGGGGATGCGGACCACCACGCCGCGTCCTTCGGACCGATCTCCCTCGCGACGCTCGGGCTCGAGCGGACGCCGGAAGCACGGGGCCGAGCGGATCCAAGCGCATGAGCGACTCCGACGGAAGTTGGACTCCCTCGGGCGATGGATGCGGAGACATTCTGGACGGTGGCTATAGCTCAGCTGGTTAGAGCGGAGGTTTGTGGTACCTCAGGTCGCGGGTTCGAGTCCCGTTAGCCACCCCACCCCCTTGCGCTTGGTGCCGAGCGCGCCTCGCCCTCACAGCCCGTGGCTCGCTGGCGACAAGCGTCGCCTCGGTGCCTTCACCCGCCGAGTCGCATGCTGTTCCCCGCGAGCGCGAGGTCGCGCTCGAGCAGCTCTTCGAGGCCCGCGACGCTGGCGAGGTCGAGTCCCAGCGCGGCCAACTCGGCCTCCTCCAACTCGCACACCGCCTCTGGAGCGTCGCGCCGGTCGAGCATGTTGCGCGCCACTTGCTGTCCGAGGTGCACGCACCAAGCGAGCAACGCATCATGCCGCGCGGATTGCGGTCGATGATGGTGGCGCACCGCGTCGACCAGCGGCGGCGGGAAGCTGTAGCGCGCCAGCACCAACGCGCCGAGCGAAGCGTGGTCGACGCCCAACACTGCGCGTTCGGCGTCGTCGTCTTCCGCGCCAGTGGCGGCGAGGTTGGCGAGATCCTCGCGCGCTTCGAGCAGCTCGGGCGCCAGCAGCAGACGGCCGATGTCCGCCAGCAGCGCGGCCGTGTAGGCGCGCTCGGGGCTGGCTTCTCCATGGATGCGCGCGAGCAGGCTCGCCGCCACGGCCGAGGCGTAGGCGCGCTCCCACGCGGCGCGACGCTCGGCCGGGGCGAGCGGCGCGAGCTCGAACCAGCGGGAAGCGCAGGTGGTCAGGACCAAATCGACGAGCTTGGCGACGCCCAAGGTCGCGCCTGCCTCCTCGAGCGAGCCCACGTGCTCGGCGCGACTGTAGACCGCCGAGTTCGAGAGCTTGAGCAGGCGCGCGGTGATGACCGGATCGAGTCGCACGACATCGACGATGTCCCTCGCTGCGGTCGCCTCCTCGCGCGAGAGGAGCAAGACCTTGTGCGCCACTTCCGGAAGGGGCGCGAGGCTCGTCGCCCGCGCCAACAGCGTCCTCAAGTCGATCAGGCCCATGCTTGTGCTCCTCCTTCGAGGGATCGGTTCGCCGGGCTCCGAGACTGAATGAAACGTCGTTCCACGGCCCGCGTGCGGTCTGCGACCCCTTGGGAGGCCGTCGCCGGGGCGCGTTGGCGGGCCACGCGTCGCGAGAAGCGAGCCCGCGGGATAACCTTTCCTCGGGGCCTCGGCCGCCACAGGTCGGACTCCCACCCACCAAGCCTTCCAGGGTCATCCCATGCTGCGCTCCACCCTCGCCACCCTCCTGCTCTCCGCTCTCGCGCAAGCCCAGTCGAACTACGACTTCACGATCAACGGCAGCCAGTCGAACTTCTCGTGGACCGGCACGTCGAGCCTAGGCGCCATCGTGGGCAATCCGAGCAACCAGTTCCGGCTGGAGGGTGGCCTGCTGGTCGCCACCGGCGCGAGCGCGGGCGTCCCGAACCTCGTCGGCTTCGTGAGCGGCAATGCGCTGGTCACGCCCGACATCCGCGGGCGCATCAACAACCCGCTGCCGTTCCTGCCGCCGCTGGCGACGATCGAGATCGCGGGCCTGACCTTGTCGCCCGCGGCTCCGCCCGTCGCCGTCGCCGCCGGCGGCGCCTACTCGGGCTCCGTCACGCTGACCGCGACCTCGGGCACGCTGACCGTGTCGCCGCTGGGCGGGACGCCGACGACCTCGAGCCTCGTCGGGGCCACTTCCGTCCCGCAACCGACGAACGGCACCTTCGTGCGCAACGGGGTGCTGCTGCAATTGTCGGCGCCCATCAACTCGAGCTTCGCCTTCTCCGATCCGGCCTCCGGCACGAGCGGCTCCATCACGGTGGTCGGCACGCTGCGCGCCGAGTACTCGCTGACCAAGGCCTACTGCTTCGGCGACGGCGTCGCCGCGGCTTGTCCCTGCGGCAACAACAGCACCACGGCTTCGGCTTCGGGATGCCTCAACTCCACCGGCCAAGGTGGACGCCTGGTCGGCGCCGGACTAGCCAGCACGGCGGCCGACAGCCTGTCGTTGTCCGTGTCGAATCTGCCCGCCACGACCACGGTGCTCTTGTTCCAAGGCACGACGGGCAGCGCCGCCGCATTCGGCGACGGCTTGCGTTGCGCGGCGGGCACCATCTTGCGCCTCGGCACGCGCTCGACCAGCGCCGGAGCGGCCGCGTGGCCGGGCGCGGGCGGCGCCCCGAGCCTGTCCGCCATCGGCGCCATCCCCGCGGCGGGCGGCGTGCGCAACTACCAGGCCTGGTACCGCAACTCGGCCAGCTTCTGCACGGCCAGCGCGTTCAACCTCACGAACGGCCTGCAGGTGACTTGGCTGCCCTGAGCTCTGTCAAGTTTGTTTGACAAGGTCCGCGCTCGCGCCGCGTGGGCGGACGCGGGCGGGCCTCAGCGCGCGAACAAGCGCGCGGGGTCCTGGAAGGCCTTGAACTCCAGCGCGTTGCCCGAGGGGTCCTCGACGAAGAAGGTGGCCTGCTCGCCGGGCTGGCCCTGGAAGCGCACGTGCGGATCGATCAAGAAGCGCGCACCATCGGCCCGCAGGCGCTCGGCCAGCCGCAGCCACACCTCCCAGCGCACCACGAGTCCGAAGTGGCGCACGGGCACGTCGTCGCCGTCGACGTCGTGGGCCTCGCGCGGACGACAGGCCTCGGGCATCACGTGCGCCGAGATCTGGTGGCCGCACAAGTCGTAGTCGACCCAATCGGCGCCGATGCGGCCTTGGCGCAATCCGAGCAACCCGCCATAGAAGGCCATGGTGCCCTCGAGGTCCTTCACGGGGAAGGCGAGGTGGAAGCCGACATGGTCCTCGACGTCGATCAGGGCTTCGCCGCGCGTCATGGTGCGTCCTCCGCTTGCTTGCTTCCCTCGGGCAGCAGCTTCTTGAACTGCTGGACGCCGGTGAGCTTCTCGAGTCGCCTGCCGGTGGCGAGCACGCGCGACTGGTAGCTGCCGGCGGCCTTGTCGAAGCTCGCGCGCGCCTTGTCGAGGTGCTCGCCGATCCGCTCGACGTGCTCGGCGTAGACGGCGACGCGTTCGTACAGCTCGCGCGCGGTCTCGCCCATCGCCTGGGCGTTGTCGAGGTCCTTCTTCTGCTGCCACAGCATGGCGCACGACATCAGGATCGACATGAGCGAAGTGGGGGTCGCGACGAACACCTTGAGCTTGGAGGACGCGGCGTAGAGCTCGGGATCGCGTTCGTAGGCGCTGGCCAGCGCGCCATCGGTGGGCACGAACAGCACGACGAAGCCGCGCGAGCTCATCTTGGACGGGTAGTCGCGCGCCGCGAGGTCTGCGACATGCTTCTTGAGCGCCTTGGCGTGCTTGTCGAGCGCCACGCGCCGCGCCGCCTCGTCGCCTGACTCGAAGGAGCTTTGGTAGTCGAAGAGCGGCGCCTTGGCGTCGATCGGGATGCGCGTGCCGTCGGGCAGGTTGACCACCATGTCCGGGCGCGAGCCGTCGGAGAGCGTCTCCTGCGTCTCGAAGTCGCAGTGCTCGGTCATGCCGGCGGCCTCGACGATGTTCCTCAACGAGACCTCGCCCCAGCGTCCGCGCGCCTGCGCCGACGACGAGAGCGCGGTCGTCATGCGCTCGCTGGTCTGCGCCAGCAGATCGGTCTTTTGCTGCAGCCCGGCCAACTGCGTGTCCAGCTTGGCGTAGGCGGAGACGCGCTTGAGCTCCAGTTCCTCGTGCTTCCTCTGCAACGCCTCCAACTGGTCCTTGAGCGGCTTGAAGCGCGCCTCGGCCGCGGCGGCGACCTGCGCGCCGTTCTTCGCCAGCGCGTCCTGCGCAAGGCGTCCGAAGGCATCCTCCAACTGCTTCTTCTGCTCGGCCTCCGAAGCACGTCGCTGCAGCTCGGCCTTCTCGCGTTCCTCGAGCCGGGCTTGGAGTCCGGCTTGGGCCGCCTGCGCGGCCGACGCCGC
>SXXH01000248.1 GCA_005789645.1 Planctomycetia bacterium
GACGACTTGCCGGCGTTGGGCAGGCCCACCAGTCCGACCTCGGCGAACAGCTTCAGTTCGAGCCGCACCTCGCGCTGTTCGCCCGGCCGTCCATCGCCGGAGAAGCGCGGCGTCTGGCGGGTCGCGGTGGCGAAGCGCGCGTTGCCGAGGCCGCCCTTGCCGCCCCTCGCGACGACCAGCGTCATGCCGTCGGTGGTGAGGTCGCGCAGCAGGTTGCCGTGCGCGGCGTCGTGGACTTGCGTGCCGATGGGCACCTCGAGCACGAGGTCGGCGCCAGCGCGCCCGGAGGACATCTGGCCCATGCCCGCCTGCCCGTCGAGGGCGCGCCAAGTGCGCTTGCCCGCCAGGTGGATCAGGGAGGTGTGGTGGCGCGAAGCCTTCAGGACCACGTCCCCGCCGTCGCCCCCGTCCCCGCCGTCCGGCCCGCCGCGCGGCACGAATTTCTCGCGGTGGAACGACACGGCGCCGTCGCCGCCCTTGCCGGCGGCCACTTCGAACTGGATCTCGTCCTTGAACATGGGATGTGGTGGCGCTCGCGGGCGTGTCAAGTTCCCTTGACGCGCGCGGGAGATGCAGGCGGCCCGCCCCGGACGAACGCGGCCCGCGCGCGAGCGCGGGCCGCTTTGGCGCGTCGAGTCCGCCTTCGCCGGATCAGCCGTTGGCGACCGGGTCGATGTGGACCTTCTTGTTCGACTGGAAGCGCACGGTGCCCTCGACCAACGCGTACAGCGTGTAGTCGGAGCCGACGCCCACGTTGCGGCCGGCATGGAAGACCGTGCCGCACTGGCGCACCAGGATCGTGCCGGCGAGCACGCTCTGGCCGCCGTAGCGCTTGATGCCGCGGAACTGCGGATTGCTGTCGCGGCCGTTCTTGGTCGAGCCGCCACCCTTCTTGTGTGCCATGTGTTGCTAGTTCCTCAGCCTTGGATGCCGGTGATCTTGACCTGGGTGTATTCCTGGCGGTGGCCGTGCTTCTTGCGCACGTTCTTGCGCCGCTTGAAGCGGAAGGCGATGACCTTCGGGCCATGGGCGCTGCCGAGCACCTCTCCCATGACCTTGGCGCCCGCCACCGTCGGCTTGCCGATGGTGACCTTGCCTTCGTTGCCGACGAGCAGCACTTCCTCGAAGACGACCTTGTCGCCCGCCTTGGAGCCGCTCTTGAAGTCGCAGAGGATCACATCCCCTTGCTGGACCTTCGTCTGCTGGTTGCGGTCGCGGATGATCGCGTACACGTTGGATCTCGTTTCGTGCGGCCGTGGTGGAGTCCCTCCCACGGCGGGTGGTGCCCGGAATCGCTCCTGGCACCGCCTCTGGTTCTGGTTGCCCTGAGGCCCGATTGCGCGGTGGTCCGCGACCGGTTCAAGGGCCGAACATCCTAGCGGCTAGGCGCTTGCGGCGAAAGTGAGCTGTGCTTGGACGGACCGTGGAGCTGGCTCGAGGAGCGCCTTCGCAAACCGCCAATACACACAAGCCATAACCAAATAACAAGTTACAGCAAACACCTGCGCCCGGCCCGAGGCTAAAAAGCCGCACAGCCGCCGCTCCACGCGGCCGGCTGTGCGGGCTGTTGGAAGGCGGCAGCTGCCGGAGCTCAGCGCTTGCGGCGACCGCCGGGGCGCACTTCCTTGCCGTCCGTGCGCAGGTAGCGCAGGACCGAGTCCTCGACCTGCTCGGGCGAGACGATCAGCCGGATGTCGCGTTGGAAGCGGTACTCCATGCCGCGCAGATGGTCGTGGCAGGACTCCTTCAGGTACGCGATGACCTCGGGGTGCGCCTTGACCTCGACGGTCTGGAAGCCCTTCAGGGTCATGGCCGAGGCCAAGCGCCGCAGGACGGCCGCCGCGCGCGAGTTGATCGTGCGCAAGCGCCCCGTGCCGCGACAGCGCGGGCAGGCGTGGAAGACCTTCTTGGCGAGGCCGGGCCCCAGGCGCTGGCGCGTCATCTCCAGCAAGCCGAATTGCGAGATGCGCCCCAGCTTGACGCGCGCGCGGTCGTGGCTGAGGGCTTCGGCGAAGGAGCCTTCCACCTTCTTGATCGAGGAGTTCTTCATCATGTCGATGAAGTCCACCACGATGATGCCCCCGAGGTCGCGCAAGCGGATCTGCCGAGCGATCTCCGGCGCCGCCTCGAGGTTCGTCTTGAGCGCGATCTCCTCGAAGTCGAAGCCGTCGCCGCGCGTGCGGCCCGAGTTGACGTCGATCGCCACCAGCGCCTCGGCCTGGTCGAAGACCACCGAACCGCCGGACGGCAGCTCGACGCGGCGCGCGAACATCTTCTCGAAGTCGGGCTCGATGGCCTGCGACTGGAACAGGGGCTTGTGCCCTTCGTGCAGCTTGACGCGCGAGACCTCCTCGGGCATCAGCTTCTCGGTGAACTCCACTAGGTGGCGGTGCACCTCGTAGTCGTCGACCACGACTTCCTTGGTGTACGGGGTGTACAGGTCGCGCATCGTGCGGATGGCGACATCGCTCTCGCGGTACAGGACGCTGGGACCGTGCCCGGCGACCAGTTCGCGCGACAGGGCCTCCCACTGGTTCTTCAAGTAGTCGAGGTCGCGCTTGATCTCCGCCTTGGAGTGGCCGACGCCGGCCGTGCGCACGATCACGCCCATGCCCTCGGGCAGCTCGAGGGACTGGAGGATGCGCTTGAGGCGGCGACGTTCCTTCTCGTCCTCGATCTTGCGCGAGACGCCCGTGCGCGACATCGAGGGCATCAGCACCAAGTAGCGCCCGGGGATCGAGATGTAGGTCGTGAGCGTCGGCCCCTTGTCGCCGATCGCGTCCTTCGTCACCTGCACCACGACCTGCTGGCCCTTCTTGAGGAGGTCGGTGATGGGCAGGCGCGGCCGCGCGCGGAAGCGTCCCTTGTCGCGCGCGCCCTTGTCCTTCTTGCGCGGCTCCTTCGAGCCTGACTCCTTGTCGTCCTCGAGCTCGCCGCCCGAGCCGCTCCATTCGTCGGGGTCGACCTTGATGTGCAGCAGCTTGGCGAGGTCGAAGTCCTTGTCTCCGTAGGCCGACAGCACGTCGGACGTGTGGAGGAAGCCGTTGCGACCCTCGCCGAAGTCGATGAACGCCGCGCCGATGGCCGGCTCGAGGTTGACCACGCGCCCGCGGTAGATGTCGTTGACCAGGCTGTCGTGGTCCTTGACCGTCATCTGGAAGTCGACGATGCGTTCGCCTTCCACGACCGCCACGCGCTGCTCCTCGGGATCGGAGGCGTTGACGAGGATCGTCGCCAAGCGCTCGGATTCGGGCACCTGCACCGCCTCGTCGGCGTCGTCGCGCTCCTCCGCGCCCTTCCTCTTGCGCGAGCGCTTGCGCTCGCCCTCGGCGGCGGCCGCCACCTCGGAGGGCACCAGCCCAGAGTCGAGCAACTCCGCGTCTTCGGGCAACTCGGCAAGCGACGGCAGGTCGAGCTCCTCGCCCGGCAGCACCTCGATCTCGGCCGGTCCGTCGTCGCGCCCGCGCGCGGTCGGCGCGCGCGTGCGCCCCTTCGCGCGACGACCTCCGCGGCGACGACGCTTGCCGTCCCTGCCCACTTGCTCGTCGCTCGCCTCGCGCCCGGCGTCGCCGGAGTCCTCGTCCGCGGACCGCTGCGCGGCGACCGCGCCCTCCTCGCCATCCTCGTCGACGACCCACGCGTCGAGCTCGCGCGGCACGCCACCGCGAGCCGGACGCCGCGAAGGCGTCGCGGGCGCCAACTCGCTGGTGGCGGTCGGGGACCGCTCGGCCTTGGCGCCCTTGGCGGCCTTGTCCGCCTTGTCGGCGCGAGCGCGCCCACCGCGACGACCGCGGCGGCGACGCTTGCCGCGCCCTTCGTCATCGGCGCGCACGACGATTCCGTCTCCATCGAGCGCGAGCGCGGCATCCTCCGCGGGACCGGGTTCGCGCGCATCGTCGAGCGGCGCATCCTCGTCGTCGAGGGGCGCGTCGACCACCGCCGGACCATCGAGCGCGGCATCCTCCGCCGGCGCTCCCTCGCCCTGCGCGTCCTCCGCGCCATGCGTCGCGCGCCGTCCGCGACGACGACGACCGCCGCGCCGACCGCGCCGGCGCTTGCCGGGTGCTTCGGCCTCGTCTCCGGCGACGCCTTCGCCACCCGGCGCGTCGTCGGATGACTCGCCTCCGGAAGGCGCGTCGGATCCGGATCCTTCGGCGAGAGGCTCGCTGGAGGGGTCCTCTGGAGCGCGGCCATCCGCGCGCGAGGAGGCCAATGCTTCGGGGCTGCTTGCTTCTTCGGCGCCGCTGGTCTCCTCGGCGCCGGCTTCGTCCTGGAACGAGCCCTCGTGCTGGACGGGGAGCTCGCCGCTCCCGAGATGCTCGGGATCGCGATCTTGGTTCATTGTCAAATCCACTTGACAGGCCGCGTCGCCCTGCCTCGGAGCGCGCGGCGCATGGCGCGTCGCGCGTTTCCAGCTGCACCCGCTCGCGCCCAGCGACTCGACCCATCGGGGTCGGCGGCGATCCTCGTTCGGGCGGGCCCGCTCGGGCCGCGCCGCCAGAGGAGGCGGAGGGGGCAGGTGGCGCTCCTTGGAGCAGCGTCCTGCTTCTTTTGTTGTGGCGCGCCGGCGAACGGCGCGCTGGTCGTGTGCCTCCGGGCGAACGGGGCACGGTGAACGGGTGGTCCAGCGCTTGTCTCCGGGATGAACCCGGATGCTGGCGCTGGGTGTACGGTTGGCGCGTCAGGGCGCCCGGGGGGTGTTCCCCTGACTACCTATCGGCACATGCTTAATGTGGCTTGCGCGCCACGCAGCCAGAAGGACAAAGCCCGAAAAACCACGCCCGCACCCCGCCACGGGGCCGCCGCCCCCGTCCACTTCCCAGGCGACGACTCGGGCCGCCCGGCGACAGGCCGGACGGCCCGAGCCTCGAAAACATCCTCGCGGGCTGGACTCAGCCGTCCTGGCGTCCCTCGGCGGGATGCTCGAGGGGCGCGCCGATGGCCGGCTTGGCCTCGCCGCCCTCGCCGCCCTCGGGGGCCTGCTGGCCGGCGGCCGCGTCCTTGGTCCCGATCAGCTCGTCGAGCTGCTGCTTGAGGCTGGTGCGGCGGCGCTCCAGCTCCTGTCGCAGCAGGATCTCGGTGTCCTCCGAGCTGTGCACGATCGTCGGCGTGATGAAGACCATCAAGCTGCGGCGATCGCGGTTCTTCGCCTCGTGCTTGAACAGCTCCCCGACGAGCGGAATGTCGCCGAGCAGCGGCACCTTCGACTTGGTCTCGACGTCCGAGTCGGTCGTCAAGCCGCCGATCACGGCCGTCTGGCCGTTCTCGAGCATCATCGTCGTGACGATGGTCGACGAGCGCGTGCGCGGCAGCGCGATGGAGCCCTCCGAACCGCCGGAGCCGACGGTGAACACGTCGAAGCCCGGAGGCGCCAGCGAGCTGTTGCCGGTGCCCGAAAGGCTGGTCTCCTTGGGGATGACCTCCATCACGATCTTCTTCGTGCCCGGCACGACGCTCGGACGGATCAGCAGCTGGAACCCGACCTCGACCGGCGAGGAGCTGGCTTCGGCCACCGACAGCTGCAAGCCGCCGGCTTGGCCCTGCTCGCTCTTGGCCTCGGCGTAGCGCACGGTCTCGCCGACGAAGATGGTCGCCTCGGATCCGTCGAGCGCGATGATCTTGGGCGCCTGCATGACCTCCGTGCGCGTGTCGCGCTGCAACAAGCGCAAGGTCGCCTGCACCTGCGTGAAGGACAAGGCGCCGAAGACCGTGTCCGGAGTCACGGTGTTGCCGAAGTTCAGCGTCGGATCCGCGAACGGACCGCCGCCCGGGGTGGAGATGATGCCATCCTCCCAGCCGCTGCTCCCCTCGGTGAAGGGGAAGGTGATCGGGATCTGGCCGCCGGTCATCGAGACCATCGGCCCGTTGTCGCCGTAGTCCACGCCCAGGTTGAGCACGTCGCTGTTGGCGGTGCTGACGAACTTGACGTCGCAGAAGACCTGCAGCGGCTCGACGTCGAGGCGCGCGAGCATGTTGCGCACCTGCTCGTGCACCTGCGCGGTGTCGCGCAGGACGAGCACGTTCTGCGTCTCGATGTAGTCGAGCTCGCCGTTCTTGGACAGGGCCTTCGTCAGCGCCTGCAGCACCGAGAAGGACTTGGCCGGATCGGAGCCGGCCGACTGCGCGCCGCCCTTGCCGCCGCTCTTCTCGACGAACTCCGACTTGATCACGGGCTTGTAGACGCTCTTGGGGCGGAGGTAGCGCAACTGGTAGGTGCGCGTGTCCATCTGCTCCTCCAGCGTGCGCGGATCGACCACGCGCAGCACGCCGTAGCGCTCCTCGACGACGACGTAGCCGAGCGTCTTGGCCGTGACTTCGAGCGCCTCGCGCCAGGGCACGTTGCTGAAGCGCACGGACACGGTGCCGGCGACCTCCTTGCCGACGACCACGTTGGCGTTGGCCGCCTTGGCGATGGCGTCGATGACGTCGCGGATGTTCTCGTCGTTGCTGATGAAGCCGACCTTGTAGGGCCGCGTCAACGCCAGCACGCCGCCCTTGCGCTCCTCGACGATGGCGCCGACCTTCTCGGCCACGAGCTCGAGCGCGTCGCGCCAAGGCACGTCCGCGAGCTCGATGCTGACCTTGGCGCGCGCGAGGTTGCCCTCGTCCGTCGCCGCGTCGAGCACCACGATGTTGGCGCCGGAGCGCTGGCGCAGGAAGGACACGACATCCTCCAGGCCGCGGTCGGCGATGCGCAGGTCCACCCGCGCGTCCAGGCTCGGGGCCTGCGCGAAGGTCGGTGCGGACAAGAACGACAGCGCGCACAGCGCCGCCGCCCGGTACATGGATTTCATCGCTTGCTTCTCCCTATCCCGCGGGCCCCTCCGACCCGCGACGCTTCCCTCTTGGAACCCGGCGCCCGCCCCCCCCTCAGAGGCGGCGCGCCAGCACGACTCCGCGGAAGGCGAACTCGACCTCTTCGCCGGTGATGGAGTGCACCACCAGCTCGTCGGAGATCGAGTCGCCAGCCGACACCGAGCGACCATTGACGGTCGCCACGGGCGTTCCACCTTCGATGATCACGACCGCGCCGATCTTCAGCTGCAGGCCGTCGAAGTCGACCACCGCGCGCGCCTCCCAGGCCAGGTCGGCCATGCGCTGCACCAGCGGACCGCGCAACGGATCGGCGCGCAGGCCTTCGATGCGCTGCGCCACGGCCGCGTGCGAGTCCATGGCGGCCTGCCACCGTCCGGCGACGGCGTGCGCCTCCATCTCGGACAAGAGCGACTTCAGCTGCGACTCCGTCGGGCCGCGCTGCTTGGCTCCGCCCTCGAGCTGGGCGCGCATCGCCGCCAAGGGCTCGAGCACCTCGAGCTGCAGCCTGCGACGCGCGGGGATGTACACGACGCTTCCATCGCCCTCGAGCACGCGCGCCTCGCCTTCGAGCAAGGACAGCGTCGCCTCGAAGTCGGCGCGCGCGGTCATCTCGACGATGACGTTCTCGGCCGCACGCCAAGCCTGGGACTTGGCCGCCACCTCGGCGACCTTCGCCACGAGCGTCGTGACCAGTTCGCCTTGGCGCTGGACCGACAAGGCGCTCTCGAGTTCGACCGAGGCGGGCACGCGCGGATCGACGAAGGGATCGCGGCGGCCGCGTTGGCCGCGCCACGAGGGCCGGTCGACGCTGATCTGCTGCTTGCGGCGCTCGATGGCGCCGAGCAGCAGCTCCTCGCGGGCCTCCGAACCCTCGATGCGCACGGGCTTGGCGCCCTTCTTCGGCTCCCACGCGTAGGTCTCCACGTCGAGGGTGATCGAGTGCGCGGCGTCGCCGGTCTGCTCGATCTCCTCGCGCCGGGCCGCTTGCAGGCGGAAGACCGGCACGTTCATGAAGCGGCTGTGGCCCTCGATCAGGTCGAGGAAGGACAACAGCTGGAAGGTGTCGCCCTCCAGCGTCAACGTGTACGCCACGCGATCGAAGTCGACGGTCTTCTTCTTGGCGTTCGGCGCGTCCGTGTTCTTCTTCTTCAGGCCCGAGATGCGCACCTTGGCGTCCTCGGAGAACTGGTTGAGCGTGCGCACGAGGTTGTTGACGTCGTCCTCGTCCGGCAGCACGCGCTTCATCTCCTCGGACAAGGCGCGCAGCACAAGCACCTCGTCCTCGACTTGGCGGGACTTCTTCAGGCGCGCCTCGGCCGCCTGCACTTCGGTCCTCAACCCGGCCGCGCGCGCCATGGCCTCCTCGACGGAGGTGGCCTGGCTCCACGCGCCGAAGCCGAGCCCGGCGGCGACGAGGGCGCCCGACGCGGCCAGCGTCCAGAACAGCTTCTTGTCGTTCATCGCGCGCCCTCCGCTTGCTTCCTGCCCGCCTTGGGCGCCGCGGGCTCCTTGCCGGAAACGGCTTCCTCGGGAGCCTTGATCTTCATGGACAAGGGGAACGACCAGACCTCGCTGGGCACCAGCTCCGCGTCCTGCACCGACTGCGAGCCCTCGGGCGGCGCCGGCGGCAGGAAGCCCGCGGCGAAGCCCGACGACTCGACGTCGTCGAGGAAGTTCGCCACGTGCGCGAACTTCTCCGAGCCCGAGTGGCCCGACCCCTTCAGCTCGCCCACGTGCTTCGCGCGCGGATCCGCGGCGCGCGACACCGACAGGTCGTTGAACCACACGAGGTGGCGTTGTCCGTCGCCGCCGGCGTTGACCACGTCGACGAACTCGTCGAGCTTGTTCGTCCACGCGATGCGGTGCTTGGCGATGTCGGCCAACGCCTCCTCGCGCGCCTTGTGCTCCTTCTCCTCGGCTTCCAGCGCCTTCAAGCGCTCGAGGCGCGGGCGCAAGCCTGCCAAGGCCAGTTCCGCGTCGGCCACGGCCGCGTCGGCGCGCGCCTGGTCGCCGAAGGCGGTCCACGCCCACAGCGCAGCGAGGACGCCGTTGACCGCGGCGGTCGAGAACATCGCGACGGCCACCTTCGTGCTGGAGCGCGTCGCGACGCGCTGCTCGGCGGGCACGAGGTTGATCCGGATCATGCGGCACGCACCCTCGCGGCGAGGCCAACCGCGACGGCGAGCGTCGGCGTCCAGCGCCCTAGTTCCGGGACATCCACGCGCGACTCGTCGACGCGCAAGCCCTCCAGCGGGCTCCACCAACGCACGGGCTTGCGCGCGACGGCTTCGAACATCTCGCGCAGGCCGGGGCACAGGGCCCCGCCACCCGAGAGCAGCACTTCGCGCACTTCGAGCCCTTCGTGGTGCTCGACGTACTCGAGCGACAGCGCCAGTTCGTTGGCCAAGTCCTCGACCACGGGTTGCGCGGCCTCCGCGACCTCGGCTTCGCAAGCCTCGTCGCGCTTCTTCGCCTCGGCGGCGGGCCCGTCGATGTCGAAGCGGCGCCCCACGGCCAGCGTCATGTCCGCGCCCCCCATCGGGATCTCGCGGCTGAAGCGCGAGCGCAAGCCCGACACGACGTGGATGCCGGTGCGCGTGCAGCCCACGTCCACCAGCGCCACCGCGCCACCATCGCCCTCGGCGTCCAAGGGGGCGCACAGCTCGAAGGCGTTCGCCAACGCCAGCAGATCGAGGTCGATCGCCTCGGGCGCGAGGCCCAGCGCGCGGATCTGCTCGATGCGCTCGTCTACCAGCGCGTTGCGCGCCGCGGCGAGCAGCACGAGGCGCTGCTTGCCCTCGGAGTCGGCCGCGCCCAGCGATTGGCAATCAAGGCGGCATTCGTCGACATCGAAGGGCAGGTGCTTGTCGGAGTCGAAGCGCACGGCGGCCTTCAACTCGTCGTCGGTCATGGCCTGCATCGCCAGGTGGCGCACTACCGTCGAGGGGCCCGACAAGCCGGCGGCGGCGCGACTCGCGCGGAAGCGGCCAGTGCGCGCGCACTCGGCGATCGCCTCCAGCGGGCCCAAGCCTTGGCCGTACTCCACGCGGGCGAAGCCCGTCACAACCGGTTCCGAGCCGGACAGAGTGATCTCGACCGCCTTGACGGCGCTCGAGCCCACGTCCAACCCCACCAAGGTCTTCCTGCGTCGCCAGTACACTTTGCGTTCCCCTCCTCGTGCGAGCCCTTCGAAGGCTCGGCCGAACGGGGATCGGCAGGTGGCGCGTCGCATCCTGAGCCGCGCGGCGGATTCCCGTCCAGCGGCCGGCCCGCTCCCGAGGCCGGGACCATGCACGCGGCGTCCAAGGCCGACTGCAGGCAGGAAGTTCCGAGTGCGCCCGCGGGAAGCCGCAAGGAAATCGGAGCAGAGGGACGCGCGGGCCCCCGAGGTTGCGCGGGAAACACGCGGGCGAGTGGCGCGACCATCGGCCACGACCAACTAGACCGGGCAATGAGCCCCGCGAGCAGCTCCTCAGTCGAGCTCGCCGAAGCCGGACTCGACCAGCAACACCAAGGCGTCGACCAGCGCCCTCGCGTCCTCGCCTTCGGCGCGCAGACGCAGCTCCGCCTCGACCGGAGCGCCGAGCGTCATCAAGGACAAGATGCTCTTGCCGTCGACCTCCGCCCCGCCGCTTTGCACGCGCAGGGAAGCCTTGTGGGCGGCCGCGACGGTCACGAAGGCGTGGCAGGGGCGGGCATGCAGGCCCGCGCTGTTCTTGATGCGCACCGTGCGCTCCGCCACTTCTGCCGCCATAGGTCGGCCGAGCATAGCAGCGCGCGGCGAGCGACGCCAAATGCGGCGGGCGACGCGGCCCATGGGACGCGTCGCCCGCGAAGGATGGAGATGCAGGCGCGTTGCGCGAGCCAAGCGAGCGGCTGCGCGCGCGGTTCGCGTCCTCAGCCGTGCGGCTTGGACAGGCGCTCGCGCCGCCGCGCGACCAAGTGCTTCTTGAAGTGTCGATCCAGCAGGCGCTCCATGCGCGCCAGTGCCTCGTCCAAGGCGCTGGACGCGTGGTCCGAGCGCGCGTCGACCACGAGCACGGCACCGTGGCCCACGGAGGCGACCAATTCGACGCGGTGCTCGGCGTGGACGCGCTCGAGCATCGCCTTCATGGAGATCACGCGATCGGCGTAGCGCGCCAAGGCTTGCAGCTTCTGCTCGCAGTGCTCGCGCGTGGTGGCCGGGTAGTCGTGGTGCAGGACGGAAACATGCGTTTGCATCTGGATTCCCTGCGACGCGGCGGGTGAAGCCGCGCTCTCGTCCGACGAATGTGGATGATGGGAACTTCGGCCTGGCCGGCGCGCAGCGCCCGTCGGCTGACGGAGCACGTCGGCGGCGGCGCCCCCGCGCGGGAGGCGTCGGACCTGTCCCTCTGTTCTCGATTCTCTCACCTGAAACGCAAGGCTGGTAGGTGCCGCGCGTTCGAATCTCGTTTCGGATGCGTGCAGGAGCGCGGCGCAGGAAAAAAACGCGGCGGCGCGCAAGCTGCACATGGGCACGGAATTTGTGTGCGAACTTCGCGCAACATGGAAAGCAACCAGCGTGCCGCGCGATGTGATCGCACGACGAATCGCTCGCAGCGGCCGTCAGCCGAAGGTAAATCCGGCACGACCACGGCCCTCGGCGCGCGCGGCGGCGAACAACGGCTCGTCGTACAGGACACGCACGAGATAGAGCCCCTGCGGCGGCGCGGTCTGCCCTGATTGCCTGCGATCCTTGGTCTCGATGGCGCGCACGACGCACTCGGGGTCGCGCCGACCGCGCCCCACGTCGATCAACGTGCCGGCGATGGTGCGGACCATGTTGAACAAGAACCCATCGCCCTCGACCACGAAGAAGAAACGCTCTTGGCGCGCGACGATCTTGAGGCTCTTGATCGTGCGCACGCAGTCCTTGCGCGGCGAACCGACGTTGCCGAAGGCGCGAAAGTCGTGCCTCCCAAGCATCAACCGCGCCGCCTTCCGCATCGCCTGCAAGTCGAGGCGCCAAGGCACGTGGTGCGTGTAGTCGCGCGCGAAAGGCGGCGGAAAGCGCGTGGTGACCACGTGGTACAGGTAGCGCTTGCCGCGCGCCGAGAAGCGCGCATGGAAGTCGTCGGAACAGGTCTCGAGCTCGCGCACGACGAACCCACCGACCGAGCTGGCGTTCAAGGCATGCCGCAGCCGATCGTCCACGAGCCCCGACGCGATGCGCGCGTGCGCGACTTGCCCGATGGCATGCACCCCGGCGTCGGTGCGTCCAGCGCCGTGGACGACGACCGTCTCGCCGGTGACGGCGAGAAAGGCATCCTCGAGGCGGGCTTGGATGGAATCGAAGCCGTCTTGGCGCTGCCAACCGTGGCAGGTGGAGCCGTCGTAGGCGACTTGGAAGCGCACGGTGCGCATGGGGTGGAGAGCATAGCTTGCGATGCTGGCCCCGGTGATTGTGCGCGCCGCTCCGGCAGAATTGTCGCGCCGCGCGCACGCACATTCGAGCATTTCCGCGCAAGCTGCCGACGCGCAGGGCTGCGCGAGCGTCCAGTATCAAGGGAGCCTTGCTGGCCCTTCGCGCGCGCAGCCCAATTGCGACGCGCTGGCGTGGCCTGCGACACGGGCACGCGGCCGACAAGACCGTGAGTACGGGCCTGGAACAGCACCCGTCCACGCGGCGGGCCGCAGGTGCAACGCGGACAACTTCGAGCGTGCGCATCCCGAGCCTCCAAACCCGCGCGACAGTGGGCTTGGCCGCGTGGTCGCGCGACAGTCGCACTCCGCGGACCGCAGCTTGCGGCTCGGGATCGCCTTGCCGACGCCCTACAGGGCCCAGAGCCGGTCCCAGGCCCTTGCGGCGCGCACAATCACCGGGACCAGCATCGGTCTCAGCGCCTCCGCCTGTACGACGACGGAATTCCCAGCTCCTCGCGCCACCGCGCCACCGTCCGCCGCGCCGCCGCGTACCCCTGCGACCGCAGGCGCTCGACCAATTCCTCGTCGGACAACGGATGCTTGGGGTCCTCGCCCGTCACCAAGGCCTGCAGCGCGCCGCCCAGCGACTCGCGTGCCTTGCTGGCGTCGCCACCGGCCGCGGCTTGGAAGAAGCGCCGCAGAGGCAAGATGCCGAAGGGGGTCTGCACGTGCTTCCCGGCCACGGCGCGCGAAACGGTCGACAGGGCGATGCCGAGGATCTCGGCCACCTCCCCCATCGACAACGGCGCCAAGGCCGATGGTCCGTCGACCAGGAAGCGCCGTTGCCGCAGGAACACTTCGCGCGCCACCGCGAGCAGCGTGCGGCGGCGGCTCTCGAGCGCCGCGGCGAGGTCGCGCGATTCCCGCAACTGGGTGGCGAGGAAGCGGCGCACGCGCGCGTCGTCGCGTCGCAGCTCCGCGAGGCGCGACAGCCCGGGATCGATGGACACGCCGGGCAAGGCGCCGTCGACGAGTTGAAGTTCGAATCCGCCTTCGGGCGCTGGTTCGACCAGCAGCTCAGGCGTCACGATTCCGGCACCGGGCGCGTCTTCGCCCTCGAGGTCGAGACGCAGGGTCGCCAGGTGGCCGATCAGCTCCTCGAGCAGCTCGGCCTCGATGCCCAGCGCGCGCGCCACCTTGGCGCGCTTGCCCGTGGCGAGATCGTCGAGGCACTCCTCGACGAGATGCGCCAACATGGCGTAGTCCGCGCTGCGCGGATCGAGCTGCAAGAGCAGCGCCTCGCGCGCATCGCGCGCACCCACGCCGCGCGGCTCGAGGGCTTGCAGGCGCGCGATGGCGCGGCCGAGCGCACCGTGCAGATCCACCAAGCCCTGCGCCGCGCCAAGCGCGTGGAGCTCCTCGTCGCCAGGCAGCCAACCGCGCCCGTCGAGCGCGTCGACGAGGCACTCGCTCCAGCCGCGGTCCTCGTCGGAGAGTTCCAAGAGCCGCAGCTGGGCGCGCAACCGCTCGCGCAAGCCTTCGGCGGGCGCGGCCACGTTGGCCAGCCAGCGCGCATGCTCATCGCCGCCCGCCGCGCCGCGCGCGCGCGCTTCGTGCGCGCCACGCAACCAGGCGCGCGGCGCCTCGACCACGAGAGTCGGATTCTGCTGCGCCCGTTCCTGCAGGTAGTCGTAGAGCTCGTCGGGGGCGCGCTCGAGCACCTCGAGACCTTGCAATTGCCGCGCCTCGAGCACCATGCGCTGCTCGGTGCGCGCCACCTGGGCGGTGGCGAGCGAGACGCGACGCGGTTGTCCCGAGGAGGTGGCCATGCCGTTGTAGATCGGCTTGGCCGCTCGTTTGCTTGAGCATTCTCGCGGGCTGTCCCGGATCTCGCACTGCGCCGCCCGTTCGGCGCTCGACCCTCGAAGCCAGCCGCGCAAGGACGCGGTCCGGCGCGCGCATCTCAGCGGCGGCGTCCGCGCACGGCGCGGCGGTGTTCCAAGGCGTCCTCGAGGATCCCCTTGTGCAGGTACTCGATGGCGGTGCCAGCCGGCAGCCCGCGCGCAAGGCGTGTCACGACGAGCTCGTCGCGTCCCAGCGACTCGAGCGCCTCCAGGCAGGCGAGCGCCGTGGCCTCGCCCTCGGCGTCGGGATCGGTGCCGAGCGCCACTTCGCGCACCAAGGGATCCTTGGCGCGCGCCACCAGCGCGTGGATCGACAAGTGGCGCACCTCGGTGCCCTCGGCCGGATTCAGCGCGCCGTAGAGCACATGGTAGAGGCCCTTCCAGGTGCGCGACGCCTCGAGCGTCTCGACTTGGCGCGGCTCCTCGAGGACGAGGATCGCGCCGCGGTCGCGTTCGGGATCGGAGCACACGCCGCACGTCTCGTGGTCCGTGGCGTTGCCGCAAGTCGCGCAGCGGCGCACGCGTTCGATCGCGGCGTCGATGGCGCGCGCCAACTCGCGCGCCTCCGGATCGCGCAGCACATGGAAGGCGAGGCGCTCGGCGCTGCGCCGGCCAATGCCGGGAAAGCGCTCGAAGGCGCGCACCAGCTCCTCGAGCGCCTTGGGGTAGGCCATCTCAGGACAGGCCTGGCAGGTTGAGCCCGCCGGTCACGCGCCCGAGGCGGTCCTTCTTCAGCGCCTCGGCGCGCCGTTGCGCGTCGCGCATCGCGGCCGCGACCAGGTCCTCGAGCATGTTCGCTTGCGCCGGATCGACGCAGGCTGGATCGATGCGCACGCGCGCCACCGCGCCGTGCCCGTCGACCTCGACGCGCACGGCCCCGCCGCCCGCGACGCCCTCGACGCGCGCACCGCGCAGCTCCTCCTGCATGCGATCGAGCTCGCGTTGCATCTGCTGGGCCTGCTTGAGCAGGTTGCCCATCTCGCCGAAACCGCTCATGGCATCCCTCCTTGGTCGATCGATCCCGACGCGGGCGAAAGGCGCTCGTGCGCGACCACGCCGGCCCGCGTCCGCACTAGTCCTCCAGGCGGCCGTCGAAGCGCGCCGCCACGCGCGTCGTGTACTCGTCGCCGCGGCCCTTCAACGCCGCCGCGTCCTGCAGGTGCAGTTCGACCTCGCGGCCGAGCACGCGGCCGAGCGCGGTCCGGCAAGCGGCGCGCACCTGCGGGTCCACCACGAGCGCGCGTTCGTGCTCGCGCAAGTTCGCGAAGGACACGATGGCGCGACGCGCATCCAAGTCGGCCAGTCGACCGCGCTCCTTGAGCACGAGCTGCACCTGCGGATGCGTGCTCGAGAGCACCTCCAGGAACCTCGTCCACGTGTCAAGAACTCCTGACACTGCGCCCCGGATGGGGCGCACCGGTTCGATGGCGGAGGGCGTGGGCTGCGCGAGCCGCGCCTGGACCGACGGGCCCGACAGCGTGGCGGTGGCCCCGCCCGGGCTTGGCGACGGGATGCTTGGCGGGACCGCGACCGCAGGGCCAGCCTGGCTCGAGGGCGGACGCGAAGGCGCGGACGAAGGCGCGGGCGGGCGCGGCGGCACGAAGATGCCGGTTGCAGGCGCTGGGACCGACGCGACGGTGGCTGCCGGCGCGGGCGCGGGAGCTGCGACAGGCGCGGGCTTGGGGATGACGACGGCCGCCGGCGACACCTCGAGCGGCCGAGCGACGGGAGCGGGCGGCGCACCGCTCGGCTGCGTTTGGCGCGCAGCGGCGCCCACGAGGCGCGCCTCGAGCGCCGCCAAGCGCTCGACCAGTTGGTGCAGCGGCACGAGGCCATCGCCGCGCGCGAGGTCGAGCAGCGTGGACTCGAGGATGGCGCGGCCGTGGATCGGCAGGCGCGCCATGCGCTCGCGCGCCAGCAACAGCTCTTCCAACGCCAGTTGGGCGCGCTCGAGTCCAAAGCGCCGCGCGCGCTCGGCCGCCTGCGCGCGCCGCGAGGGGTCCAGTTGCACCTGCGGCGCGTCGGCGCCGCACAAGAGCAGCACGAGCTGGGCGCGCAACGCGTCGACCAGCGCGCCGAGGATCTCGGCCTCGCCACCCTCGGAGAGCGGCAGCGCCGCGAGCAACGCGGCGCGGTCCTTGGCGATGATCGCCTCGAGCAACGCCTCGGCGAGTTCGCCGCCGGCGTCGATGGACAACGCCTTGGCGTCGGCCAAGGTCGGCCGCGCGCCGACGAGCGAGAGCAACTGGTCGGCGAGGCTCAACGCGTCGCGCATGCCGCCGCGTGCGCGGCGCGCGAGCTCCTCGACCACACCCGCCTCGGGTTGGATGCCTTCGCGCTCGAACACCACCGACAGGCGCGCGGCGATGGTCGCCTCCGAGAGGGCGGAGAGCTTGAGCACCTGCACGCGCGACAAGACGGTCTCGAGCACCTTCTGCGGATCCGTCGTCGCGAAGAGGAACTTCAC
>SXXH01000249.1 GCA_005789645.1 Planctomycetia bacterium
GCGTCGTCCGAACTCGCTGTAGACGACCAGCAGCACATCGCGCTCGATCGAGCGCCCCTTCAAATCGGCGAAGAAGGCGCCGATGGCCCCGTCGAGCCGCGCCATGAGTCGATCGTGCGCGGCGCGTTGGTTGGAGTGCGTGTCGAAGCCGCCTGTCTCCAGCGACACGACTCGCGTGCCGAGGCGCGCGTCCAGCAGCGCCGCAGCGTTGCGGAACGACTCGCCCAGCTCGTCGTCGGGATACTTGGCGCGCGCGACATGCCGCGCGGCGGCCAAGCGGACCCGCGCGCTGGACGCGTTGGCCTCCGCCAGGACCTCGCGCAAGCGGGCGATGGCCCGCTCCGATCCGCTCTTGCCTTCGAGGCCTTGCAAGCGGTCGGTGTCGAGCTGCGCCGCGCGGCGATAGCTCTCGAGGTCGCTCGTCTCGGCGCCGGTCCACTTGTAGGTGGCGGGCGTGGCGAAGACCAACGGCGGGCGAACAGTCGAGTACACGGAGAACGGGGCGGTGGAGCCCACGTGCACGACGAGTTCGGTCGACGGCTCGTCGCCGAAGGCTTGCTCGGCCAGCCGTCCGACCCAACCCGAGCGCTTGTCGCGCCCGCGCACATCGGCGTTGTGCCAGATGTCGTAGCTCTTGAAGTGCGAGCGGTTCGGGCCCGGATAGCCGCAGCCCTCGACGATCGCCATGGCGCCGACGTCCCACAGGCCGCGCAGCTCCTTGAGCGCGGGATGCAAGCCGCGGTACTCGTCGAGCGCGAGCAGCTCGTTCGGCTGGATGCGAGTCGCAGCGCGGGCGCGACCATAGGCGTCGTCGCCGTGCGGCACGACCATCGACAAGCCGTCGTTGCCACCGGTCAACTGCAAGAGCACCAACGCGCGACCGGGGTGCGGCCGTCCGGCGGCGCGCGCTGCAGGCTCCGCGCGCGGCTCCTCGGCGCGTGCGCGCGCAGGCAAGGCCTGCGCCACGGCCAAGGCGCCAGTGGCGGCGAGGAAGGTGCGGCGATCGAAGCTCGTCATGGTCTGTGCCTCCTTTGGCGCGAGTGCGCCCTTCAGTGCAACTGCGCCTCGGGCAGGCTCAGGATCAAGTGGGCCACGCGGCGCAGGATGCGCTCGCTCGTCTGGTCGTCCTCGAGCCACGCGCCCTCGCGCAAGTCGCGGTCGGCCCGCTCGCGCGCCAAGTACAAGCGCATGCGCTCGCGCGTCTCGGCCGGCGCCGGGATCGAGAGGAGGTCGTCGAGCAACGCATCGGCCACCTCGGCGTCGCTCACGGCGCCCGCGGCGCGCACGCGCGCCGTGAAGTTGGCGCGCGGCAAGTAGCCAGTCGAGTCGAGCCTGCGCAGCAGCGCGATGGCGGCGCCGTTGGCCTTGCCGGGCTTCAAGCCCTTGAGGCGCTCCGCCGACATGGGCTCCTCGGACATCGACGACGACCCCATCGCGAATTCGGCCATGGAGTCGTCGGAGGCGGAACCCATCGAGTCGTCGGCGGACTGCGCGGGCAGTCCGGCATCGAGGCGCGCCATGTTGCCGGCGACCAGATCGGCCTGCGACACGACCTGGTCGAGAGTCACCGTGCCGAGCATCAACCCGGCCAGGTTCCCGCGCTGCATCAGGTTCGAGGTCGTGATCCAAGCCAGGCCCTCGTCCCAGCCCTTGACGGTCGGTGGCGCGCCGAGCTTTTGTCCAAGCAGGATGGCTCCGCCGTTCAGCACGAAGGACGGCACTTCGAGCCGCAAACGCCGCGCACTGCCCACCAGGTAGTCGACTGGCGAGGCCACGCGCGCCCCGACGATCTCGTCGCGGTAGAACTCGGGGTCCGCGAACAGGGCGCGCAGCACGGGTTCGACGCGCCAGCCCGAGTCTTCCAGCAGTCGCGCGTAGCGCTCGACGCGCTCGCTCGAAGGAGGCGCGCCTTCGAACCACGACAGCAGACGCCCCGCGATCCAACGCGGGCAGGCGTCCTGCGCCAGCAAGATGTCGACGAGCTGCTCGCCGTCTAGCTTGCCCTTGGTCCCGAGCACGGACTTCTCGCCCGCGTCGTGCGCGCCGGCGTCGAAGTAGTACTCGTTGTTTCTGGTGGTGCGGCCCGTCAGCGCCCGGGCCGCCTCCTTGACGTCGGCCTCGGAGTAGTTGCCTTGCCCGAGGCTGAAGAGCTCCATCAGCTCGCGCGCCAGGTTCTCGTTGGGCCGCCCGCGGCGATTGTTGGTGTTGTCAAGGTAGGTGAGCATCGCTGCATCCGCGATGATCCCGCGCAGGAGCTCCTCGTAGCTGCCGAGCGCATGCTCGCGCAACAAGCGATGCTGCTGCACGATGGGCCACGAGCGTGTCACCTTGTCCGTCGAGGTGGTGAAGTGCCCGTGCCAGAACAGCACCATGCGCTCGCGCAGCGGGTCGACTCCACAGGCCATGCGCTGCAGCCACCAGTTCCACAACTCGACCAGTTGCCGGCGGTCGGTCTCGCGCGCCGCGCGCTCCAACGCCTGGAACTCGTCGTCGGACAGCTCGCGCAGCTTCTTCCGTTCGGGCAGGACGACCCGCTCGAACCACGGCGGGTCCTGCGGCGGCGACGGCGCGAAGAGCTGCTCGATGGTCGCCGCGCGGCCCCGTTCGACGGCGGCGCGCACTTCGATGGCCGAGGCCCCGAAGGCGGCCCGGTTGAGCAGGTGCTCGGCCTCCTTGGCGGTCCAGGGCTGATCGACGCCGCAAGCGGCTAGCAGGACGAGACAGTTGGCGAGCAAGACGCGGTCCTCGCGATTGGCGTGGGCGAGGACGAGAAGAGGTGCGCGTCCCCAAGTCCGAAGATCCCACACGATCCACGATCTCGCCATGGGCGCGATGGCTGAATCCCGAGTGCCGCGCGCAACGGATCCTCGTACAGTCTCCGCCAACGGAAGAGTCAGATCGCGCCGACGGCGCGCCGAGGCCCGCGCTTGCAACCCATCCCCAGCTCCACGCCCGCCCCCAAGGACATGCGCGATTTCCTCGCGCGACTCGAGGCCGCCGGCGAGGTGGTCGACGTGACCTGCGAGGTCGATGCAGACCTCGAAGTGGCCGAGATCCATCGCCGCGTGGTGGCCGCCGACGGCCCGGTGCTGCGCTTCCAACGGGTGAAAGGCGCGCGTTTTCCCCTCGTCACCAACCTCTTCGGCACGCGTCGTCGCGTCGAGATGGCCTTCGGCTCGCGGCCGCAAGCCGTCATCGCGCGCGCCGCCAAGTTGCCCGAGGAGTTGCTGCCGCCCACCTTGGGCAAGCTGTGGGCGCAACGCGACTTGTTCGGCGCGCTGGCCAAGGTCGGCCTCAAGCACCGCGCACGCGGCCCGGTGACGGAGGTCGTCGAGCGACCGGCGTTGGCCTCGTTGCCGGCCTTGAAGACTTGGCCGCGCGACGGCGGCCGCTTCGTCACCCTGCCCCTGGTGCATACGCGCCATCCAGCGACGCACGGACCGAACCTCGGCATGTACCGCGGCCAGATCTTCGGCGACGACGCGCTCGGCGTGCACATGCAGATCGGCAAGGGCGGCGGCTTCCACCTGATGGAGGCCGAGGCGCGCGGCGAGGCCCTGCCGGTGCAGGTCTACGTCGGCGGACCGCCGGCGCTGATCATGGGCGCCATCGCGCCGTTGCCGGAGAATGTGCCGGAGCTCCTGCTGACGAGCCTGATGCTGGGCGAAAAGGTGCCGCTGTGCGACAACCCCGCGGGTCCGATCCCGCTCGTCGCCAGCGCCGAGTTCGCCATCGTGGGCGAGATCGCGCCCGGCGCGCGCCGTCCCGAAGGACCGTTCGGCGACCACTACGGGTACTACAGCGAGACCCACGACTATCCGTGGATGCAGGTCAAGGCCGTCTGCCGCCGCAAGGACGCCATCTGGCCCGCCACCGTGGTCGGCAAGCCGCGCCAGGAGGACTTCTACCTGGGCGACTTCCTGCAGGAGATGCTCTCGCCGCTCTTCCCGGTGGTGATGCCGGCGGTGCGCGACCTGTGGAGCTACGGCGAGACCGGCTACCACTCGCTGTCGGCCGCCGTGGTGCGCGAGCGCTACCGGCGCGAGGCGATGGCCAGCGCCTTCCGCATCCTTGGCGAAGGTCAACTTTCCTTGACAAAGTTCCTGCTGGTCGTCGACAAGCCGATCGACCTGCGCGACTTCAAGGGCGTCCTGCAGCACATCCTGGAACGCTGCGACTTCCGCACCGACTTGTACTTGTTCGGCAACCTGTCGATGGATTCCCTCGACTACGCCGGGCCGAAGGTCAACGAAGGCGGCAAGGGCGTGCTGCTTGGACTCGGCGACAAGAAGCGCGAACTGCCGCGCGAGTTCCGCGGCGCGCTCCCGCCCGGCGTGCGGCGCGTGGAGGTCTACTGTCCGGGAGCCTTGGTGGTCGAGGGACCGTCCTTCGACGACGACATGCAAGCGGCGCAAGCGCTCGTGCGCCATGAGCGCTTCCGCGATTGGCCCCTGCTCGTCTTGTGCGACGACGCGCGCCGCTTCGCCAAGAGCAGCGTGAACTTCTTGTGGGGCACCTTCACGCGCTTCAATCCCTCGAGCGACATCCACGCCTCGAAGTCGGAGCTCGTCGTCAACCACGCCTCGTTCCACCCGCCCATCCTGATCGACGCGCGCATGAAGCCTTGGTATCCGAAGGAGCTCTACGCCGACGACACGACCAAGCGACTCGTCGACACGCGCTGGAGCGAGTACTTCCCCTCCGGCAAGGTCGCCATGGGCGATTCCGATCGCGGGCACCTCGACTGATCCACCTGCTGGCAACGCCGGCAAGACCTCTGCCCAGGAGCTAGGCGGGTGGGTTCCATTGCTTAGGTGTTCTCTTCTTGTTGACTGTTGACTCGGCTGTGGGTGGCAGCTACGCCTAAGGTGATGCCCTTTGTCCTGGGCATTCGCATTTTCCAAGTCCCTAAACAAGTGAGGACTCTATGAAAGCCATGGTTCTGGTTGTCGCAGCAGTCGTGACGATACTTGGCGGGTGCCGAAATGCGCCTTCGCCTCTCAGCCTCGGATCGAACGCGCAAGCTGGCATTCCGTCCGATTTTCCGACCGACGCTGCCCAAGTCTTGGTGGGAGCCGATGAACTCATCGTGCACACATCAGGGGACTGGATGACACGCAACGAGAACGGTGTGGAGATCCGCGAGCCCAATGGCTTCGGCACTCACACGGTACAAGTAGTCGGAATTCGCGGCGATGCGCAGTACTCGACTCCGCCCATCACCGTCTACGTCGGTGGCGAGGTTGTCGTGGCAAAGGCGTTGTGCTTCGTCGACGTGCGAGACCACGGCAGATGGAACGCCAACGCGTCGATGGCCGATGCGAATCCGGCTATGTCCGCAGCAGGATGCGACGGTGTGTACTCGAACACTGTCAGCGTTGTCTGGACCACTCCTACGAGCGGCCAGTCGTGTTGGAGCGACTTGAACTTCAACGAGAACACGGGCGGATGGTCGCGCACTTGCAACCGCCCCAACGCCACCATCAATCGCGAAGCGCGCGTGAATTTCGCCGATGGGACGCACAAGGACGTCGCTTTCGGCTGCAACACGACCCCTGCGGGTGGCTTCCGAGGCAACGGCTCGACGGTGAGCATCAACGGCAGCACGAGTTGCCAATGACCCAGGCAGGACACACTGCCGCAGCTTGAGTACAAGTCGCCACGCCACCACTGGTGGCAGGGTGGGTGGCGACTAGTAGGCGTGTCGCCGGCCAGCCCAGCTCAGTTCTTGAGCTTGTCCGCGAATGCCTTGCGGAACTTGTCGACCTTGGGCGCGATCACGACGCGGCAATAGCCCTGCGCGGGATTCGCGCGGTAGTAACCTTGATGGTAGTCCTCGGCCGGCCAAAACTTCGAGGCGGGCGTGATCTCCGTCACGATGGGATCGTCGAAGGCACCGGCGGCATCCAGCTTGGCCTTGTACTCGCGCGCCAGCCGTTCTTGTTCGGGGTCGTGGAAGAAGATGCCCGAGCGATACTGCGTGCCCACGTCGTTGCC
>SXXH01000250.1 GCA_005789645.1 Planctomycetia bacterium
GCGGGGCTCGCCGAGTTGCCCCCCGACGCGCGCCTGCTGGCCGCGCTGGCGGGTTCGTCGCGCGCGCTCGCCGGGCGCGAGCTGTGGCTGGCGGACTTGCGCGCGCTCGCCGCGAAGCGACCGGACTGGCCGGCGCTGCAGCACGAGCTCGGACGCGCGCTGCACGAGGAGGGTCTCGAGCAACTCGACTTGGCGCGCGAGCAGGACGAAGCGGCCGTGCGGGCCCGCGCGGCCTTCGACGAAGCCGAGCGCAGCTTCGCGTTGGCCGCGAACGACGTCGTCCTGCGACCGGACGCCGATGCCTTCCGCGCCGTGGCGCGCTGCGCCCTCGGGTGGCTCGACTTGCGCGCCGGCGAACTCGAAGCGGCGCGCCGACGCTTCCTCTCCGTGCAGGACCTTGGACTGGCGCTGCTGCGCGTCGAAAGCTCGCCGCTGGTGCCCTGCGCCGTGGCGGGCTTGCACGCGCTGGGCGCGCGCTTCGCCGAACGCGCGCAGGACCCGCTGAGGAAGGAAGCGCTCGACGCGCTCGAGTCGGCGGCGCGCATCTACGCCTTCCTGCACGAAAGCGAGCCGGAGGTGGTCGACTGGGCCAACAACGCCGGCTTCTTCCAACGCGATCTGGCGGTGGCGCTCGAGATCCGCGCGCGCGAGCTGGAGTCCAAGGACGACTCCGCGGGCGCCGGGCAGCTCTTCTCCCGCGCACGGGAGACGATGGAGGCCAGTTGGCGCTGCTACAAGGCGGCGGCGCGCCTCGCTCCCGACGACGCGCGGATCACGAACGACGCCGGGCTGGTGCTCGCGTACTACTTGCAGCGCGACGTGCCGCTCGCCAAGCAGATGCTGCTGCGCGCCGTCGAGCTGGGCGAGCGCCAAGTGCGCGAGCTCGAGTCGGCGCTGCGCACGTCCGAGTCCGAGGAAGCGCGCGAATCGGCGCGCCGACGCCTCGAGGAAGTCTCCACCGCGCTGGGCGACGCCTGCCAGAACCTCGGCGTCCTGTGCTTGACCCTCGAAGGCGATCCGCGCGCAGCCAAGGCTTGGCTCGTGCGATCGCTCGAGACGGGCGTCGACCCGCGCGAGGAGGTCCGCGGCAAGGGCGGCTTCCTCGAACGCTGCGCAGCCGCCATCGATGCCGGCATCGACACGCGCTTGCGACCCGAACAACGCTGGGCGGCCCCCGCGGCCCCCGGCGCCTCCGCCAAGAAGAAGAGCTAGGAAAGAGACCTGGGAAACCATGAAGCAATTCGCCTGCCTGCTGCTCGTCGCTTGCTCCACCCCTCTCGCGCTCGCCGGCGCCATCGTCTCGGCCACGATCGCGAGTCCGCTGCAGTCGGCCGACGCGCTCGTGCAGAAGGGCCGCGCGTTGCTCGAGCAGAAGAAGCCCGCCGAGGCTCTGGCCGCCTTCGAAGAAGCCGACAAGCTCGCGGGCGGCGGCTTGGCGACGCGTCAATGGGTGTTGCGCGCGCGCCTCGACCTCGGCCAAGTCGACTCCGTGCTGTCCGACGTCGAGAAGCTCGAGTCCCAGGGCCAGAAGGGCGCCGCGATCGACTACCTTTACGGCATGTGCTTCGCGGCGCGCGCGCAGAAGTCGATCGCCGAAGGCGGCAACGGCGGCATCATCGCCATGGCCTTCGCCGACTCGGCCTCCTACTTGAAGTCCGCGCTGAAGGCCGAGCCCAAGCTGTATCCAGATGGCTGGCGCACGCTGGCCGAGTCGGCCTGGAACGCGCAGGACCTTCCGGCGGCGCGCGAGGCGGCGGACACCGCCTGCGCGCTCGCGCCCGAGGACGACGCCGCCCGCACGATGCTCGGCAAGGTGTGCTTCTCCCAATACAGCGCGGCCAAGGACGACGAGGCGCGCAAGGCCGAAGCGGCCGCGCATCTCGAGGCGGCGCGCGAGGCCTTCGAAGGCGCCCTGCGCCTGTGCGTGGCGCGCAAGGAGCCCGAGTGGCGCGCGAGCGAAGCCGGCGTGCGCGTCGAGCTTGCACGCGTGCACGCCTGGAAGGGCGACAAGGCCGCCGCCGCCAAGCAGTACGGCGCCGCCTTCGGCCTCGCGCCGCAAGCGATCGACATCGCCGAGGCGCGCGGCGTGCTCGACTCCGCGCAGTTCGTGGCGGCGCTCGAGGCGGCGCGCGACTCCTACGCGGCGGCCTGGGGCGTCGAGGGCGCCGGCGACGCGGGCGTGTGGTGGTGGCTCGGCTACGCGCGCTACGCCGACAAGCAGCACGAAGGAGCGGAGGAGGCCTTCGCCAAGGCGCTCGCCAAGTGGCCCGACTTCGTCAACAGCCACTACTACATCGCCATGTCGCGCTACTTCCGCCAGGACTACGACGGCGCGGTGGAGTGGTTCCACAAGCACCACCTCGCCAACGCGGCCGACTGCGCCGCGAGCCTGTCGGCCAACAAGGAAGAGAACATCCGCATCCTCGACTATTTGATCGGCCTGCTGGTGCCCAAGGGGAAGAACCTCGAGGCTTCGTGGCTGGCGCGCATCGAGACGACCATCGAGCCGGCGAACTCGCTGTATTGGAACAACCTCGGCTTGTTCCTGCGCGACGCGGGCGAGCAGAAGAACCGCTCGAAGAAGCCCGAGGACAAGGCCGCGGCCAAGCAGTTGTGGGAGGAGGCCTACACGGCCTACGCCAAGGCGCTGGAACTCGCGCCCAAGGATCCGAACTACCTGAACGACATCGCGGTGATGCTGCACTACTACCTCGATCGCGACCTCGACAAGGCGCTCGGGTGGTACAGGCAGGCCGCCGTCGAAGCGGAGAAGGAACTGGCCCGCACCGACTTGACCAGCGAACTGAAGCAGATCCGAGCCATCGCCAAGCGCGACGCCAACAACAACCTCAAGCGCCTGGAAGAGCTGCTCGAGCTGCGGCGCAAGAAGGCGGAGGAGAAGAAGGGCGGCAAGAAGGACGGCGACCAGCAGGGCGAAGGCGCTGGAGACGGCGCGTCGCGACACGGCGACCAGGCTGCGCGCTGAGAGGCTCGCGCCCCGCGATGGACCTGCCGATCCGCTTCCTCGAGGCTCCTGTCGCCGAGCCGGTGATCAAGATCGACGGCGCCTGGGAAGGTCCAGGCCTCGACTTGTCGCACTGGCCGGGGCACCGCACCCCGGAAGCGCTGCGCCACGACCTCTCGACCGGAGTGGCGCTGCGCTTCGCGCGATTGTCCGAGCACGATCGCGCTCGACTCGCCGCGGGTTGCGTGGCGCTGGCGGTGAATCACTACGACACCGACGGCGTGCTGGCCGTGTGGGCCGTGCGCCATCCCGAGGCGGCGCTGCGCCACGAGGAATTCCTGCTCGAAGCCGCCGCCACCGGAGACTGGTTCCGCCTCGCCTCGACGCGCGCCTTGCGCTTCGACCTGCTCGTTCAGCTCCTCGTCGATCCCGAACGCTCGCCGTGGCGCGCGCTGTACGCAGGGCTCTCCGACGCGCGACGGCGCGAGCGTTGCCTGGTCGAGCTCGTGGCGCGGCTCGAGAGTTGGCTCGACGCCGGGCGCTTCGAGCACGAGGAGCTGGTGTCGGAGGCGTGCGCGAGCATCGAAGCCGACCTCGCGGCGCTCGGCGAGTGCCGCCTCGACGACCTGCTGCACCTCGATCTCGCCGTGTGGAACCGCTCGCGCGCCGACGCGCCGTTCGACCCCGCGCGCCACGCACTGTGCGGCGCGAGCGAACGCGACCGCCTGCTGGCGCTGGCTCCAGTCGTCGGTGGCGGCACGAGTTGCCGTTTCATGGTCAACACGACCTCGTGGTTCCCGCTCGAGGAACCGCGACTGCCGCGGCCGGATCTCGCTCGACTGGCCGCGCGCCTCGACCAGCTCGAGGGAGCCGAGCGCGACGGCTGCCGCTGGCGCGCGCAACCGAGCTCCTCCCCTTCGCCCGAGCTGTGGTACGGCCGCGCGGGCGTGCCATTCTTCGCCGAACGCAACGGCGCCTTGGGATGCAGCCGACTCGAGCCGCAGGCGATCAAGCGCGAGGTCGTCGATGCGCTGCGCGCGGCGTGGACGTTCCCCGAGGACTGAGGATCCTCGACGACTTGGCAGCCGCGCGCGCGCCGAGTCCAAGGACTCCACCGGCCTCCGGTGGCTCCGTCCCGCGGCAAGAGGCTCGGCCTCGACACCGCCCCGTTGCGATCTTGGCTCGACGCGAGTACCAATGGCGCCGTGAGTCCCGCCACCACCACCGGCTCCTACGCTGCGGTCGACCTGGGGTCGAACTCGTTCCACATGGTGGTGGCGCGCTGGTCCGACGAGCATCTCGCCATCGTCGACCGATTGCGTGAACGCACGGCGCTCGCGGCTGGCCTGGACGATTCCAAGCAACTCGACTCGGCCACCCAGGATCGAGCGCTCGCCTGCCTGCGGCGCTTCGGCGAGAGGCTGCGCGGCATGCCGGCGGAACGCGTGCGGGCCATCGGCACCTCGGCGTTGCGCATGGCGCGCAACGCACGCGGCTTCCTCGCCAAGGCCGAACAGGCCCTCGGCCACGAGATCGAGATCGTCTCCGGCCTCGAGGAGGCGCGCTTGATCTACCTGGGCGTCGCGCACGACCTGTCCGACGACGCCGAACGGCGCCTCGTCGTGGATGTGGGCGGCGGGAGCACCGAGATCGTGCTGGGCGAGCGCTTCGAGCCCTTGACCGCCGACAGCCTGCACATGGGCTGCATCAACTGGACGCGGCGCTGGTTCCCCGATGGCGTCGTGACGCGCGAAACCATGCGCCGTGCGCGTCTCGAAGCGGAGCTCGAGGTGCAACCCCTGCAGCGCGCGTACAAGGCGCTGGGCTGGGAAGAGGCGGTCGGATCTTCGGGCACGGCGCTGGCGCTGGCGCAGATCCTGCGCGCCAACGGTTGGAGCGACGGCGTGATCGACGCCAAGGGCATGCGCAGGTTGCGCAAGGCGCTGATCGAAGTGGGACGCATCGACCGACTGCACGAAATCCCTGGTCTCGAGCCCGAACGCGCGCCCGTGATCGCCGGCGGCTTGGCGATCCTCTCAGCCATCCTCGACACCTTCGGCATCGAATCGATGGTGGTGTCGCAGGGCGCCTTGCGCGAAGGCGCGATCTACGATCTGCTCGGACGCCACCGCCACGAGGACGTGCGCGACCGCGCCATCCGGCGCTTCAGCGAACGCCACGGCGTCGACCTCGAGCAGGCCTCGCGCATCAAGCGCACCGCGCTGGCCTTGTTCGAAGACGTGCGCGAGGACTGGGGACTGGAACGCGAGTTCGGCACGCGCTTCCTCGGCTGGGCCTCGCGACTGCACGAGGCCGGACTCTCGATCTCCCACCAGGCCTACCACCGCCACGGCGCCTACATGATCGAGCACTCCGACATGGCCGGCTTCTCGCGCGAGGACCAGCTGGTGCTGGCGACGCTCGTCGAAGGCCACCGGCGCAAGTTCCCGCCGGAACGCTGGTCGCGCCTCGTGCCCGCGCACCAACAACCGGTGCTGCGTCTGTGCCTGCTGCTGCGCCTCGCCGTGCTGCTCGAACGCTCGCGTGGCCTCCGCACTGCGCCCATGGTCGAGCTGCGCGCTCGGCGCGATGGCTACGGGGTGGGCCTGCCGGCGGGATGGTTGGACGAGAACCCGCTCACGGCCTTGGATCTAGAGCAGGAAGCGGCGCGCTTGGCGCCGTCGGGGCATGTCGTGGTGCTGCTCTGAGGATGCTGGCCCCGATCATTGTGCGCGGTCGAGCGCGCTCGGAGGCCTTCATCGAGCTCAGCTTGCGCAAATTCGCGGCTTGGGTGCTGCAACACTCGCCTCCTCGAGCGTCCTTGCATTCATGGGCCATGTGGATTGATGTGAGTTGGCTCGCCGGTCGCCTCCGCTGACGCCCTTCCATGCGCCGGCGTGCGCCCCACGGGTTCCCAAGCGCGCACCGGACCAGCGGCAGCATCCCCAGCATCCTGGCGGCAGCACGCCTCCCTCGTGAGGTGCGCATCGATGCTCGCGGAGGATGGATCACGCGACCTTGGGCGGGGGGCCACTAATTGGGAGGCCGCCGAGGCGCGCGCGGCAGCCCGAGCGCGATTCCCCGGCCCTCCAAGGCCCATGCGCCAACCCGAGGCCGGGTCGAACTCGCAAGGGCCCTTCTGACTTGGACGCACGCCCGCGATCGCCAAGCAGCACCCGAGCCGGGATTTTCGTTGGCGATCACGCACAACGAGCGGGGCCAGCATCAATTCAGCCGCAATGCCGCGCCAACAACACCTGCTGCGCCGAACGCCCCTCGCCTTGGATGCGCTCGTACGAGCCGTCGCTCGCCAAGCGCCACGCCTGCTGCTCGTCGTCGAGGTACAACTCCAGCGCCTCCTCGCGCACGCGCGCCGCCAGCGCCTTGTGCTCGATGGGGAAGCACGCCTCCACGCGCGCGAAGAAGTTGCGCTGCATCCAATCCGCGCTGCTGCACCACACCTCCTCCTTGCCCCCCGCATGGAAGCAATACACGCGCTCGTGCTCGAGGAAGCGGCCGATGATCGACCGCACGCGGATGGTCTCCGACACCCCCGGGACACCCGGGCGCAAGCAGCAGATGCCGCGCACGACGAGGTCGATGGGCACGCCGACGCGCGAGGCGCGGTAGAGGGCCTGGATGATGCGCGGCTCCGCCAACGAATTCATCTTGGCCACGATCCGCGCGGGACGGCCCGCCATGGCCTCCTCGGCCTCGCGATCGATCTTCTCGATCAGCGACTCCTGCAGCGAGAACGGAGCCTGCTTGAGGCGCGAGAGTTCCATGACGCGACCGAGGCCCGTCATCTGCAGGAACATGCGGTGCACGTCCTCCCCCACGACAGGGTCGCAGGTGAGCAGACTGATGTCGGTGTAGGCGCGCGCGGTGCGGGTGTGGTAGTTGCCCGTGCCGAGATGGCAGTAACGCACGAGACCCTGCGCCTCGCGCCGCACGACCATCAGCATCTTGGCGTGCGCCTTGTACCCGACGATGCCGTAGACGACCTTGGCTCCGGCCTCCTGCAGCTTGGTGGCGAGGTTGATGTTCGCCGCCTCGTCGAAGAGCGCGCGCAGCTAGACGA
>SXXH01000251.1 GCA_005789645.1 Planctomycetia bacterium
AGCGCCGCCGACTTGCGCGCGCTGCTGGTCGACGGCGACTGGCGCGTGTCGCGCGCCGCCGTGCGCGAGTTGGGCGCGCTGCGCCTCCTCGAGGACCATCCCGCGCTGCTCGCGCTGGCGCAGGATCCGCGACTCAGGCCAGCCGTGGTCGAAGCGCTGGCGCGGCGCCCCGACGCGGGCGCGCTCGATGCGTACCTCGCCGGCTTGGTCGAGATCGACGCCAACGCGCGCGAGGCGGCGCGCCGCGCGCTGGAAAGCCTGGGTGCCGCCGTGCTCCCGGCGCTCGAGGAACGCCACAAGCATGGCCGCCTCGATCCGCGCGCGCTCGCCGTCGTGCGGTCCATCCACTCCCGGGTCGCTCCGCTGCGCGACTGGACCATCATCGGTCCCTTCCCGCGGCGCGGCGCACCCGAGCCCGTTGGTCGCGCACCGGCCGCACTAGCCTCGGAAGGGGTCCGTCTCGTCGAGCACCGCTCCGAAGCCGAACACGGCTTCGTCGACCTCGAGCAGGTCCTCGTGCCGAGGCAGGATGTGGCCGCCCTGTGCCGGACGGAGATCTGGAGCTCGCGCGCGCGTCGTGCGCGCGTGGTGCTCGGCAGCGACGACGACATCGCCGTGTGGGTCGGCGGACGCAAGGTGCACGACAACTCCGTCGATCGGGGCTGGACGCACGACTCCGACCAGTTCGAGATCGAGCTGGCGGCGGGTCGCAACGAACTGTGGCTGCGCGTCGGACAGAACGGCGGCCAATGGTCGTTCAGCGTCAAGGTCCAAGGAGAAGACGGCGGCATCTTGCACGACGACTTGCGGTCGTTCGACGAGGGCCTCGCGCGCTACGAGCGGGCCGTGGCCGACCTGGTCGGCGATCCGAGGCGCGGGCGCGAGGTGTTCCGCCGCGATTCGGGGCCGATGTGCCTGCGCTGCCACGTCGTCGACGGCGAAGGTGGCCGCATCGGGCCCGAGCTGTCGGACGTGGCGCTCAAGTACGATCGCGCCGAGCTGGTGCGTTCGTTGCTCGCGCCCAGCGCGCGCGTGGCCGAAGGCTACACCTCGTCGAGCTTCGAACTCGCCGATGGAACGATCGTCCATGGCCTGGTGCGCTCCGAGGAAGGCGATGCGATCGAGCTCCACGACCAGAACGGCGAGGCGCGACGGATCGCCAAGTCGGAGGTCGTCGACCGCGCCACCAGCAAGACCTCGCTCATGCCCGATGGCTTGGCGTTGTTGTTGACGGAGGGCGAGTTCGCGGACCTCGTGGCGTACCTGGGCACGCTGAAGATGCCGGCCCACAGATGAGGCGTGCTCGGCGGGCATCGAGGCGCCGAAGTGCCCGCTCGGGCTAGAGCACGCTCGCTCCAAGCCAAGTGCCGATCAGCCACGTGGCTGCTCCCGCGGCGGTGCCGATCGCCAGCATGCGCAGCCCTCCGAAGGCGAGGTTGCGGCCGGAGAACAAGCTCGTCGCCGCGCCGACGAGGAACAACACCACCGCCGCCGCCGCGATCGAGCTCCACAAGGCCAAGTCGCCATCGGCAACGAGCCACGGCACGAGCGGCACCAGCGAGCCGATGCAGAACGAGCCGAAGCTCCAGCCCGCCGCCGCCAGCGGCGAGCCCAGCTCGTCCGGATCGAGGCCCAGCGCCTCGCGCGACAACGTCGCGAGGGCGCGCTCCTTGTCCGTGACCAGCTCGCGCGCCATGGCCCGCGCCGCCTCCAGCTCGAACCCGCGCGCGTGGTAGATGAGCGCCAGCTCCTCCGCCTCCTCCGCGGGGTAGCGTTCGAGCTCGTCGCGCTCCTCGGCGATCTGGCCTTCCCACAACTCCGTCTGCGTGCGCACGCTGATCCACTCGCCTGCAGCCATGGAGAACGCACCCGCCAGCATCCCGGCGACGCCGGCGACCACGACCGCGCTGGAATCGGCGGCGTGGGTCGTGGCGCCCGCCACTCCAAGGACGAGGCTGGCATTCGACACGAGTCCGTCGTTGATGCCGAACACGGCGGCGCGCAGCGTGCCCCCCGAACCGGTGCGCTTGTGGCGTGCGCCGATCGCTTCGACGGACACGACGCTGGCATGCCCCGCGCCGTAGGTCGACAGGCCGCGCACCTTCGACGCGGCGAGCAGCGCCTTGCTGCGCTCGACACCGAGGCGTGCTGCAGTCCACGCGACGAAGCGCGCGCGCATCGAAGGTTGGAAGCCTGGTGTGTCGGCGCCGCTCGCGCGCAACTCCGTGGCGAGCAGGCCAGCCTGCTGGTGCGCTGCCTTGGCCAGCTCGGCGAACAGCTCGCGCTTGGATGCATCCGGTTCGCTGCGAGCCAGTTGCTCGTAGATCCAAGCCGACTGCGTCTCTTCGCTCCACCGCTCGACGATGCGCTCCATGGCCGAAGCATGGCGGACGCGGGCATGGGCCGCCATCCGCACGAAGACGGTGCACTTGGTAGAACAGCGCCCATGCTGCGCCCGCTAACGCTCCTCCTAGTCCTTGTCCTCGCCTTGGCCGGCTGTGCTTCGCCAGCATCCCGCTGGAAGCCGGCGCCAGGCCCGCTGCAGTCCGTGCACGCCCAGGACATGGACCCCGAGTCGCCGCTGCCCGAACACCCGCGGCCGCAACTGGTGCGCGAGCGTTGGCTCAACCTGAACGGCCTCTGGCAGTTCCAACCAGGCATCGCCGGCGAGGCGCCGCCCTCCGACATCGACCTGTCGGGCTCGATCCTCGTGCCTTTCCCCATCGAGTCGCAGTTGTCCGGAGTCGGCACCCGGCACGAGCGCGCCTGGTATCGACGCATGTTCGAGGTGCCGACGGCTTGGCGCGGCGAACGAGTCTTGTTGCACTTCGGCGCGGTCGATTGGGAGGCGCGCGCGTGGGTCAACGGCCGCGCCGTCGGCGAGCATCGCGGCGGCTACGACCCGTTCACCTTCGACATCACCGACGCGCTGGCCAATGGCGACGTGCAGGAACTGGTCGTGGCTGTGTGGGATCCCACCGACGGCGGCGACCAGCCGCGCGGCAAGCAGGTGAGCAAGCCCGGCGGCATCTACTACACCAGCGTCACCGGCATCTGGCAGACCGCGTGGCTGGAATGCGCGCCGGAGACCCGCCTCGAGACGCTGGTCGTGCACGGCGATCCGCGCGACGGACGCGCACGCGCGCGCGCCACCCTGGTGGGCGCCCGCAAGGGGACGCAGCTCGAACTGGTCGTGCTGGACGGTGGCAAGGAGGTGGCTCGAGCCAAGGGCCCCGCCGGCGAGCCGCTGGACTTCGTCGTGCCCGGGGCCAAGGGCTGGTCCCCCGCGACGCCGCACCTCTACGACCTCCAGGCGCGATTGGTGCGCGACGACGACGTGCTCGACGAGGCGCGTTCGTACTGCGCGTTGCGCACGATCGAGCTCACCCCCGGTTCCGGCGGCGCGCCGCGCTTGTTCCTGAATGGTTCCGAGCTGTTCCACATCGGGCCGCTGGACCAGGGCTACTGGCCGGAGGGCCTGTACACCGCGCCCACCGACGCCGCGCTGCGGAGCGATCTCGAGCGCACCAAGGAGCTCGGCTTCAACATGCTGCGCAAGCACGTCAAGGTCGAGCCGGCGCGCTTCTACCGCCACTGCGACGAACTGGGGCTCCTCGTGTGGCAGGACATGCCGAACGGCGACAACAAGTCGGACGAAGGCAAGCGCCAGTTCCAGCGCGAGCTCGAGGCCATGGTGCGGGCGCTGGCGCCTTTCCCGAGCATCGTGTGCTGGGTCGTCTACAACGAAGGCTGGGGCCAGCACGACACGCCGCGGATGGTCGAGTTCGTGCGTTCGCTGGACGCGACGCGCCTCGTGTCCAACGCCTCGGGCTGGGTCGACCACCAGGTCGGCGACCTGATGGACATCCACGCCTATCCCGGTCCTGGAGCGCCGAGGATCGAGGCGCGGCGCGCCGGCGTGCTCGGCGAGTTCGGCGGCATCGGCCTGGCGTTGACCGGCCACACCTGGCAGCGCGAGAACTGGGGCTACGAGGGCGCCGCCGACCGCGCGGCGCTGACCAGCCGCTACGTCGACCTGCTCGAGGGCGTGCACCAGTTGCGCCGCGAGGCCGGACTCGCCGCGGCCGTGTACACGCAGACCACGGACGTGGAGACGGAGACCAACGGCCTCCTCACCTACGATCGAGCCGTGGTGAAGATGGACGTGGCGCGCGTGCGCGCCGCCAACGA
>SXXH01000252.1 GCA_005789645.1 Planctomycetia bacterium
CGCCGCGGTTGGCGATGAGGACGCGGCGGAACATCAGTCGGTCTTGACGAGGAACAGCGGTTGGCCGAACTCGACCGGCTCGCCGTTCTCGACGAGCACCTCGAGGATCTCGCCGGAGATCTCGGCCTTGATCTCGTTCATGACCTTCATCGCCTCGATGATGCACAAGGTCTGGTCGAGCGCGATGCGCGTGCCGGAGCGCGCGAACGGCTCGGCCTCGGGCGAAGCCGAGCGGTAGAACGTGCCCACCATGGGGCTGTTGATGGTCTTGCCCTCGCGCGCGGGCTTGGCGGGCTCGCCGCCGACCTGCGTGGAGGCCGCGGGCGCCGGCGCCAGGGCGGGCGCGCCGCCGTGGAGCATGTGCACGACCGGCGCAGCGGCTGCGTGCGGTTGCGCGGAGGCCTCGGACTTGAGGCGCACCTTGAGGCCGCTCTCCTTGTCCTCCACCTCGAGCTCGGCGAGCTTGCCGCGCTCCATCAGGGCGACGAGTTTCTGGATCAGCTTCAGGTCCATCGTGGGGAGGGGCGCTCGTGGCGCGGGGGGCTCGTGCGGCGGGGTCGGGTCTGGTCGGAGCGGATCAGTTTGGCGTCAGTCGCCCGGGCGTCGGCGCGCGGCCAGCAGCCCGGCGACCTGCACCGCGTTCAGGGCGGCGCCCTTGCGGATCTGGTCCCCCACCGCGAAGAAGGATAGCGATCGCGGGCCGCGCGCGCCCCTGCGCACCCGACCCACGTGGACGGGGTCCGAACCGGCGCACTCGCGCGGCCGCGGACCGTGCGGGTCGTCGCACCAAGCGAGGCCGGCGGTCGAGGCCATGGCCCCCTCGAGCAGCGGCAGGTCGATGTCGCGCTGGGACAAGAGGTGGACCGCCACGCTGTGGCAGCGCTCGACCGGCACGCGCGCGGTGCTGGACTCGACCACGAGATCCGCGCGACGCAGGATCTTCTTCAGCTCGGCCGCGATCTTGTGCTCCTCGCCCGAATGCCCCTCGGCGTCGACCTCGGCGATGGCGGGGAGGACATTCAAGGCCAGCGCCGCCGCGAAGGGCGAATCGGGCGCGCGCTCGCCCTTGCCACCGGCCCCGAGGTCGGCCAGCTCGTGGCGCAAGGCCTCGAGGCCCGCGGCTCCGGCTCCAGACGCGGCCTGGTAGCTGACCAAGACGACTTCGGAAAGCCCGAACAGCCGCTCGACCACCGCCAAGGGCAGCAGCGCGATGGCGCTGGTGCAATTGGGGTTGGCCACCAACGACGGCTCGGCGGCCAGCAGGTCGCCATTCACCTCCGGCACGACCAGCGGGACATCGGGTCGCAGGCGCAGGGCGCTCGACAAGTCGACGACGCGCACGCCCGCGGCGCACAAGCGCGGCGCGAGCTCCAGCGAAGCCTCGCTGGGCGTGCACAGGAAGGCGAGGTCGCAGCGCGCGGCGCCGCCCAGCGCGATGGGCTCGACCCGCAACTCCAAACCGCGCGCGCGCAACCGCTTCTCCGAGCGCGCCGACAAGGACATCAGGCTCGGCGGGTGGCCGGCGTCCAGCAGCAGTTCCACCAGCTCCTGGCCCGTCGCGCCGTTGGCGCCCACGATGGCGACCCGCAGGCGCCTGTGCTCCTCGGTCCAGCGAAACGAGACGCTCACGCTCGACTCCCACGCTTGCCGGGACGAGCCTCGGCGGGTCGACGCCAGTGGCCTGAGCGCCCACCCGACTTCTCGAGCAGCTCGACGCGCTCGACGATGATGCCCTTGTCAAGCGCCTTTGACATGTCGTACACGGCCAACGCCGCCGTGGCGGCCCCGACCATCGCCTCCATCTCGACACCGGTGCGCGCGATGGCGCGCGCCGAGCACAGCACCTGCAGGCGCTCGCCGTCGAGTTGCTCGAGCCCGACTTCGATGTGGTCGAGCGGCAGGCCATGGCACAACGGGATCAGCTCGTCGACGCGCTTGGCCGCGGCGATGCCTGCGAGGCGCGCTACCTCCCCTAGCGGCCCCTTCGGTCCGCCCTCCACGAGGAGTCGCGCCAAGATGCCCGCTGGGAAGCGCAGCACGGCGCGCGCCGTGGCGCTGCGCAGGGTGGCCGTCTTGTCCGAAGTGTCGACCATGGCGCTCTCGCTGCGTCCCCCCACGCGCCGCAAGTGGCTGGGCGCGGGGGCGCGCTCGCGCACGGGACTCCGGAGCGAGCCTGCAGGGGGCCCCTTGCGAGCCTTGTGGTCCTTGGGCATCGGCGTGACGGTACGCATTGCCCGTCCCAGCGTCCACGGCCGAGGTCGAGGCGTCCCGAGCCGGTACATTTTTCGTCTACGACGAACGCGCAGGGCGCCGCGCTCCGTACTCTCTTCAGTGGGGCGCCGCCCGGTCGCGATCTAGGGAAGACCGCCGCGGGCAAGCGTCCGCGCAACCGAAGCCGCGCCGCGACCACCGCGTGGGCGCCCAGCTCGAGCCCGGCCAGACGCCCCCCCAATCCACGCATGAACACCACAGTCCGCTCCTCGCTCGTCTGCTTGGTCATGGCCCTCCCCGCGCACGCGCTGTCGCCGCTTGCCGGACTGGCGCACGCGAACGCCGCCGCGATGCCGGCGCGGCCCGCGCAGGAAGACGAGGCCGTGGCACGCTTGGAGGGCGCCTTGGCCTCCGCCGCAGGCCAGACGCTGGAGGACGCCTTCGCCACCCTGGGCGCCTTGGCCCAGCTCGAGCCGGAACTGCGCCCAGCGTTGGACAAGGCGCTCGACGCCCGACTAGCGGCTTCGGCCGAACCGCGCACGACCCTGCTGCTCGCCTCCGCGCGCCTCGCGGGCGACGACCTGGACACCAAGGACCTGGCCAAGCTCTTGCGGCCGATCCTGACGGGTGGCGACGAAGCCTTGGCGGTGGCCGCGGCGCGCACGCTGGCCGACCGCGCCTTCAAGACGATGGGCGACGAGGAGAAGGAGGAGCTCGGCAAGGACCTCGGCGTGGTCGCCAAGGACCCGGATCGGGCCGGGAGATTGCGCATCACGGCCGCGGTGGCGCTGCATGGCTTGGGCCGCGCGGAGTACCTGCGCGACGCGCGCGGCGAGCTGGTGGCCTTCCTCGGTTCGTCGGACGCGCAACTGTCGGCGCAAGCAGCGCTCGCGCTGGCCGAGGTCGGCGACCTCGAGACGCCGCGCGACGCGTTGGCGCGCCTGGCGCGACGCCCGGACGCGACCGGCGCGCTGGCCGCCGCCTACCTCAAGCAGGAGGACATCCGCCGGCTGTACGACCGCCGCCAGAAGAACCTGCTCGACTACGCGAAGAAGCAAGTGGAGGGCGTCGATCTCTCCGGCAAGTCCGACCTCAAGCTGATCGAGAACGTCATTCGCCTGATCGAGACGTCGGCGCTCGAAGGCGACAAGGTCAAGCGCAAGGACCTCGTCGACGCGGCGCTCGACGGCATGCTGAGGAGCCTCGACGAACACTCGAGCTACCTGACCTCCGAGGAGTTCAAGAAGAACTTCGCCGAGGACCTGCTCGAGCCGCAGTACGGCGGCATCGGCGCCTACGTGGGCGAGGACCCCGAGGACAAGCTGTTCACGATTCGCCAACCGATCTACTCGGGCCCGGCCTACCGCGCCGGACTGCACAGCGACGACAAGGTCGTGCGCATCGGCGACTGGCCGACCTTCGACAACAAGGGCTGCAAGCCCACCGACGAGATCATCAAGCGCCTCAAGGGCAAGCCCGGCACGCCGGTCAAGCTCTACATCTGGCGCCGCGGCATGGACGCGAGCTTGATCGACCGTCCCTCCGAGGACATGGCGGTCGAGATCATGCGCGAGCAAATCACCATCCCGCCGGTCAAGGCGGACCTGCTGCCGGGCGGCGTCGCGCTGCTCGAACTCGCCTCCTTCACCAGCGTGGCGAGCGAGGAACTAGAGAAGGCCCTCGCGGAGTTCAAGTCGAAGGGACTGCAGGCGGTGGTGCTGGACCTGCGCCAGAACACCGGTGGACTGCTCGAGGAAGCGCGCAATGTCGCCGGGCTGTTCCTGCCCAAGAAGACGCTGGTCGTGTCCACCGAGAGTCGCGTGGACGAGACGCAGCGGCTCTACACCCAACGCGAGCCGCTGGTCGGAGCCGACGTGCCGCTGGTCGTGCTGGTGTCGCGCTACTCGGCCTCGGCTTCGGAGATCGTCGCCG
>SXXH01000253.1 GCA_005789645.1 Planctomycetia bacterium
AAGCGCCCGCTCGCGATGGCGGACGGGCGGAAGCGCCCGTCAAGGGCGGCCGCTGAGGTCGGCCGCAGCGGTCGTTCGGCGCGCACGCGTCGCGAACAAGCTCGCCTGCAAGCGCGCGCCGCTGCCAAGTTCACTTGACAGCGGCGCGCTGCGTCGAAGGTTCTGGAACCGGCGACATGGGCGCTGGCCGGCGCGCGAGACGTCGCGTGTGGCTCAGTTGCAGAAGCGCGCTTCGAGTCCGTTCGACAAGTTGAAGCCGGCGCCGCCGGCCGCGGCGTTGCGATACCAGAACTGGAAGCGGCGCACGTCGCCGGGTTGCGGCTGCGACGCCGCGGGCAGCGCCGCGTAGTTCAACAAGTACTGCACCACGCCGGATGGATCGGCGCTGATGATCGGCAGGCGCACGATGCTGCCGCCGGCGCAACGGAAGCCGTTGCCGAAGGTCTGCTGCACCGCCGTCGTGCCCATGAAGTACAGACCCACCGCGTTGGCCGGCAGGTTCGTGGTGCGCAGGCCGAAGTCGTTGGCCGCGATGCTGGTGCTGCCCAGCGCGGAGATCTGCGCGCCGGAGCCGGTCGAGTTCGGCGCGGCCACGCAGTAGTTCGTGGGCGCGAGGCACGGAACCACCGCCGATTCCCAGATGTCGACGCGACCACCGAACACGAAGGTGGTCGAGGCCGAAGGTGCGGCCACGGCGAACTCCTGCTTGCCGTCGGAATCGCGGTCGCCTAGCCACGCCACGACGAGGCCGTGGCGTTCGTTCACCGCTTGACCGTCGATCGAGTGCAGCAGCACCCCCGTGGCGCCCGAGACGAGCTTGGCGTAGCCGCTGCCGCCGAGGATGGCCTGGTCGGCGCCGATCAGCAGATCACCTGCACCGTCGCCGTCCACGTCGGGCAGGCCCGCGAGGCTGGAACCGAAGCGATCGCCGACCAAGGCGCCATTCAGCGTGCGCAACAAGCCGCCGGTGGCGCCGGAACGCAGTTGCACATAGCCGGCACCTGGACCGAACAAGCTGCCCTCTTGCGTGGCGCCCACGGCGCAGTCCCCGACGCCATCGCCGTTCACATCGGGCACGGAGCAAACGCTCACCCCCAGTCGATCCCCGCTGACCGGGTTGGCGACGCTCCACAGCACGACGCCGGTGGCGCCGGAGAGGAGCTTGGCTCCACCGAAGTAGGACCCGACCAGCAAGTCCGCGCGCCCATCGCCGTTGATGTCGCCCATGTTGGCGAGCGAGCTGCCGAAGCGCGCACCACCCGCCGAACCCTGCACCGACCACAGGGGCGCGCCGGTGGCGCCGTTGAAGGCGCGCACGATGCCGCGCGGGTTGGCGGGCGTGTTGTAGTTGATCGAAGCAGCGGCGAAGTCGGGCACGCCATCGCCGGTGACATCGCCCAAGCCTTCGAGCGCGTGGCCGAGCTGCTCGTCCGGGTCCACGCCCACGACGGTGCGCAGGAGGGCGCCATTGGCGCCTGACCGCAACTCCACGGCACCTTCGCCCAAGCCTCCGGCCTGCTGCGCCGCGATCAGGACATCGGCGCGCCCATCGCCGTTCACGTCGCCCGCGCCCGCCACGGCGCCGCCGTAGCCGAGGCCGATGCTCGTCCCGTTGTGCGTGCGCACGATGGCGCCACTCACGCCGTCGTAGATGCGCGCGTAACCTTCGCCTTGCGCGAAGGGCTGGGCGTTCTCCGGCGCGCCGACGATGTAGTCGGCGACGCCATCGCCCGTCAGATCGCCGACGAGACGCATCGCGATCCCGTAGCGATCGTTGGCCTTCTCGCCGCCCAGCACGACGGGTCCGGTTTGGGCCTGCGACGCGCCGCCAAGAACGAGCGCGACGACGCCCAGGCGGGCGAAGCGGAAGCTGGGGGTGGACAGACTGGTGGAGTGGGGCAAATGGAGCATGGAGAGAGGTGTCCTGACCCCACTCAGGATAATCAACTGGAAATATGGCCAAGCCGTCATTTCTTAGATTGCCGCAAGTACTTGCGTGCTCGGGCGCTAGCTGGCCTTCGAAGCCTCCGCGACCCGCCGCCCGGTGCTTGGACGGGGACCGGGATCGGGACTCGAGGCCGCAACCGGCATCAAGCGCGCCCCGCGCGACGGTCGAAGACCATGGCGAGGGTCGCGATTCCACCACCCCGCGCCCATGGAGCACCACTCGTGACGACCACCACGCCCGAGGCGACGCTGCCGTTCCTCGACATCGACCCCGTCCTCTTGTCCGCCATCGTGAAGGGCGTGGTCGAGGGACTCGCCATGACCGACATCACGCCCCCGCCAGTCGGCGCCAGTCGCCTCGTGTCGACCTCGCGTCCCATCGCGGTGGTCGTCGGCATGGTCGGACGCTGCAATGGCTCGCTGACCTTGTCGTTCGACGAGCGCACGATGCTCTTCGTCGCCGGCGCGTTGATGGGCGAGCCGCAGAAGGAGGTCACGGAGGAGAACCTCGACGCCATCGGCGAAGTGGCCAACATGGTAGCCGGACGCATCAAGGAAGCGCTGGTCGGCACGACCTGCGAAGTGTCGAACATCTCGGTCCCCTCGATCGTGATGGGAGCCAGCTACTCGTTCTATTGCACGCGCGGCTTCAACACCTGCAGCGTGGAGTTCGAGGTGCCCGGCATCGCGCAGGCTTACTTGCGCGATCGCTTCTTCACGGCGACGCTCTCGTTGATGAAGAGCCGCTGACGGATTGCCACCGGCGGAGCGCCGCCGGCACGCATGGTACTGCGATGGTTCCTCGAGCAGCACGCTCGCGCACGCTACTTGGCCCCGCGCGCCTGCGTAGCCATGTGCCCGCACTCGGGCGCGAGGATCTTCTCCCACGCCAGGCGCAAGGCCTTGGGCGAGCCTGGCAGCAACGCGACCACCTTGCCGCGCACGACGCCCGCCGTGGCGCGCGACAAGATCGCCGCGGTGCCGATTTCCTGGTAGCTCAGCCAGCGGAACAGCTCGCCGAAGCCCGGGATCTCCTTGTCGAAGCGCGCTCGCAGCGCCTCGGGCGTCGAGTCGCGCGGAGCGAGCCCGGTGCCGCCGGTGCACAGCACGAAGTCGACCGCGTCGTCCGCGACCAGCGCCTCGATCGCGGCGAGGATCTCGGCAGGCTCGTCCTTGACGATGGCGCGCCGCGCCACGCCATGGCCCGCCGCCAGACACGCCTCCGCGAGGAAGGGACCGCCCTTGTCGGTCGCGGCGTCGCGCGTGTCGCTGATGGTCAGGATGGCGAAGGCCAGGGGCCGCGCGCCGGCCGCGCGATGGGCCTCGACGCTCATGAGCCGCCGCCCAGGCGCTCGAAGCACTCGCGCAGCGCGCGCACGCGCGCGGGATCGACGGGAGCCGCCAGCTCGCCGCCCTGCTTCAGCGAGGAACCAACGATGGCACCACGCGCGGCGCGGCACAGGCTGGCGGCGTTCTGCAGCGTGACTCCGGAACCAAGCAGCACCGGTGCGCCCGCCGCGCCGCGCGCCGCCTCGGCCACCTCCTCGGGCGCGGGCGCCTTGCCGGTGGCGCGGCCGCTGACGACGACGGCATCGGCGAGTGAACGACCGACCAGTTCCTCGCAGGCCTCCGCGAGGCTCTCCTTCGACAACTGCGTGGCGTGCTTGACGTGCGCGTCGGCCAGGATGGCCACGCTCGGCGCGAGCCGCGCGCGCGCGCGCAGCAAGTCGTACGCGTCGCCCTCGACCAGCCCTTGATCCGTGACGGCGGCGCCGGCGAGCACGTTGACGCGCAGGAAGCTCGCGCCCGTGGCGAGGCACAAGCCCAGCGCGGAGCGGGCGTCGTTGCGCAGCACATTCACGCCCAAGGGCAACGCGCACGCCGAGCGCACCGCGCCGATGCACAACGCCATCGCCGCCACCGTCTCGCTCTCGACCGGGCCGCGAGCGAAGGGCGCATCGCCGAAGTTCTCGACGATGAGCGCGTCCGCGCCACCCTGCGCGTACGCGCGCGCGTCGTTCACGGCCTGCAGCACGATGGCGTCCATCGCCAGGTGGTGGCGCGGACTGCCAGGCAAGGCGGAGAGGTGCACGACGCCGATCAGGGCGGGACGACGGGGAGGGAGGAAGGACAGCATGCGTCGTCGAGGTTACTGGCGCGAGCGGCGCGTGGCACGCGGCGCGCAGCGGGAATGACGCGGCGGCGGAAATGACGTGCGCTCGAGGCGAACTGGTGGTTCGCGTGCTGCCGCGCTGCAGCAGGAAAGCAACGACCCCTCGCCTGGCACCGGGGCATGGCAAGGGGTCGCTTGGATGGAGCCAAAGGCGGGATTCGAACCCGCAACCCCCGCTTTACGAAAGCGGTGCACTACCGTTGTGCTACTTTGGCGAAGTTGGGTGGCTAGCACGCGCTGTTCGCGCGCACCGCCGGGCGCTTGGCAGCCATCTTCGGCCCTGCTGGCTTTTTGCCACCAGGCTTCGGTCTGGCTTGAGCGCCGGATCCAAATTGTCGGCCGCATGACCGTCGGGCCTTGAGGGCCTAAACGAGTCGTTTGCGGGTGGAAAAGTGTAGCGTCCGACGACGAAAAGTGAAGTGGGCAAGGGGTTTGGATCTGCCGATCGGCCCTTGGACGGCACAGCAGCGCTTGGACGAGCAGTTCCCGCGGCACTCCGGCTGGCAACGCCAATGCAAGGCGACGCCCCTGGGGCTGGTTCCTTCGATCAGCGCAGTGCGAGGCGTGGTCAGCCCGTCACGGCCCGCCACACGCTCGCCGAGGGGAGACTTGGACTTCCAAGGTGCAGACCGAAGGCGCGCAGCATTCGAGGCGCTGCGGGGGCGCTACGACCACCCATGGAAACACTCGCGCGCCGCGGTGATCACCGCGGCGCGCGAGTGCCTTGGGCTTGGATCGTCTCGCCCGCCCGCGGATCTCCGAGGCGAACGAGAACGTGTCCTTGGCGTCAGTTGCCGATCGAGCCGAGCAACTGGGCGCGGGTGGCGGCGTCGATGGCCAGGTTGCCGAAGGCACGCGCGGCGGCGGCCTTCACCATGGGCGAGGCCCCACCGTTGACCACGCCTTGCAGCGCGGTGTTGCCGTCAGCCGACAACGCACCGCCCGTGCGGGCGAGGATGTCGGAGAGAGCGCCACCAGCGGCGACGCGCGCTTCATCGCTACGCGTGTCGTCGGCGAGCACCGCCAGCACCACATCGACGCACGCGGCGCAGCCACCGGCTCCCAGCGCATGCAACGCGGGCACGGCGATCGTGTCGGCGCGCTTGGTGGCGGCGTGCAGACCGGCGTAGGCCGGCTTGAGGTCGGACTTGGAACCGACATGCGCCAGAGCGCTCGCGGAACGCGCTGCCAGCGTCTCGGCGAGGGCACGGTCGCCGCTGAGTTCGCCCGCCATCGCCTCCATCACGCTGGCCATGTCTTCGGCCGTCGTCAGCGTGCCCTTGATGCGGTCCTCGTACAGCGAGGCGACGCCTTCCGCGTCCGCGGTCGCGACGAGGATCGGAGTGTTGGCGAAGCGCTCGGTCGAGCGGACTTCGTCGATCACTTGGGCCGTCGTCAAGTCGGGCAAGCTGTCGGCGACGATGATCACGTCGAGCGCCGGCGCGCGGTGCAGCATGCCGAGCGCCTTGGCGCCGCTGGTCCAGCGGTTGGCGTGGACGTTGTTCTTGGTCAACGCGGCGGCGATGGCCGATCCACGGGCTTCGTCGCCATCGACGACGAGCGCGAGGCGCAGTGCTTCGCGACCGGTGGCGGCGCCGAGCACCGTCACGACGTCCGCGCCCACCGAACCACCCGAGCGGGTGGCGATGTGCGCCAACGCGACGGCCGCTTCGGAAGACAGGGCGCCATCCGAGCAGCGCAAGGCCGCTTCGAGGCCCGCGGTCGGACCCTTGGCGAGGCCGGCGAGCACGCGGCACAAGGCACCACCGCTCGAAGCATCGAGATGCGTCACGGCGTCGGCGAGGGCCGCGTCCAGCGCGTCGACGCCAGCGGCGTTGACGGCCAACACGCCCGCATCGGCCTTGGTCTTCCAATCACCGCAATCGACGCCGGCGGCCGTCAGCGCATCGCACTTGACCTGCAGGCCGACGAAGCCGCGGGCCACGCGGGCCAAGGCGGCGGTCGAAGCAGGATTGACGGCCAAGGCATGCAGCGCGGCGCGGCGCGAAGTCTCGACGCCGTACAGAGCGGTGGGGATCGACGTGCCCACGAGGCGGCCTTCCGACCAGCCCCAGACCACATCGCCCGCTTCGCGCATCCACATGTCCCGACCGGCGTAGTAGCCGTCGGAAGCCTTGAGAAGGTTCGACTCGGCATCACCCGTGGCCGACAACTTGGCCAGCGACTCGGCGGCGGCGTTCTTGACGGATTCGTCGCCGTCCATCATGGCCGTCTTCTGCAGGGCACCCACCGAGCGCGCATCGCCGAGGTTGCCCAGCACGAAGCAGATGTTGCGGCGCAGCACGGCGTCCTCGGACGCCAACGCGACGCACAACGGAGCGCCAACTTCGGCGCCCATCTGCGACAAGGCGTGCATGGCGAGCACGCGGCCTTCGTCGTCCCCATCCGAGCCGAGGCCCGCGATCAGCGCCGGCACGGCGTATTCACCGTGGTCGGCCGAGAGCGTGCGCAGCGCCTTGCGACGCTCGAGCGCGTCAGTCTCGCTGGAGACGACCTTCGCCACGAGTTCGGAGATCGCGGCGTCATCCTTCTTGCGCTCGGCGCGGCCTTGGCGGGCCAGCTCGATCAAGCGCTTGGCGGAAAGTTCGAAGTCGCCACCGAGGACGAGCATGTCGCGCCAAACGGCGTAGTCGGTGCCGCGCCACAACTCGTAGGCGGTGGCCTGGTCGGGGCTTTGCGCGATGACCTTCTGGAGGGCCTTCAGGGCCTCGTCCTTCTTGCCGCGCTGCAGCATCTCGACCGCCATGGCGAAGTCGTCCTTCACATCGAAGGCGGCGGCATGGGCGGGGGCCGTCATCAAGGCCAACGCGGCGAGGGCGATCGTCCGGCGCAGTCCGGTCATCTGGGGATCCTCTCGAGTGATGCGTCGTCGGTTGTCGTGCCGACGGTTGTGCGCCCGATTCGTCCGCCGCTTTTTTGGAGGCGGCGGCTGGGCGGCGCGTGTCTGGGGGGGCAGCCGAGACTGGCTCTTGGCGGCGCGCGCCGAGGCCAGCTACGACTTGGGTAGGACGGGGGATGATATCGGCGGACGCCGCGAGTTCAAGCCGCGGACAGCCGCCCGAAGTCCCCTTGTGGCCAGCTACTACCCCGTTCGGGGTCGCCGGCTACCACCGCAGGCCCCGGCGATCTGCGCGCGTGCCAGGGCAAGCGCCCTGAGAAGGCGTGTTCTGAGAAGGCGTGTTCTGAGAGGGCGTGTTCCGACAGGCAGCTTCAGACAGGGCAACTCTCGACGAGGCACGCTCGGATAGGGGGCGCTTGGAGAGCGCGCTGCCTACCAATGCTCCTCAGGGTGCCGGGGCGTACAAACCCAAGACCCCGCCCGCCCGCGCCTTCGTGGCGCCTGGGTGGGTCGAAGGAATGCCGGCTACATGTCGGGCGGCGAGCAAGGCGAAGAGCAAGCCCTCGCGCGCGCGGGCCGCTGGTCCGACCTCCCCCGCCTCGACCAGCGGCCCCGCGTGGCGGAGGAGCGCCGCGACCAGCGCCGGGTTGCGCACCCCTCCTCCGGCGAGGACCAGCGGACCTTTGGGCACGAGCTGCGGACGCTCGACCAACGCTGCGCGCAACGCCGTGGCCACGGTGCGCGCGACGAGTTCGACGGCTGTGGCAAGCAAACGTGGCGCATCGTCGCGCGTGGCGTGCTCGGCGGCCACCAAGCCCTCGACCCAGGCGCGCGAGAAGGTGTCGCGGCCGGTGCTCTTGGGAGCCGGGCGCGAGAAGTAAGGATGAACGAGCCAACGCGCCAGCAAGGCCTCGTCGACGCGACCGCGCAGGGCTGCGGCGCCGTTCGCATCGCAAGGTGCGTCGAGGAGGAGGCGCGCCAAGGTGTCGAGCACGCAGTTCGCTGGTCCCGTGTCGAAGGCCAGCAGTTCACCACGCTCGCGCCCGAGCAAGGTCAGGTTGGCGATCCCGCCGAGGTTGAGGATGGCCGCCGGCCGCGGCAGCGCCGGGAAGATCAGATGGTCGACCAGCGCCACGAGCGGCGCGCCCTCGCCGCCGCGCGCGAGATCGCGCCAGCGAAAGTCCCCCACGACGGGCCGACCGCTGGCTTCGGCCAAGGTCGAGAGGTCGCCGAGCTGCAGCGTCGCGCCGCGCAGTTCGGCGATGCCGTCGTGGTGCCACACGGTCTGGCCATGGCTGCCGAGCAGTTCGGCACGCAGGCCGGTCTCCTCCTCGACGCGCTCGAGGGCCGCGGCGCACGCGAGCGCCATGTCGCGATGCGCGGTGGCGAGGGCGGCGAGCGAGTCGCAGTGCCCGTCGATCATGCGCAAGAGTCGCGCGCGCAAGAAGGCGCCGCTCGGCAGGTCCTCGAAGGGGCGCGTGGCGTGGACCAAGAGCTCGGGCGGCGACAAGTCCTCGCCACCGGGCGCCAAGTGGAGCCTGCACAAGGCCAAGTCGACGCCGTCGCAGGAGGTGCCCGACAAGAGTCCGGCCACCACGAGTCCGCGCGGCGCACGCAGGCGCTCGAGGAGCTCGGGGCGGACGGAGGTGGCGTTTCCCATGGCTGGCGCCCGGCGGGGCGGCGCGAGGATAGGATCCACGCATGCGGAAGTCGCAGTCGCGCGAGCGGATTCTGGTGGTCGACGACGACCCCGACATCCGACTGGCCCTCGAGATGAGCCTGAACTACCACGGCTACGAGGTGCTCGTGGCCAAGGATGGCGAAGAGGCGTTGGCGCGCCTCAAGAAGGAGCAAGACGCGCTCGCGAGCGTCGCGATGGTGCTGACCGACCTGAAGATGCCGCGCCTCGACGGCATGGGGCTCGTCGAGCGCCTGTCGGGTTCGGGACTGCCGGTGGTCGTCGTGTCGGGGCACGGCGATGTCGCCACCGCCGTCGAAGCCGTCAAGAAGGGCGCGGCCAACTTCCTCGAGAAGCCGCTCGACGAGCAGCGCGTGCTCGTCACCGTGCGCGCGGTGCTGCGCGAACGCCGGCTGGCCGAGGAGAACCGCCGTCTCAAGACGCGCCTCGCGGGCGCGCCGGACTTCGTCGGCAACTCGAGCGCCATGGCGCGCCTCGCGGCGCAGGTGGCGCAGGCGGC
>SXXH01000254.1 GCA_005789645.1 Planctomycetia bacterium
CCCAGGAGCTGCATGCCCGCGAAGGTGCCCACGATGGACACCGGCACGGCGAGCAGCGGCACCAAGGTGGCGCGCAGGCTCTGCAGGAAGATGAACACCACCAGCAGCACGAGCAGGATGGCCTCGAACAGGGTATGGACCACCTCCTCCACCGAGGTCTCGATGAAGATCGTCGTGTCGTACGGGATCGAGTGCTCCACGCCCGCCGGGAAGGCGCGCGCGGCGGCGTCCAGCGCGGCGACCACGCCCTCCTTGGTCTCCAGCGCGTTGGCGCCCGAAGCGAGGTAGACGATCACGAGCGTGGTCGGCTCGCCGTCGAGGCGCCCGAACAGGTCGTAGCTCTGCGATCCCAGCTCGACGCGGCCCACGTCGCGCACGCGCACGTACGACCCGTCGGCGTTGGCGCGCAGCACGATCTCGCCGAACTCCTCGGGTTCCTCGAGGCGACCCTTGGTGACGACCGGCAGCGTCAACTCCACTTCGCCGGAGCTCGGCTCCTGGCCGACCCGTCCAGCCGCGTACAACCCGTTCTGCTCGGACACGGCCGAACGCACGTCGGCGACCGTCATGCCCTTCTGCGCCAACTTGTCCGGATCCAGCCAGATCCGCATCGAGTAGTCCTTGGCGCCGAAGCAGAACACATCGCCCGCGCCGGGCACGCGCTTGAGCCGATCGACGATGTTGGCCGTCGCGTAGTTCGAGAGGTAGATCTCGTCGAAGCGCGCATCGCGGCTCTTCAGCGCGACGACCATCAGCATGTCGGTCGAGGTCTTCTGCACCGTCACGCCCTGGCGCGTCGCCTCCTGCGGCAGCTTGGGCATGGCCAGGTTGACGCGGTTTTGGATGTCGACCGCCGCCATGTCGAGGTCGGTGCCGATCTCGAATGTGGCGGTGGTGGTCAACTGGCCGTCGTTGGTGCACTGCGACGAGTAGTACAGCAGGTCCTTGGCGCCCGAGAGTTGCTGCTCGATCGGCGCGGCCAGCGCCTGCGACACCGTCTCGGCGCTCGCGCCCGGATACACCGCCTTGATCCGCACCGTCGGCGGCGTGATCGGCGGGAACTGCGCGATCGGCAGGGTGTACATGGCGAGCGCGCCCACCAGCACCACGAGGAGCGACAAGACCGTCGCGAAGATCGGACGGTCGACGAAGAACTTGGAGATCATCGACGGCGCCTCACTTCCCGGGCGCGGGCTGCGCGGACGACACGTCGACCTCCACGCCCGGCCGCAGGCGCTGCACGCCATCGGTCACCAGCGCCTCGCCGGCCTTCAGGCCGGACTCCACGATCCACTCTCCGTCCAGCCACGCACCCAGCCGCACCGGTCGCGCCACGGCCTTGCCGCCCTCGACGACGTACACCACCGCTCCGGCGGCCGACACGACCACGGCGCGCTGCGGCACCGTCAAGCAATCCGGACGCGACATGCCCAGCAGCACGGCCGTGACGAACTGGCCGGGCAACAGCTTGTCGCCCTTGTTGTCGAGGCGCGCCTGCACCTCGCCGGTGCCGGAGGCCGGGTCGATGGACACGGCGCGGAAGCTGATCCGACCCTCCTCCGGATGGCGCGCACCGTCGGCGGTCTCCACGGCCACGCGCATCTCGTCCACGGTGGGCACCGACAGCGCGCCCGAGCGCACGCCCGACCGCCAGCGCAGCATGTCGTTCTCCGACACGCGGAACGACACGAGGATCGGATCGGTCTCCTGCACCACGCACAGGAGCGAGTTCTGTCCCGCGTCGACCAGCGCGCCGGGATCCTTCTCGTTCCGGCCCACCTTGCCGTCGAAGGGCGCCACGAGGCGCGTGTACTCGAGATCGAGCTGCGCGCGCCGCACGCCCGCCTCGGCGATCTCGACCTGGGCCGAGGCGTTCTTCTGCGCCGAACGCGCGTCGTCCAGTTCCTTCTGCGCGGCCGCGTCGGCCGCCACCAGCGAGGTCTTGCGGGACACGGCGAGGTCGGCATCGACGAGCTTGGCCTGCGCCTGCTCGAGCTGCGCCTGGGCCGAGGACAGGGCCGCCTCGAAGGGCCGGCGATCGATCTCGTGCAGGAGCTGCCCCTGCTTGACCGCCTGGCCGGGCAGGTACTCCTGCTTGACCAAGGTCCCCGCCACGCGCGAGCGGATCTCGACCCTGCGGTTGGCCTGCGTCTGCGCCACGATGCGCACCGGCGTCTCGACCACGCGCGCCTCCAGCACCACGGTCCTGACCGGGGCCTTCTGCGGCGCGGGCGCCGGCGCGGATTCGCCGCAGGCTGCGAGGATCGACAGGAGGGCGAGCAGTGCGGCGCGTGCGTGCGTGGCGGTCATGTCAAGCATGTTGGACAACGGTCGTGGTGCTCTCAGGGCGCGGACGAGGCTGGCTCGAACGAGCCGCCCAGCGCCAGATGGAGGTTGATGCGCTGCTGGAACAGTTCCTGGCGCACCTGCAGCAAGCCCTTGGCCGCGGCCGCGTGGTTGGCGTGGGCCTGGTCGACGTCGAGGATGGTCGAATCGCCGTCCTTGTAGCGCTCCTCCAGCGCGTCGCGCGCGCGCAGGAGCCGCGCCGCCGCTTCGGCGAGCTCGAGCTCGCGCGCGCGCAGCACGCGCTCGTTGGCGAGCGCGGTCTCCACCTCGAGGAAGGCGCGCTGGGCCGTCTTGACCCAACCCGCCAGCGCTTCGCGTTCGGCGGCTTGCGCGATCCGCACGGAGGCTTCGCGCTCGCCGCCGTCGAACAACGGCCCGAGCAAGTTGGCGCCGAGGTTCCACACCGCGTTCGCGGGATTGAAGAGGTTCGCCAGGTCCCCGCCGGCCTGCCCGCCGCCGGCCGTCAAGGCCAGACGCGGCAGCTTGGCCGCCTTGGCCGAGCCCACGCGCCCGAAGGCCGCGGCCACGCGGCGGTCGGCGGCGACCACGTCGGGCCGACGCTCCAAAAGCTCCGACGGCAGGCCGACGGGCGGCTCCGCGGGCAGGACCGGCAGTCCATCGTCGGTCTCGATGTCGTTGGATGGATAACGACCAAGCAGCGCTTCCAGGGAACGCAGCGCAGCGTCCTGCACGCCCTTGCTGGCCTCGAGCGCCTGGCGCGCCGCGGCGGCTTGGCCTTCGGCCGTGTCGAGGTCGCTGCGCTTGGCTTCGCCGACGTCGTGGCGCGCCTTGACCACGCGCGCCAAGCGCTCGCGCTGCGCGAGGAGCGCGGCATCGAGCGCCACCTGCTCCTTGGCCGCGATGGCGAGGAACCAGCCCTGCGCCGTCTTCGCGGCGATCGATTGACGCGCGTACTCGTAGTCGCTCTGCGCCGCCACGGCATCCAGCGCCGCGGCCTGCGCCGCGTTGGAGAGTCGCCCCCACACATCGGCTTCCCACGACACGGACAAGCCAAGATTGAAGCTGCTGGCCGTCCCGCGCGGATCGCTGCCGCGCTCGGCGCCGCCCACGGCATCGACCTTGGGCGAAAGCGCGGCATCGGCCTTGCCAGCCTCGGCGGCCGCGCGATCGCGGCGCGCGGCCGCGATGGCGAGATCGGGGTTGTTCCTGCCAGCCTCGGCCACGAGGGCGTTCAACCGCATGTCGCCGAAGGTCGCCAACCAATCGTCCGCCACTTTGCCGGGGTCCGTCGCGTTCTTGTAGGCCTCGCGCACCGCGATGGGCGCGCGGTCCTTGGTCGGCGGAGCTGCATCCGGTGCGCGACAAGCCCCCGCCAGCAGGAAACCGGCGAGGCAAACGACGAACAAGGGCGCGCGTGGGCGCGGCCCGGCGTAGTGGAGGCGGTTCATGTCGGGGGGGCCATCCGCGGCGGAAAGGCGTAACGATTCTAGCAAGCGCGTCGCGGTCGCCAACATGACCGGCTTCAGTTGGACCAGACCGTCGACCCGCGACTCGTCGACAGCCCGGTCCAGATGCTCTCGGCCGCCTCCACTCGCGCACGAGTGCCGTGCAGTCGACCGACCTCGAGTTCGAGTCGGAGCTAGTCCGCGAGCATGCAGTCTCACGAAGCGGCTAGACACGAAACGGCTCGACTGGTGGCCGCGCATGTGGTCGGCATGGCGCTGCTCGGGAGTCTTGGCTGTCTGGCCTCGGCGAACGCAAGGCAGGCCTTCGACTGAGAGCAGGTCCATCCCGCGCACCATGGCCAGCCATCGCAACCTCGCTTCGAGCAGGATGACTTGGACCGACCGGATGCTAGGAGGCGGCTGCGCGGTGCGATTGCGAGGGCGCCAGTGCGCGAGAGGGCGAGCCGAGCGTCTCAGTTCTTCCCGTCGATCATGTCGCCGAGGCCGAAGGCGCGATCGAGCACCGAGCCTTCCTCGCGGCGCGAGCCCTTGGCGGCGCTGGTGATGCGGTCGGCGAGACGCGAGAGCGGCAAGGACTGCAACCAGACCTTGCCAGGTCCGGTGAGCTTGGCGTGGAACAAGCCCTCGCCGCCAAAGAGGGCGGTCTTGATGCCGCCGACGTATTGGATGTCGTAGTCGATGCTCGGCTGCAGCGCGACGAGGCAACCCGTGTCGACGCGCAGCGTCTCGCCAGCCGCGAGTTCGAGCGCGTGCACGGTGCCGCCGGCGTGCACGAAGCACAGCCCATCGCCGGACAGCCGCTGCATGATGAAGCCCTCTCCACCGAACAAGCCCACGCCGATGCGCTTCTGGAAGGCGATGCCGACCTCGACGCCGCGCGCGGCGCACAGGAACGAGTCCTTCTGGCACACGAGTTCACCTCCGAGCACGCGCAGATCCATCGGCAGGATCTTGCCCGCGTACGGCGCGGCGAAGGCCACGCGCTGCTTGCCGGAAGCGGCGCGATTCTCGAACACCGTCATGAACAAGCTCTCGCCGGTCAGAAGCCGCTTGCCGGCCCCCACCAGCTTTTCGAACAAGCCGCGCGCGGGTTGTCCGTCGCCGAAGACGGTCTCCATCCCGATCGCTTGCGTCATGTACATCATCGTGCCCGCCTCGGCCACTGCGCACTCGCCAGGATCGAGCTCGACTTCGACGAACTGCATCTCCGCGCCATGGATCTCGAAGTCGATCTCATGCGCGCGCCGCGCGCCGCGAGTGGAGTCGGTGGCCGCGCTGGAATGGACCGGAGGCGGCGGAGGTGGCGTGGAAGCGCGGGACCTGCCGCGCAGCGCGTCGGCGAACTCGGCCACCTCGCCGAGGCGCGTCCATTGCGCCATCCCCGAACGCCAGACCAAGGTCTGCGCGTCGGCCGTGCCGTTCTCGAGATTGGCGGCGATCTGCGCCGCGGGGACGGGTCCGATCTGGTGGCCGCCAAGGGCCATGTACCAAGCGTCGAGTGCCATGATGGCGGCAGCATACACGTGCGGGACGGCGAAATTCACGCAGCGCGCGATAAAGCGGTATTCCAGATACCACTTTTACAGCAGCGACTCGCTGGTTGGTCCAAGCGCTAGAGCCGCTCGAGCTCGGCCCGCTCGAGCTGCTTGAGCCTGTCGCGCAGCGCCGCCGCGTCCTCGAAGCGCAGCGACTCGGCGGCGCGCAGCATGTCGTTCTTCGTGCGCTCGATCTCGCCGCGCAGGCGCGCGGGATCCAAGAGCGCCGGATCGCCCAGCGGGCCGATGGAGCCGCCCTTGCCCCCCTTGCGACCCTTCCTCGGCGCATCGGGAGCGGGCGCCAGCTCGACGTAGTCCATTTCGTACAGCGCCTCGAGGCTCTCGCGCACGGGCTTGATGACCGTCTGCGGCACGATGCCGCGCTCGGCGTTGTACTCGATCTGCTTGGCGCGCCGGCGCGTCATCTCGCCGATGGCGCGCTCCATCGAATCCGTGCGCTTGTCGGCGTACAGGATCACGCGCCCTTGCGCGTTGCGCGCCGCGCGGCCACAGGTCTGCACCAAGGAGGAGCCTCCAGCCAAGCGCATGACAGGCTTGTTCTATCCACGCTCCGCCTTTCTGGGCCTCTCTGGGCCTCAGCCAGCTAGCCAGCCAGCCCCCCAGCGAGCCAGCCAGCCAGCCAAGCGCA
>SXXH01000255.1 GCA_005789645.1 Planctomycetia bacterium
CGACTACACGTGCGAGGTCACCACGGGCAAGCCCAAGGTGGCCTACAAGCAACGCCTCAAGAAGCCGGTCGACACCGAAGCGCGCTTCATCCGCCAGTCGGGCGGTCGCGGCCAGTACGCGGTCATCAGCGTCAAGTTCGATCCCGTGGCGACCGAGGGCGGCGACTTCGAGTTCGTCGACAACATCAAGGGCGGCACCGTGCCGCGCGAGTTCATCCCCAAGGTCGAGGACGGCCTGCGCAACGCGTTCAACAGCGGCGGCCAGACCGGCTTCCCGTTCGTGAACATCCGCGCGTCGCTGTACGACGGCAAGTACCACGAAGTCGACTCGAGCGAACAGGCCTTCCACGCGGCAGGCGTGCTCGCCTTCCGTCAGGCGGCCGAGAACAACGTCACGCTGCTCGAGCCGATCATGAAGATCGAAATCCGCGTTCCCGAGGAATACCTCGGCGCGGTCGTCGGCGACCTCAACAGCCGCCGCGGCGAAGTCAGCGAGGTCGACTCGCTGGGCAACCTGCGCGTCGTGCGCGCCCAAGTCCCGATCGCCGAGATGTTCGCGTACTCCTCGGCCTTGCGCGGCGCCACCCAGGGCCGCGGCAGCTACGCCATGGAGCTCTTCGAGTACCGCGACGTGCCGACCAACATCGGCAACGAAGTACTCAAGAGCGTGGGTGTCGTGGTCGCCTGACCCGCGCCCAGCACGCTGGAACCACGGGCCCGTCGCGGAGCGATTCCGCGGCGGGCCCGCTCGTTGTCCGCGCCCGTCCTGCTGCGTATCCTCTGCGCACCATGACCCGCACCGCGCGCCGACGCTTCGCCCGCGAGATGGACAGCATCGTGGACGGCATCGCCATCGGCGCATCCGGCCCGGTGTTCCTGCACTGCTACGACCAGCCCGCCGGAGGCAAGTGGGTCGACGATGTCATCCCCGGCAAGCTCGTGGCGCTCGATCGCGCCAGCGGCGAACAGCTGTGGGTGTCGCCGTGCGAAGTAGGCTACGGCCGCGGCTTCGGCGCCGGCTTCGGGTCCGAGCAGGACATCGTCGTGCTCGGGCCGAGCGCGCACGGCCATCGCATCGTGCGCATGCGCCTCGCCGACGGCGAGCTGATCGGGGTCGGCAAGATCGACCTGTTCGACTCTGCGGTCGTCTCCGGCGACCTGTGCGTCACCACCACGCCGCGCGCCGTGGTGGCCATCGCCACGGGCGCGATGGAGGAGGCTTGGCAGTATCGCCGGCCCGGCGAGCGCTATCACGACCTCGCGCGCCACAAGAACTCGATCTTCGTCGTCTACACCAACGCCAACACCAGCCGGCAGGGCGTGCTGCGCCTCGACGCGCGGACTGGCGACTTCCTCGAGGAAGTCGTGTCGGCGCGCCTGCCCGCGATCCACGCGATCGGCGCGTGGCAAGGCGGCGTGTCGATCCTCACGCGCGACTTGGCGCAGGTCCTGCCGCGCGACGCGATGCCGCGCTTCATGACCGACCTCGCGACGCACAAGGACGGCGGCAGCGTCGACACCTTGACCTTGTGCTCGTTCTCCGCCGACGGATCGCAAGGCGAGGGTCCGCGCTGGTGGCGCATCCTCTCGACTCGGCGCGGCGACGGCACCCCCGACATCGCCATGAAGTGCGACGAGGGCAAGCTGTACCTCGTGCACGAGGCCTTGATCGACATCCGCGATGCGGTCACCGGCCGCGCGTTGGGGGAGTGGACCGTGCCGGGACTCGACGAGTCCGTGGCGTGGGATGTATGCCAAGGCGCCGCCCTGGTGGCCGAGGAAGAGCGAGCGTCCTTGTACGAACTGCCGGCCTAGCGCCCCCGGGACCTCGGCGCGCGCCCGGCTTTCCGCGCGAAGCGGCCGGAAACCCCGCCTGCGGGATCGGCGCCGCGTTCCCGCGGGTTGGTTCCTCGTCGCACCTAGTCGCCGCGCCGGGGTCGCGGGTATGATTCTCGACCTTCGATTGCCCCGCGCAGGTCGCCGAACAGACGACGCAGCCTGCGTTCAGGACCCAAAGAGCCCCCCAAGGCGGACACTGTGACTGCCACTCCGATCGTGGAGACGTTGGCGCACGAGTTCTCGATCAAGCCCGAGAGCGTGCAGAACCTGTTGACGATGCTGGACGCGGGCTTGACTGCCCCGTTCGTCGGCCGCTTCCGCCGCGCGGAGGTCGAGGCCCTGCCCGAGAGCCACATCCGGCGCCTCGCGCGCCGTCGCCAGGAGCTCGAGGAGCTCGATCGTCGGCGCGGCACGATCCTGCGCATGCTCGAGCGCGACACGAGCATCGCTCCGGCCCAGCTCGAGGCCATCCGCCTGTGCATGGATCGGTTCGAGCTCGAGGACCTGTTCATCCCGCATCGCCGTCCCGAGCCCGAGGTGCAGTTGGCCCTCGACCGCGGCCTCGGCCCCTTGGCCGACCTGCTGGTCGCGCCGCTGAAGAAGGGCGAAGCCGCCGCGCTCGAGGCCGAGGAGGTCGTCGAAGCGGAGACGACCCAAGCAGAAGAAGCGCAGGCGACCGAAGTGGTCGCCGAGCAGGCGGCCAGCGACCAGGCTTCGGTCGAGCAAGCCGTGGTTGAACACGCCGCGGCCGAACAAGCCGCCTCCGAGCACGCGACTGGCGAGCAGCCCTCCACCGAGCAAGTCGCCACCGAGTCTTCCGAGGCCGCCGACGACGATGCCGAGCTGGTCTTCGACGAACCGGCCCCCGTGGCCGCGCCCGTCAAGGAGATCGACTTGTCGGCGCAGATGAACGCGCACCTCGCGCGCCTGTGCCAGCCCTTCGTGCAGCCCGATCGCCAGGTGCATTCCGAGAACGAAGCCTTGGCGGGAGCCTTGCGCATCCTGTCCGATCGCCTGGGTCGCAACGCGCGCCTGCGCGGCGTCGTGCGCAACCTGCTGCGCAAGAACGGCGTCTTGTCCGTGCGCGCCACCGTCGACGAGTCCAAGGTCGGCAAGCACAAGCCGCTGCTGAAGATCCGCCAACCGCTGCGCCAGTTGCAGGGCCACCGCCTGTTGGCGATCCGCCAAGGCCAGAAGGAGCGGGTGGTCGCCACCGCGATCACGCTCGATCCGGCCGTGGCGCTGCCCAAGGTGCGCGCGGCGCTGGGCAAGCACACGCACCCGGCCCACGAGGCGTTGCTCCACGAGGTGGCCCGCCAGGCGCTGGAGCGCCGCATCATGCCGATGGTCGAGCCGGACGTGCGCCTCGAGCTGAAGGAGCGCGCCGACCAAGAGGCGCTGCGCTTCCTGTCCCAGCACCTGCGTCAAATTCTCTTGACGCCTGTGCTGCCGCGCAACCCCGGGGCCGGCGTCGATGTCAGCGCCAAGGGCGATTGGACCATCGTGTGCGTCGACCCCGACGGCGCGGTGCTCGGCGGCGAGGCCAAGATCGCCGTGGGCGACAAGGCGCCCGAAGTGCTCGGGGCCGAACTGGCCGCGATCCTGCAGCCGGCGGGCGTGCGCCACTTGGCGCTCGCCAACAGCAAGGCGGCCCGCTTGGCCGCGCCCAAGCTGCGCGGCGCCCTCAAGGCGGTGGGCGAACGCGCCTGGGTGCTCCTGACCACGGAGGCGGGGCTTTCGAGCTACGCCAACAGCGAACTCGCCCGCGGCGAGCTGGCGCAACTGGCCGTGCCGGCGCGCATGGCCGCCAGCCTCGCGCGTCGCCTGCAGGATCCGATGGCGGAGATCCTCAAGATCGATCCGCGGCACTTGGGCTTGGGCTTCGAACAAGGCCTCGTCAGCAAGGCCAACCTGCGGCGCGCGATGACCGAGACCGTCGAGTCTTCGGTGGCGCATGTGGGTTGCGACGCCAACCACTCGCCGCTCTCGGTGCTTTCCCAGTTGCCGGGCATCGGCAAGGAAGCCGCGGCGAAGATCGTCGCGCGCCGCGCGGAGCGGCCCTTCGCCACGCGCGAGGAACTGCGCGCCGAGGGCGTCTTGACCGAGGCCCAGTGGGCCGGAGCCATCGCCTTCCTGCGCGTTTGCGACGGTCCCGAGCCGTTGGACTGCACCGCGTTGCACCCCGAGCAGTACGACCTCGTGCGCCGCGTGTTCGATTCGGTGGGCTTGACGGTCGAGCAAGGCCTCGGCCGCCCGGGCGCCATCCGCGGCTTGCGTCGCGACGCGTTCGGCGTCGAGGAGTACACCTGGCGCGACCTCACGCGCGAGATGGCCTTCCCCGGCCGCGACCCGCGTCCGCGCCTGTGGGGGCCGACGCTGCTCGACCCGGCCACCGAGGCCGTGCGCCTGACCAAGGATCGCGTGGTCGAGGGCATCGTCTCGAGCGTGGCGGGCTTCGGCGTGTTCGTCGACGTGGGCTTGACGACGGACGCCATCGTGCACATCAGCGAGATCAGCGACCGCTACGTGCGCGATGCGCGCGAGATCTTGTCGGTCGGCCAGATCGTGCGTGCGCGCATCGTCGAGGTTGGCGGCGCGCGCTTGTCGTTGTCCTTCAAGAACGTTCCGCCCCCCGAGCACGAGCTGGCGCGGCGCGAAGCGGCCAAGGCCGCGCGCGAAGGCGGTCGTCCCCAGCGTGGCGACGGTCCTCGCGGCGACGGTGC
>SXXH01000256.1 GCA_005789645.1 Planctomycetia bacterium
AGGTCTGGAACCACACGTTCTACTGGCACTCGATGAAGCCGAATGGCGGCGGCGCGCCGACCGGCAAGATCGCCGAGAAGATCGCGGCCGATTTCGGCAGCTACGAGAACTTCAAGACGCAGTTCGCCGAAGCCGCCAAGACGCAGTTCGGCAGCGGCTGGGCGTGGCTGGTGCTGGACGGCGGCAAGCTCTCCATCGTCAAGACCCCCAACGCGGCTACGCCGCTGACCGAGGGCAAGACCTGCATCCTGACCTGCGACGTGTGGGAGCACGCGTACTACGTCGACTACAGGAACCGGCGTCCCGACTACGTGGCGACCTTCCTCGAGAAGCTCGTCAACTGGGACTTCGCCAACGCCAACTTGGGCTGAGTTCCATCACTGCCTCGTGGCGCGCGGCCCGGCACTCTTTCAGGCCGCGCGGGGTTGCTGGGTCAGGCCGCGCGGTGTCGCATGGGGTAGAGCGAGGCCCAGCGGCCAGACGCGCTGCGCGTTCAGGGCAGCACGCTCGCCAGCGTCAAGCGGCGCAGCGACCAGTGCAAGCCCAGCGCGGCGCGCGCGAGGCGTGCGGCGTCGACCTTGTCGCGCGTGTCGCCGGGACCGCCGAGTTCGCGCGCGCGCCACGCGCCTCCGTCGCCCGCGTACACCGCTGGCACGCCCGCAGCGGAGAGTTCGCGCAGGCTCGCGTTCCCCTCCAGCAGCGCGAGGCTTGGCAGCGCCGCGCCTTCGGATGGCAAGCGCGAGCCTTCGCGGAATGCTCCGGCGACGAGCCGCAACGCATCTCGTCCACGCCAATCCGACACGAACAAGAGGTGGTCGGCGCCCTCGGGCACGAACGGCGCCAAGGCGAGCGGCAAATCCTCGTACTCTCCGCCATAGCGGCCAAGCGAGCCGAGCACCAAGGCCGCCTTGACCTGCTCCCCGCGCTCGGAGGCGCGGCGCAAGGCTCGCGCGGCTCCGCCGTCGTCCGCGGAGAAGGCGAACACGAGCCCGCGTTCGCATGGCACGTCGACATGCAGCGCGGCGAGCTCCAACGCAGCCGCCGCGCTGGTGGCCCACATGCCGGCGCCCGGAGAACGCGCCGGCGCGCCATGCCGCGCCAAGACGAGCACGATCTCCTCTTCGAGCTTGAGGCCCTCGCGACGGCACTCGAGGTCGCCGTTCGCGCAGTCTTCGACCTCCCACCCGGCGCGAGCAAGGCGCCGCGCCACGAAGGCGCGGGCATCGTCGAGCCCGGAGCGCGTGGCGCCAGGTTCGCTCGACAAGTGGTCGACGAGGTCGGCGAGACGCTCGGCGGCGCTCGTTTCCTCGGCATCCAACTCCGTCCATGGACCCGCGGCGCGCTCGAGCGGCAAAGCTCCCGAGTACAGGCCCACGACAGCCACGAAGGCCGCACCGAGACCGGCTCCCATCCAGGTCCTCACGTTCGCTCCGTCCCCCTTGGCGGGCCTTTCGACCTCGTCAAGGACTCCACTTGAAGCTGCGCGCGTTTTCGAGGAAGGCGGCCGCGCTGGGCGGCGGTCCGACGCGCCGCAAGAGCGGCAGCGTGAAGAGACGCAGGACGGAACTGGCGCCGAAGAGCCACATCAAGCCCGTCGCGCCCCCACCGAAGGCCGACAGCAGCGCCGCCCCGACCAGCGAACCGCCCGCGACCGCGCAGGCGTTGGCGAAGTTGTGGCAGGCCAACACGCTCGTGCGCTCCTCGTGCGGAATGGACTCGAAGAAGGTCAGGAGCGTGGCGAGCTCCCACGCGGCCCACGCGAAGCCCCCGAACACCTGCGCGCAAAGCAACCAGGCGAAGTCGTCCGAGAGGATCCACATGGCGCTCGTCGGCACCGTGCCGAGGGCGCCGAGCCACATGAGCGCACGCACGCCATGGCGCTCGGCGAAGCGTCCGTGCAGCGGAGTCGCCGCGAACTTGGCCGCCACGGCCGACGCCACCAGCGCCATGTACTCGAGGTAGCCGAGCTCGAGCGTCTCCAACATGTACGGCGCGAAGTACGGCGCGGACACGTAGGCGGCGAACTGCAAGGACAGGATGTAGACGAGCACTCGTCCATCCGCGCCATGGCGAAAGCGTCCAAGGTACTCGAGGAAGCCCACGCGCCGCGCATCGCGCGGCATGGGCTCCACCTCGCCTTGGCGCGCCAGCAGCGCGCTCGAGTAGACACGCGCCACCGTGGCGAAGCCGAACAGCAGCGCGAAGCCGAGGAGCGGGGATTCGGCCGCTGCGCAGACCTGCAGGATCCAGCCGCCCGCGAAGAGGCCCAGCACCTGGAACACATGCAGCATGCGGTGGCGCCGGGCGAAGTAGCGGATGCGCACGCGCGCGGGCACCAGCGTCGCCACCCAGGTGCTCCACGGCGGATGCGACGAAAGCCCCGCGGCCCAGTACGCCGCCGCCGATCCGTAGAGCGCCCACGCCGGCATGTCGCCGAGGATCGCGCAGGCGAGCATCGGCAGGAAGCTCGCCGCCTGCACGAGCGCGCAGGCGGCGACGAAGCGGCGCTGCGAACCGACCAACTCGACCAAGGTCGGCGTCAAGAGCTGCACGGTGGCCCCGACGAGCAAAGGCACTGTCGAGACGAGTCCAGCGACCGTCTCGCCATGGCCCAGCGCGACGGCGAAGGCGGCGATGTACAGCTCGCCCATCCCCACCATCAGCGCCCACGCCAAACCATCGACCCAGATGGTGCGCAGGTCGGCGCGCAAGGCGCCCGGTGGACGCTCCAAGCGGCCGGCATCGGCGCCCAGCGAGCGGCCAGCCGTCCTCGTGCCACCCGCGGGGGTGTCTTCGCGCGTTTCTTCGACCATGTTCGTCGTCGGCGATGGTGGCATGCGCGACGGGGTGCCGGGAAGTGGCTGCCCGACCCGCGGCGACGATGCCTGCGGCTTGATTCGTCGCGCGTCCCGCGGCTGGTCCGTCGCGCGCCGGAGGCGACCTTCCGCGTCGGGCGTAGGCTCGGTGGCCGCGCGATCGCTAGGGTGGAGGCGCGCATGAGCTTCCCCGAGATCGTCGCCCACCGCGGTCTGGCGTCCGTGGCGCCGGAGAACTCGCTGGCGGCCTTCGCCGCGGCGCTGGAGGCCGGATTGAAGCATCTCGAGTGCGATGTGCTGCTCTCCAAGGAGGGCGCGCCGGTCGTGTTCCACGACCGCGACCTGCGGCGGCTGTGCGGCGTCGAAGGGACCGTGCACGAACTCGAGCTCGCGCGGCTGCGACGCTTGTCGGTGCGTGGAGAGCCGGTCCCCGCGCTGGAGGAGCTCGTGCAGCTGCTGCGGCGGCATCCCGGCGCCACGCTGCACATCGAGGCCAAGCGCCAAGCCATGGAGGCGCACGGGCGCGAATGCGTGCTGGAGGCGATCGCGCGCGCCAGCGAGCCGCTCTCGACGCGCGCGAGCTTGATCAGCTTCGATCTCGAGTTCCTCGAACTGGCGCGCGCGGACCAAGCAGCGGATCGGAGCGGTGTGCGCCACGCACGCGCAAGCGCGCACGTCGGCCGTGGCGCGACTCGCGCCCGACTACGTCTTCGTGGATCGCGCGGGCCTGCCGGCCGAGGGCCACCTCGGCCTGCCGGGCGCGGACCTCGTCGTGTACGAGGTGCAGGACGCCGACATGGCGCGCGAGCTGCGCCGGCGCGGCGCGCGCATGGTGGAGAGCTTCGACGGGGCGCGCCTCGCGCGGGAGCTCGTCGGCGCATGAATGGCGAGCTGCCCGAAGCGGTCGACGTGCTGGTCGTCGGTGGCGGCATCCACGGCGTGGGCGTGGCGCAAGCGGCCGCCGCCTCGGGTCGGAGCGTCTTGCTGGTCGAGGAACGCCAGCTCGCCGCGGGCACCTCGAGCAAGTCCTCCAAGCTGATCCACGGCGGGTTGCGCTACCTCGAATCGCGGCAGTGGTCGCTGGTGCGCGAGTCGCTCGCCGAGCGCGCGATCCTGCTCTCCATCGCGCCACACCTCGTCGTGCGGCGCGACTTCCTGCTGCCGATCTACTCCGACGCGCTGCGCGGTCGGTGGACGATGCGCGCGGGATTGGCGCTGTATGCGCTGTTGGCGGGCTTCCAGCCGCACACGGGCTTTGGGCGCGTGCCGCGGCGGCGTTGGGAGAGGCTCGATGGACTGGCCACCGCCGGACTCGTCGAGGTGCTGCGCTACTGCGACGCCTGCACCGACGACGCGGCCTTGGTGCGCGCCGTGGCCGCCTCGGCGCGCGAACTCGGCGCGCAAGTGCGCGAAGGCGTCGCGCTGCTCGAAGCGCGCCGC
>SXXH01000257.1 GCA_005789645.1 Planctomycetia bacterium
GCCTTGTCGCGCGACTTGCGCGTGTCGGTCGAGCTCGGGAGCATCCCGTACTCGGCGGTCAGCCAGCCTTTGCCGCGGCCTTGCATGAAGGACGGCACGCCATCGACGGCGAGCGCGGTGCACAAGACGCGCGTCTCGCCGAAGCAAGCCAGCACCGAGCCCGGCGCCTTGCTGGTGAAGCCGCGCTCGAAGCGCAGGGGCCGCATCTGTTCGTGGGCGCGTCCATCGTGTCGTCGCATCGGCTGCAAGTCCTCCCTTGGTGTCGAGCCCGCTCGCCGTGGCGGCGCCATGGCCTGCGCGCACTGTAGCGGCGCTCGTGGCGCGTCGCCGCATCCAACCCGCCGCGACGGCGCCGGCGGAGCCTCAGGCTTCGCGCACCGAGACGGTGGTCTCCAGCGGGATCCAGCGTTCCCCGCCAACGTCGGCCGCCAAGCGCAGTCCGCGCTCGAGGTCCAGCGCCTCGAGGCGTCCGATCGAGCCGTCGACCACGACGCGGCGGCCCGCGAGGCCCAGCGCGTCGAGGAAGTCCTCGGCGAGTCCGCGCGGACGCGTCTCGATCTCCTCGACCCTGCGCGGCAAGGCCGCGAGCAGCGCCGACTCGACCTTGGATGGATCCGCGTCGCAGCCCAACAGCGCGAGGCTGGTCACAGGCCGTTCGTCGGCCAACTCGGCGGGGAAGTCGACCATCGTCGCGTCGATGCCCACGCCCACGACGTAGTGCGGCGCGCGTGGATCGAGCCCGCGCGTCTCGACCAGCACGCCGGCGAGCTTCGCGCCGCGCGCGTCGACGACATCGTTGGGCCACTTGAGCCGGCATTGCGCGCACCCGACCGCGCGCGTCGCGTCCAACGCGGCGAGACCGGCGGCGATGGTCAACGCGGCGCCGGGCAACGGCCGCGGCGGAAGGAAGATCATCGACAACCACACTCCTCCGCCGCGCGGGCTGTGCCAGAGCGCGCCACGCCGTCCGCGCCCGTGCGTCTGCGCTTGCGCGACATGCGCGTCGAGATGCCGCGCTTCTCCGGCGGCGAGGCTGGCGAAGGCGCGTTCGCTGGTCGAGTCGACCACTACGTGGCGGACGATGCGCATGCGCAGAGGATGCACCTGCTCGCGCGCGGACGCTACGATCTGCCGCATGCAAGGCCCCGCCGCATCCGCGCCTGGCGCCGCGCTCGAGGCTCCGCTCGAGGCCGCGTTGAAGAACGTGAAGGATCAAGCCGTGGGCCCCGGCACGCTGGCCGAGGTGGGCCTGCCCGAGCCTTACTTGCGGCGAGTCGCCGAGCATGTGCTGCGCGCCTCGTTCGAGGACAACTTCCGCATCGTGGTCGAGGATGCGCACGCCGCAACTTCGCCCTCCGCGGCCGCTTCCTCGTCGCAGGCGACGTCCGCGAGCACGCAGGTCGCTTCCGCCCACGCGGCCCAGGCCGATGCTGCGCAGGATGGCTCCTCCGCCATGTGGGCCGTGCTCGTGGCGGTGGTCCTGCTCTTGGTCGCGGGCGCGCTCGTCTTGCGCAGGAAGTCTTGAGGCGCCGCATGCGCATGCTCCCGTCTTTCCCTGCGCTCGCCTACGCCGCCACCTGCGTCTGCCTCGCATCCGTCGCCTTCTCCGCCGCCGCGGCCGCGCGTGCCCCGCAGGAGACAGGCGTGGTCGCGTCCGCTGGACTCGTCGCCGTCGAGAATCCGGCGCTGCCGAAGGGGCTTGCCGACTACTTCCTCGCGCAAGAGGAGGAGCGGCCGTACCTGCGCAACTACCGCGTGCTCGACCCTTTGATGGGCGATCCGGGCGCGCCTGGCTGGGACGAAGCCGAGCGCGCGGCCGCGCGCCTCGTGCACCAGCGTCTCGGCCTCGACGGCCTGTTGCCCACGGCGGCGCGCGCCTTGGACGCGTTGGGGGCGCGCGGCGTGCCGCTACAGGACCTCGAGCGCCGCCTCGCGCGCGTGGGAGTGCCGGTCGATCTCGTGGCGCGCACCACGCCGCCGGGCACCTTGGTCGAGATCAGTTCGCGGCTTGTCGCGGGCGAAGCGCTCGACGCCTTGTGCGCGGACCTCGCCGCGCGCCCGCTCGTGTACACCCCGACGATCCCGGGCTTCGTGCTGGCCTCCGAGGCGGGGGAGCTGCCCTTGGAAAGGGTGCGCGTGCAATTGACCCGCGACACGGACTTCCAAGGCGTGGGCGATGGCGGCGCGCTCGACCTTGTGCGCAGCCTGGCCGAGGCCGTGCCCGAGCTCGAGTTCGTCGTGCATGCCAAGGACGAGCACTGCGCCGGGCTCGCCCGGGAGTTCGCCAGCTGGCCTTCGACGCGGCGCGAGCGCTTCGTGCTCTTCCCCCAGGCGCGCACCGTGTCGCAGTGGGCGCAGGACGCGCTGGAGTACGGCTTCGCCCCTGACGCGCACGACCCCGATGGTCGCGAGGGCTGGTTGCTCGCTCCGCGTCATGCCTCGCGTGGGGAGGAGTTCGGCACCCTGGCGCCGGGCGACGAGTTGGCGACCGAGATCTACGCCGCCGCGGGTGCGCGCTTGGCGCGTTCGCCGTTGGTCTTCCAAGGCGGCAATGTGCTGTGCGCCCTCGATCCCAAGACTGGCGTGCGGTGGTTGGTGCTGGGGGAGGCCGAACTGCACCGCAATGTGGCGCTGGGCTTGCCGCGCGATGTCGCCTTGGCCGCTCTGCGCGCCGAGTTTGGCTGCCAGCGCGCGCTCGTCCTGCCTGCCAACAGCTTCCACATCGACATGGAGCTGACGCTGCGCTCCCACGGCGGGCAATTGATGGCCTTCGTGGCCGACACGGGCGCCGCCAGCCGCGCGGTCCTGAGGTGCGCCATCGACGGCGTGTTGGCGGCTGGCGTGATGACGCCCGAGGAGGGCGCCTTGGTGAGGGAGCACCTAGACGCGAACCGGCCAGCCAATGTCGCGGAGCTCTACAACCAAGCGTTGGGCAAGGCCGCCATCGGCCCTGGAAGGTTCCCAAAGGCCTTCGCCGACCATTTCCAGCGCGGTCCGCAGGACTCGGGAGTGGGGAACCTGCAACGGGTCTTGTTGGCCTTGGACTTGTTGCTGGCCGAGTTGCTAAATGACCCTCAAGCGGCAGGTATCAACCCAGAAACCGCCCTCTATCTGTCATCTTTGCGGCGACGCGAGCTGCAGCGCCTGCAGGTGTCGCAAGCGCTTGCCAAGGAGGGCTTTGCGGTCGTTGCCGTGCCGTCTTTGAGCGACGCACGCCGCTCTTTGGCGACCATCAACGGACTCCACGGGCCGGACATGTACCTGATGCCCGCCTCCGGCGGATTCTTGGAGGGATTCGATCAAACTGCCCAGCGCGCTTTCGAAGCCGCGCTGCCGGGTGTGCGGGTGATTCCTGTGCGCAGCGGGGAAACGCTGCGACGCGCAGGAGCGCTGCATTGCGCGGCTTTTTCCATGCCCAAGCCCTGAGGGCAAGCGCAGCGGAACCTGCGCAGCGACCGGTGCGTCAGGAGCGTTGTACGGTTCTCTTGCCGGGATTCTGAGGCCATGCAGGTGGCTCCAGTCCCCACGGATTCGCGAACCTAGCTACACTGGGTCCCGTCCTCGGGGCTCCCTATCCAACCCCGCACGGTACCAAACCAACCCCTTCCCGACCCGATCGGGGTGGGGTCTCTGGAACCTCTAGCCACCCTCTCAGGAAGCATCATGTTGACGAACTGGAAGCGGATGTTCGGCGCGACGGCGGCCCTTGTCGCCTCGGTCGTTTTGTCCACGAGCGCTCAAGCTCAGACCTGCCCCACTGCCACCGGTCCGGACGTGATCGTGGGCGACATCACCGGTCCCCAGAACTACACCGCCAACGGCAGCCTGGAAGCCCTCTCGTTGGGCACCACCTCCTGCAATCTGGGTAATGTGTGGCTGAACTGGTTCGCCAACACCGCCAACAAGCCGGTCATCGGCGGCGCGCTGTTCCGCTACAAGGTCGTCAACGGCGCCGGGCGCTTTGAACAGGTCGGCCAGAGCTGGCTGAAGCACGGCTTCTTCGCCCTCAGCCAAAACCTGTGCTGCTCCAACTGCGTCGCCACGGACGGCGCCCACCTCGGCACCGGCTGCTCGGACCCCTACACCGCCGCCCGCAACGGCAGCCAGTCCGGTCTCGGTCCCAAGTGGCAGGTCAACGCCTTCACGGGCGTGTACACCTACCCGCCGGCCAACCCGGCTTGGTCGGGTTCGACCGCCCGCCGCTTGGAAGTGGCGATCGCGGACCTCGAGACGACTTCGCCCACGGGCACCCGCTACTTCGGCGAGGCGGTCTATGTGACGCCTGACGACTCGGCGGCCGGCAACAACTTCAACAACGCCTCCTACCGCGAAGTCACCGTCACCGGTAGCGGCACGGCTTGGAACTTCGCCTTCTCGGGCGCGACCCAGCGTCAAAAGCCCGCCATCCAAGCCTGGAAGGTGGTCGACCCGGCCGTCCAGATCAACACGATCAACATCCCGGGCGAAGGCCAAGTGCGCGCTGGCTACAAGGCCACGAGCCTCGGCAACGGCATCTGGCGCTACGAGTACGCCATCTACAACAACAACTCCGATCGCAGCATCGGCAGCTTCTCGGTGCCCGTCGGCGCCGGCGTCAACGTCACGAACATCGGCTTCCGCGACGTCGACTACCGGAACGGTGATGGTCCGGGCAACGTGAACTTCAGCGGCACGGATTGGGCCGGCTCGGTCGCCAATGGCGCCGTGACCTGGGCCACCACGCCGTTCGCCCAGAACGCGTCGGCCAACGCCATCCGCTGGGGCACGCTGTACAACTTCCGCTTCGACGCCAACGCGGCTCCGAGCCAAGTGTCGGCCACGCTGGGCACCTTCAAGGTGGTCGGCAACCTCAACACGACGGTCGACGGCCCCGGTGGTTCCACCGGCCCCGTCAGCGGCGCCTTCTGCTTCGGCGATGGCTCCGGTCTGGCTTGCCCCTGCGGCAACAACTCGGCGGTGGGTGCGAACGAAGGCTGCCTCAACTCGCTGGGTTCGGGCGCGAGCCTCGGCTTCACGGGCACGGCCAGCGTCGCCAACGACTCGGTCGTCCTGACGGGCTCGGGCATGCCCGACAGCTCGGCCCTGTACTTCCAAGGCACGACCCAAGCGGGTACGGGCGCCGGCACCGCGTTCGGTGACGGCCTGCGCTGCGCCGCCGGCTCGATCCTGCGCCTCGGCTTGAAGGTCAACAGCCTCGGCACTTCGAGCTACCCGAGCGGCGCCGACCAGTCGGTGTCGGTGCGCGGCGCGGTGCCCGCGGGCGCCACGCGCATGTACCAAGTGTGGTACCGCAACGGCGCTCCGTTCTGCACGGCGAGCACCTTCAATCTGTCGAACGGCTTCCAGATCGTCTGGGCCCCGTGATCATCGAGGTTTGACGCTCACCTCGGGCCTTCTTGGGCCCGGAGTCGCGCGTGGATCAGCAGGCCGCCGGGCGTGATCGCCGGGCGGCCTGCGTCTTTGCTTGCGCTTCGGCGGTCCGACGGTGCATCTCGCGCTCGGCCAGGAGTGCTGAGGGCGGTGACCGTGGACGACGCAACTCGCTGCCTCGGTGCCAATTGGGACCGGCTTGGCGGGGGGGTATGCCAGCTTGGCGCAACCTGCTGCGGCCTCCACTCCGCCGCACGGGGACCACGCTCTCGGGAAAGTGGGTTATCCTCACCAACGCATGGGGGGATCTCGCCCTGCATGCGTCGGAGGATCTCGCCCTTCGACCTACACCTTGATCGCGGTCGTCCACCTGCAAGGCGGCCGCCTCACCTGGCACCGCATCATGATCGTTTCCCTCTCGGCCTTTCTCGGCCGCATGCTCCTTCCTGCGTTGAAGGGAGCCCTTGCGCTTTGCCTCCTGCTCGCGACCACCGCTCGCGCCCAATTCGTCTACGACGCCATCGCCTTCGGCTCGAACAGCGACGGCCAAGTCGTGGTGGCGCCCGCCGACACGTCGGTGCGGTCCGTGGCCGCCGGCCGCTTCCACACGGTGATCTTGTACGACGACGGCACTGTCAAGTGTTTCGGACGCAATGTCGAAGGCCAGTCGGCCGTTCCGCCCGGGCTCTCGGGTGTCGTGGCCGTCGCGGCTGGCGGCACGCACACGCTGGCGCTGCGCTCCGACGGCTCGGTGGTGGCGTGGGGCGCCAACAACTTCGGCCAAAGCACGGTGCCCGCCGGCGCCACCGGCGTGGTCGCCATCGCGGCGGGAGCGGGCCATTCCTTGGCGTTGCGCGCCGATGGCACGATCGCCGCCTGGGGCTTCAACTTCTACGGGCAACTGAACACGCCGACGGCGAGCGGGCCGTTCCTCAAGATCGCCGCCGGCGACTTCCACTCCGTGGCGCTGACCTTCACCGGTCAGCCTGTCGCGTGGGGCGACAACACCTGGGGTCAATGCACGGTTCCCGCGGGCGTGGGTGCTTGCTCGTCCATCGCCGCCGGCGGTCACCACACGGTCGCGCTGCGCAACTTCGGCCTGGTCGCTGCGTGGGGCCGCAACGACGCGGGGCAATGCACGCTGCCAGCGGGCCTTGGCGCATGCTCCTACGTCGCAGGTGGTGGCTTGCACACGATCGTGCAGCAAACCAACGGTGTCGTGCTGGCCTTCGGCGACGACAGCCAAGGGCAATCCACCATCTCTGTCGGCACCCCCGCCAACGGCGTCGCCGCGGGCTCGCGCCACAGCGTCGTCGTGCGCAACCGCGACTGCAACGGCAACCTCGTGATCGACACGTCGGAGTTGGGCGCGAAGGACTGCAACAACGACCAGCGCATCGACGCTTGCCAGGTCGCCAACGGCTTCCTCGCCGACACGAACCTCGACGGCGTGCCGGATGTGTGCCAGAACACGCCGACCCTGTACTGCTTCGGCGCCGCCGCGACTTGTCCGTGCGGATCCGCCGGCGACGGCAGCGGCGGGTGCGCCAACAACTTCAGCGCGCTGGGTGGACGCCTCGTCGCCGAGGGTCTCTCGAGCGTCTCGGCGGACGCGCTGGTGCTGAGGACCTCGCGGGTCGGCGCCTTCGCCCCGGTGCTGTACTTCCAAGGCACGACGGTCGTGAACGGAGGTGCAGGCACGATCTTCGGAGACGGCTTGCGCTGCGCCGGCGGCGCGGTTTGGCGTCTCGGCGTGCGCATCAGCTCCGGCGGCCTGTCGAGCTTCCCGCCGCCGGGCGGCGCGGTGTCCGTCTCGGGCCTCGTGCCGGCGACGGGCGGCATGCGCACCTACCAGGCGTGGTACCGCGACCAGACTCCCGGGTTCTGCACCCCGAGCACCTTCAACTTGACCAATGGCGTCAGCGTCAGGTGGAACCCCTGAGGTTCGCGTGACTGTCAAATTGATTTGACGCCCTGCGCCGGGGCCTTCCTCGTCGACGAGGAGGGCCCCGGTCGCTTGCCGCGGCGCGCCACGGCTCCAGTTCCCGACCGAGTTCGGCCGATACGCCCGTCAAAGGAGCGTGGCGAGCCCCACCGCGCCCCGGAAGGAACTTCCATGCCTCCGTCCCCGTGCTCTCGCGCAGGTTCGCGCCTCCTCCACGCGCTGGCCGTGTCCTTCTTGTGCTTCTCCGCGTCGATCGCGCGCTCCCAGGCGCCAGGCGACGTGGTCGCGTGGGGGGACAACACCTACGGTCAGACCACGGTGCCGGCCGGCTTGGCGAACCAGGCGCGAGTCTGCGCCGGAGCCGGTCACACGTTGTCCTTGGGGCTCGATGGCGTCGTGGTCGCCTGGGGACGCAACAACTACGGCCAGGCCACGGTGCCAGCCGGACAAGGTGCATGCACGGCCATCGCCGCTGGCGCCTTCCACAGCCTCGCGTTGCGCGCCGATGGCACGGTCTCCGCGTGGGGGCGCAACAACTACAACCAAGCGACGCCTCCCGTGGACTTGGCTGGCGTGGCGCAGATCGCGGCGGGCGGCTACCACAACCTCGTGCTGCTGTCGGATGGCTCGGTGCGGGCCTTCGGCTACGACTTCTACGGCCAGTCCAGCGTGCCCGCCGGATTGGGTGCCTGCATCGCCATCGCCGCGGGCAACTACCACAGCGTCGCGCTGCGCCTCGACGGCACCGTCCAAGCTTGGGGTCAGAACACCTACGGTCAATGCACTGTGCCGGCGGGTCTTGGTCCCGTGCGCGCCATCGCCGCGGGAAGGGACCACACCTTGGCGCTCCTGCAAGACGGTGGCGTCGTCGCGTGGGGACGCAACCAGTCAGGTCAAGCCACGATCCCCGTGGGCCTGCCCCCGGGCACCGCGTTGGCTGGCGGCTACTACCACTCCGCGGTGATCGTCCAAGGCGGCGGCGTGTGGGCCTTCGGCGCCAACGATCGCGGCCAATGCACCTTGCCTTCGCCCCTTGCACCATGCGTGGTGGTCGCGGCGGGCGAACACCACACCGTGGTGGTGCTGGGAGTCGACTGCAACAACAACGGCCTGCCCGACGCCGAAGACATCGCCACGGGCTCCAGCGAAGACCACGACGCCGACGCGGTTCCCGACGAATGCCAGACGATCGTCGTGCCGTTTTGCTTCGGCGATGGCACCGGCACGGCTTGCCCGTGCCAAGCTGGCGCGCCCGGTCGCGGCTGCCCGAACAACGCGAACCCGCAAGGTGCGTTGCTGCTGGGCGGGGGGTTGGCGCGCGTGACCTTCGACAACCTGCGGCTGTGGACCACGGGTGCGCCGCCCAACGCCTCGGCGTTGTACTTCCAAGGCAACGCCCCGCAGGCGCTGGGCACGTTGTTCGGCGACGGCTTGCGCTGCGCGGCCGGCAGCGTGAGGCGCCTCGGCATCGTGCAGAGCGTCGCCGGGGCCTCCAGCTGGCCGCCGGCCGGTTCGGGCTTGTCGGTTTCGTCGCAAGGCGGGGTGCCGGCGGCCGGCGCGACGCGCCACTACCAGGCCTGGTACCGCGACCCGGCGCCGACCTTCTGCACGGACTCGCGCTTCAACCTGACCAACGGCGCCAGCGTGACGTGGCTGCCTTGACGCGGCTGTCGCCGCGTGGCTGGCGCGCCGCGGCGCGCGACTGTCAAGCCTGCTTGACAGTCGGCCGCGCCCGGCGGGGAGTCGGCCGGATGGAAGGCGCTTCCACCTCCTGACCGCGCGCACCGCCGAGGCGCGCCGCGACGCGAAGGAAGTTCCACGAACGGGCGAGATCCGCCCTCGTGGTCGGAGCCGCGGGGAGCCGCGCGTCCGATCCAGGTGCAGAGTTGGGCATGATCCTCTCCCTGCAACTCCTCGCCTCGCTCGCCTTGGCCCAAGGCGCGCAACTTCCGATCGAGCCCTCCACTTCCTTCTCGACCTTCGCCTGGGGCGATGCGGATGGCGATGGACGCCTCGACGCCGTGGTCATGGAGGCTGGGCAACCGCTGCGCGTGCTGCGCCAGCGTCCCGACGGCGGCTTCGACGATTGCACGCTGCGCGCGGGCTTGTCTGACATGCAGGGCGTGCGGCAAGCGCTGTGGCTCGACGCCGACGGCGACCAGCGGCTCGATCTCCTGCTCGTGTCGCCCTTCGGCCGGACCAGCTTGCGCGTGCAGGCGGCGAGCGGCATGTACCGCGAGGCCAGCGCGCGCAGCGGCCTGCAGCTCGACTTGCCGATCCTCCACGGCCAAGTGCTCGACATCGACGGCGATGGGGGCCAGGACCTGTTGCTGGCGCATGCCGATCGCGATCGCCTGTGGCGCCAACAAGGCGCCGGCGCGTGGCAGGAAGTGCAACTGGACCTCGCGCAACGCGCGCGTGGCGCCGGACAAGGCTCGCAAGGGCTCGCGGCGGCGGCTCCTCCCGGGGCAGTGGTCTCCAGCACGCCGATGGGGGGCATGATGGCCGCGTCGAGCAGCTTGATCTGCGCGGGCACCATCATCGACTCGTCGAACCCGAACAACTGCATCTCCATGTCGTCGATCCCGACGGTGGGGATGCTCTATCCGCTCAGCCAGGACTTCAATGTCGATCCGCTGGGCAACGTGGGTGTGGGAACCACCGCGCCGCAAGCACGGTTGGATGTCGCCGGGACTGCGCGCATCCAAGGTGCCTTGCACTTGACCACCGTCTCGGGGGCGCCCCTGTTCGTGGCTTCCGCCACCAAGGTGGAGAACCTCAACGCGGATCTCCTCGACGGTGTCGATGCGAGCGAGTTCTCGCGCTTTGGCACGGGTGTCGACTCGACTGAACTTGATGACGGCGCGGTGGCGACCATCGACCTCGCCGATGGGGCCGTCACGACCACCAAGCTCGCCGCCGACGCGGTGGGCACCACGCAGGTGGCGGACGGCTCGATCACGCTGGCCAAGCTCGCCCCCGGCGTCTTGAACGGCAGCGGCCTCGCCTACGGTTCGGTGGGCGCGGCCGAGATCGCCGACGGCGCCATCGGCGACCTCGAGATCGCACCCGGCGCGGCCATCGCCGGCACCAAGATCTTCCCGCAGTTCGGCGCGCAGGCAGTCTCGACCGCGGGCGCCATCACGGGCTTGCAGATCTTCTCGACCGAGACCACGGCCGCGCCCTTCATCGTTTCGTCGTCGACGACGGTGACCAACCTGTCGGCGGACAGGCTCGATGGCTTCGACTCCAGCGAGTTCTCGCGCTTCGGGCAGACCATCGACGCGGGCGAACTAGGCGTGGGCGCGGTCGGTTCGCCGGCCATCGCCGACGGTGGCGTCACCGCGCTCGACCTCGCGGAAGGCGCGGTGGGATCCCTGCAATTGGCCACCGGCGCGGTGACTTCGGCCAAGATCGCCGCCGGCGCGATCGACGCCAGCAAGCTCGGCAATGGCGTGATCGGCGCATCGCACATCGCCGACGGCTCCATCTCGAACCTCGACATCGCCGTCGACGCGGGCATCGCGGGCAGCAAGATCCAAGCCCAATTCGGCGCGCAGGATGTCCAGACCAGCGGCAAGCTGAGTGGTTCGCAACTGGTGTCCACCGCCACGAGCGGAGTCGCGCCGCTGGCGGTCAACTCGACGACCAAGGTGGTCAACCTCAACGCTGACTCGATCGACGGCTTCGACTCGAGCGAGTTCTCGCGCCTCGGCCAGACCATCGACTCGGGCGAGATCCAGGATGGCGCCGTCCAGGGTGTCGACATCGGCGCCAGCCAGATCGGTTCGGCTCACCTGCAAGCCAACGCCGTGGCGTCGTGGCAGCTGCAGGACGGCGCGGTCAACTCGCAGAAGATCGAGGACGGTTCCATCAGCGACGCCGACATCGCCGGGTGGGCCAACATCTCGGGCGCCAAGATCTCGCCCAACTTCGGCGCCCGCCAGATCGCCACCAGCGGCTCGATCACGGGCGGCCAACTCGCGTCGAACGCGCTGCAGGGCACCGCGCCGCTCGTCGTCCAAAGCACGAGCAAGGTCGAGCGCCTCAACGCCGACTTGTTCGATGGCTTCGACTCGAGCGAGTTCTCGCGCCTCGGCGCCAGCATCGACTCGAGCGAGATCCTCGACGGCTCGATCTCCGGCGCCGACCTCGCGGATCGCTTCGTCGACGCGGGCTCGGGCTTCGCCACGCTCGACGCGCAGGCGACCGGCAACGATGGCGTCGCCGTGCGTGGACACGCGTTGGCGACATCCGGGCAGGCCGCGGGCCTCGAAGGCCGCAGCGACTCGGCCCAAGGCGTCGGCGTGCGCGCGCAAGCCACCTCGACGACTGGCGTCGCCAACGCCCTGCAGGCCGAAGCCGCGGCCGCCCAAGGCCACGCCGTGCGCGCCAACCACAGCGCCGCGCAAGGCCAGGCGACGACCATCCTGTCGACGAACAACGCCGACATGGGCACCGCGGTGCTGGGCGAGGCCTTGGCGTCGGGTGGCTACGCCGTGGGCGTGCGCGGTCGCACGAACTCCGTCAACGGCTTCGGACTGTTCGCCGACGGCAACCTGGGCGTCACCGGCGCCAAGAGCTTCGTGCAACCGCACCCCGAGGACCCGACCAAGGAGATCCGCTTCTA
>SXXH01000258.1 GCA_005789645.1 Planctomycetia bacterium
CGGCGTGCTGCTCGACACCTTCGTGGTGCGTCTGGCGCCGCGCGGCTCCGCTTCCGCCTTGGCGCGCGCCTTGCGCGAGGCCGAGCCGGCGGTCTTCGCGCGCGTCGCCGACGACGCGCTGCTGCTCGATCCGCGCACGCTGCTTACGGGAGACGACGAACTCCTGCTCTCCGCCTGCGCCGCCGTGGCGCGCGCCTCATGATCGCGCGCGCGTCCCTCCGGGAAGACATCGAAGGCGATCTCGTCCAACCACGCGCGTGAACCAACCTGCGTCGCATCCCACGCCCGTGCCGGCTACGAGCCCGGGGGACTTCGCGGCGGCCTGCCGGCGCCGGGAGCTCGTCATGGGCGTGGTGGGGTTGGGCGGGGTGGGACTGCCCTTGGCGGCCGCCTATGTCGACGCGGGCTTTCGGGTGGTGGGCTTGGACCGCGACGCGCAGCGCGTGCGCGAACTCGCTGCCGGCCGCGACGTGCTGCGCCACCAAGCGCTCGCAGCGGGCCTGTTGGAATCTGGACGCTTCCTCGCCACCACCGATCCGGAACGCTTGTCGCACTGCGCGGCGGCCTTCGTGTGCGTGCCCACGCCGCTCGCCGCGTCAGGTTTGCTTGACGAAGGCCCGCTGTCCACGGCCGTGGCGGCGCTCGCCGGCGTCCTGCCGCGCGGGGCGCTCGTTGTGATCGAGTCGACCTTGCCGCCCGGAGGCACGCGCACGCTGGTCGCCGGCGCCCTGGCCGCGCAGGGACGCGCGGATCTCCTCGTGGCGCATTCGCCCGAGCGCGAGGATCCCGGCGCCGGCCGTTCCTTGCGCGCCGTGCCCAAGCTCGTCGCGGGTCGCGACGAGCGCTCGCTGCGGGCCGCGCGCAGCCTGCACGAGTGCGTATTCGACTCCGTCGTGCCCACGGAGTCGCTCGAGGTCGCCGAGGCCGCCAAGCTGTACGAGAACGCCTACCGCAGCGTGAACATCGCGCTGGCGAACGAGTTCGCCGCCGCTTGCGCGGCCTTGGGCCTCGATGCGCGCGCGGTGCTGGACGCAGCGGCCACCAAGCCGTTCGGCTTCCAGCGCTTCGACCCCGGTCCGGGCATGGGCGGCCATTGCATCCCCAAGGACGCGCGGCTTCTCGCCAACGCGGCGCGCGCGGCCGGCGCCTCGCCCGAACTGCTTGAACTCGCCGCGCGCATCCACGAGCGTCGCCCGCTGTTGGTCGTCGAGGAGTGCGCCGCCAAGCTCGGGCGCCCGCTCGCGGGAGCGCGCGTGCTCTTGCTCGGCGTCGCCTACAAGCGCGATGTGGACGTGACCACGCACGCCCCGGCGCTGGTCGTGGCGCGCGAACTCGCTCGAGCGGGCGCCGAGGTGGGCTGGCACGATCCGCTGCTCTCCGCCGACCGCGTCGTCGCGGACCACGCGGGTCGCGCCTTGCCCCGGTTCGAGCGGCTCGAGGCCGAAGCGCTTTCCCGCGCGGACCTGGTCGTGGTGCTGACCGACCACCGCTGCATCGACTGGGACCTCGTGCGCACGAGCGCGCGCGCGGTGCTGGACACGCGCGGAGTGCTGCGGCAGGGCGGTTGAGGCCGCGCTACTCCCGCCGTGCGCCGCCCGGCGACGCGCCCGGCCGGGTCGCAACCTGCGCGAGCGGAGGCTAGAGTGCGCAAGCGGCGCCGCCAACTCCGGTGGCGCCGCGCCCACGCGCCGATGGTCGGCGCGCCCGCACCCATGGCCGAACAGCAGCCCAAGCGACTCACCGACTACGCCAACTGCGCGGGTTGAGCGGCGAAGATGCCCATCGGGCAGCTCGCGCACGTGTTGCGCGACATCGTCACGACCGACACGCGAGTGCTGGTAGGTCCCGAGACCTTCGACGACGCGGGCATTGTGGCCCTCGCCGGCGTCGGAGACTTGCCCGGGGACAGCCGCACGTGCCTCGTCCAGACGGTCGATTACTTCCCGCCGGTGGTCGACGATCCCTACTGGTACGGCGCGATCGCCGCGGCCAACTCGCTCTCCGACGTGTACGCCCTGGGCGGCCGTCCGTTCACGGCGCTCAACATCGCGGGCATCCCCAAGGATTTCGATCCGGAGTGGACGCGCGAAATCTTCCGGGGCGGCTTCGAGACGGTGGCGAAGAGCGGCGCGATCGTGGTCGGTGGGCACACGGTCCAATCGGCCGAGGCGCACTTCGGCTTCGCCGTGACGGGCATCGTCTCCAAGGGGCGCATCGCGGCCAACTCGGGCGCGAAGCACGGCGACGCGTTGTACCTGACGAAGCCCTTGGGCATGGGCACCATGACCACCGCGGCCAAGAAGCGCAGGATCGGCTGGAGAGAGCTGGAACCCGCCGCGCGCCAGATGGCGAAGCTCAACGACCTCGCGGCCGAGGCGATGAACCTGGCCGGCGCGCACGCCTGCACCGACATCACGGGCTTCGGGCTCGCCGGCCACGGCCGCAACATCGCCAAGGCCAGCGGCGTCACGCTGCGCATCGAGTCGGCGCTGCTGCCGTTGTTCCCGGGCGTGCTCGAGCTCGCGCGCGAGGGCTTCTGCTCCGGCGGCAGCGGCAGGTCGCAGTCCGCGCTGGCGGAAGTGGTGGGACTCGCCGAGGGCCTCGATTCGGCGCTCGTCTCGCTGGTGTTCGACGCGGAGACTTCCGGCGGCTTGCTGATCGCCGTTCCCGCGGAGCGCGCCGCCATCCTGGAGCGGGAACTGGCCGCGCGCGGCGAACCTGTGCGCAGGGTCGGCGAAGTCGTCGCCTCCACGGGGCGCTTCGTCGAGTTCTCTTGACGCGCTTCGGCGCCATCCCGGGCGGCGGCGGCCGCGGTCCATGGGCGCCTCCGCCCGCGCGCGCGCTGGCCGACGGACCGCCGTGGATCCTCGGTTGGCGTGGCGCTCCGCTCGACGAGCCGGAGAACACGTTGGTCTCGTTCCGGCGCGCCTTGGCGCTCGGACTCGACGGCCTCGCCTTCGAACTGCGGGAGTGCGCGCACGGCGAGCTGGTCGTGTTCGCCGATGGCGCGTTGGAGCGCACGACCAACGGCGCGGGGCTCGTCGCCGAGACCAGCCTCGTCGATCTCGCACGGCTCGACGCCGGCGGCTGGCAGGCGGCCGAGCGCGCCGGCGAGCGCATCCCGCTGCCGCACGAGGTGCTCGCCCTGCGCCACCCCGCGGGCGTCGCCGCGGAAGCTGCGCCCATGTTCGTGTTGCTGGTCGAGGACGAGCGCCTGGCGGAACGCGCCGTGGAACTGGCGCGGCGCGACGCCGCGCGCGCGTCGGTGCGCATCGCTTCGCGCTCCATCTCGGTTTGCCGCGCCGCGCGCGACGCAGGCGGCGCCGTCCTGTGGATCCTCGACGCGCCCGACGAGCGCTTGTCGCAGCTGGCGCACGACGAGCGCTTCGAGGCGGTGGGGGCGCATCCCGCGGCTTGGCGCGCGGCGCCACGCATCGACTGGCGCGCCGAGCGTTGGTGGATCGGCTGCGACGCGCCCGAGGACCTGCTCGACGCCGTGCATGGCGGCGCCTTCGGCATCTTGACCAGCGAGGGGCCGCGCGCCGCCTTCGCGCGCGCCTGGGCCCGCTTGGCGCCGCGCGAGTCCGGTTGGCCGGTGGTGGTAGATCCGCTCTCGATGCCGCTCGTGCTGCCACGCTTGGGCCCGGCGTGGAGCGCCGAGCACGCCGTGCAAGTGCGCGTGCGCAATCCACTCGACCGATCGCTCGAGGCGCGCGCCTTCGTGCAGGTGCGTCGCGGCGCGTTCGAGTTGGAACCCGACGGCTGGTCGAGCTCGCTCGGCCCCGGCGAGGCGCTCGCGTCGTCGTGGAAGCTGCGCGGCGGCTCGTGGCGGATCGGCGGCGATCCGCTGCTGGCGCTGCTCCTGGTCGCGCGCGACGCGCAGGGGGAGGAGCTGCGTCTGGTGTGCGACACGCCGCTCGAGCGCGTGCGCAGCGTCCATCTCGACGCGACACCGCTGCGCGTCGAACTGGTGCGCGAAGGCCCGCGCGAGCGCCCCGCCAGCATGGTGCTGCGCCTCTTCCAAGGCCATGTGCACGCGCGCATCGAGGACGCCGGCGGCGCTCCCGACCCGCTCGCCATCCTGCGCCTGGGCGAACGCGTCGTCCAAGGCGGCCGCGCCGTGCGCCTGCCCCTGCCCCCCGACGCCTTGCTCCGTCCGCCCGCCTTCTCCTGCGGCTACGCCAGCCACCGCCGCGGCGAACGCCTCGTGCGCCGCTTCTGCGGCGGCCTGCTCGCCGAACCCGACTCCGGCGCGCCCGGCCGACTGTTCGTCGCGTCGCGCGGGTGAGCGACGTGACCAAGCGGAAAAGTGGTATGTGAAATGCCACTTTGTGGTCTGCGGGCAGTGGCGGCGCGCGCATGGGGCCGGCGGCGACTCTTGGACGCGAGGGCGAGCCGGCGGGCTCGGGGCGGACCGCGCGCGAGCATCTCGCAAGGTGTTGGCGGCCTTGCTGGCCTGGTCGCCAGCGCATCCTTGCGCCGCGCTTGCTACCCTGTGCCATCACGAGCGGGAGCGGATCGGTGCTGGTGTGCCGCCCGGCCTTCAAAGCCGGTCGGGGGTCGTGGACAGCGGCCCCGGTGGGTTCGATTCCCATGCGCTCCCGCCACCATGCGCGCTCGGTCGGCATTCTCCGCCACCGTCGTCCGCCTCCTTCCGCGCCTTGAACCCCGACCTGATCGAGATCCGCCCGGTGCGCCGGGACGATGAAGCCGCCGTGCTCGAAGCTTGGCACGCGGCCTTCGCGCGCCTCGATCCTGAGGCGCGGCGCACGAGCGCGGCGTGGCGACGCATGTGGCTGGGAGCGCCGCACGGGCTGCACGCGCAGGCGGCCTTCGCCGCGGATGGGACCTGCCTGGCGCATTTTGGCGGCTTGCCGATGCGCTTGCGCCTGGCGGACGGGGAGCGGCGCGCCTACCTCGTGGTCGACAGCTTCGCGCGGCTCGAGGCTCGGCAAGGCTTGGCGCGCGACGGCCTCTTGGCGCGTTGTTGTCGCGCGTTCATCGCCGCGTCGATGTCGAAGGAGGGCGGCGAGTGGGCGCACGGTTTCCCGGTGGCGCGCGCGTGGGAGTTGGGGCGGCGGTTGTTGTCGTACGAGTTCGACGACGAGGTGCGCCTCTGGACGGGGCCGCTCGAGTCGTTCGAACGCCTGGCGCGGGCGGGTGGGTTGGAAGCGCGGCCGGCGAGCATCGACGAGGGGATCGACCGGCTCGATCTCGAGGTGCACGCGGGCCTTGGCCGCATCGTGCGCAGCCGCGCGCATCTGGCGTGGCGCTTGCCCGACGACGGCGTGGCCTGCGAGGTGCGCGACGCGAGCGGCACGCTGCGCGGCTTCGCGGCGGCGCGCGAGTCCATGCTGCTCGGCGAGCCGCACCTGTGCCTGCTCGATTGGATCGTGGCGAAGCACGACGACGAAGCGGCGGCGGCGCTCCTCGCGCACCTCGCCGCGTTCGGCCGTCGATCGGCAGCGACCCGCGTGGCGCTGCTCGCCTCGCACCTCGACCCGCACGGGGCGCGCTGGGCGCGACTGGGCTTGGTGCTCGTGGCGCTCGAGAACACGCACGCGTGCTTCGTCGCTGGCAGGCCCGACGAGGCGCGCGCGCTGGCTCGTCAAGTCCACTTGACACTGCTGGACACGGACCTCGCTTGATGGACCAGCTCGCGTCGCTTTCCGAACTGGATCCGCGCGCCTTGCGCGAGGCTTGGGACAGAGCCTTCGCGCCGCGCCGCCGCGACGAGCGCGAGTGGCGGCACGCGTTCGGCGACGGTGGCGCGGCGCGGCTCGAGGGCGTGGGTGCGACGCGGGACGGCGCTGTGCAGGCGTTCTTTGGTTCGTCGTCCCTGCGCGGGCGCGTGGCGGGCCGCGCCGCGCGCCTCGGCCATGTCGTCGACAGCTTCGTGTCGCCGGCGCGGCGCGCGGGTCTTTCGGGCGCGCGGCTCCTGGTCGAGTGCGGCGTCGAGCACTTCCGTCTACACGGTGGCGCCGACTCGACGGTGGTGCACTACGGATGGCCGGTGGAGGCGGCGTTGCGCGTGGGCGAGCGGCATCTCGGCTACCTGCCCTTGCGCCGCGAGGTCGTGCTGTACGCCGAGGTCGGCGCCGGGGGCGGGAGTCCGCCTGCGGAGGTTCTAGCGCTGGCGGGGTTCGACGCGCGTCACGATCGCTTGTGGGCGCGCCTCGCCGCGGAACGGCCGTCGTGCGTGGACCACGACGCGGCCTTCCTGGCTTGGCGTGTCGGCGACCATCCCTCGAGGAGCTACGAGTGCCTGGGAGTCTCGAACGGCGAAGGCGAGTTGGCCGGGATGCTGGTGCTCGGTTCTGGCGAGTCGTTGCATCCCTCCTCCCTCGCCGTGGTCGACTGGCTGGTGCCGGAGGGGGATGACGATGTCGCGCGCATCCTGCTCGAGGCCGCCAAGGCGCGCGCGCGGGCGAGCGGCGTGGCCTTGTTGCTCGCCATCGTGCCTACGCGCAGTCGCGCCTTCGCGACCTTGCAGTTGGCTGGGCTGCGACCGCATGACTCGGGACGCGTCTTGTGCGCGCGCTCGTTCGAACCGCGCTTGTTCGAGCGGGACTTGCGCGCGCAGTTGTGGACGACCTTGCTCGACAGCGATCTCGTCTAGCTGCGCTCCCTGATCGAGGGCCTCCCGCTGCGCCGCTGGAAAGCGACCGCCCCGCGTCCGGCGGGACGCGAGGCGGTCGTGATCAAGGCAGTCTTGGACTGCTGGGCCGTGCTCTGGACGCGGCGCGCGACCCGGCTCAGAGCAGCGAAGCAGCGAGTCGACGCATGGAGTCGATTTGCACCTCGACCATGCGGCGGATGTGGAGCGCGGGGTCGCCGCCGCAGAACGGGCAGTCGGCCGGATCCGGATCCGACACGACCACACCCTGCGACACGGCCAGATTCGGGTCGCGGTGCTTGTAGCTGAACTCGGGGGTGGCTTGCGTCAGGACGGCGAAGCCAGCGACGGCGGCGAGCAGCGTGGCGACGGTGTACTTCTTCATGGTGGGGTGCGGGGCAAGGGTATTGCCCCTTCAAAAAAGGGTAGGGGGTGCCGGGCCGACGCGCAAGTCGATGGCTGTTCCGGTCTGGAGCGGCGGGTACGAACTGTGTCAGGGTCGGCGTCGGGTGGAGGGGCTGCGGGCGGTCGGCGGCGCGATTCCCCCGTCTCCTGATCGGCACGCACTGGTTCGGAGGTGGAGTCGCCCCGCCCGTCTCACCATACTGTCAGGCGCGATGTTCCCTTCCATTGCCTCGGGCGAGCGACGCCCCGTCCGCGGGCCAGCGACTCCCGTCTCCAGACGGCGCCCTTGGACCGCGCGCCTGTGGGTGCTCCTTGTCTTGGCGTTCGCGGCGGCGTGCGGCCAAGGCGCGACGGAAGTCCCCGCGCCCAGCGCACCCGCTTGGCTGCAGGTCCGGTTGGAGGGCGAGCTGGATGTGGGCAGCCAAGCGCTGCTCGAGCGGGCGGTGGCGCAAGCCAAGCGCGCGGAGGCGCGAACGCTGGTCGTCGAGATCGACACGCCGGGTGGAGCGTTGGATGTGCTGTGGGTCCTGCAAAAGCAGCTCTACGAGGCGGAGTCCGCCGGCGTCGAGACGGTGGCGTGGGTCAACCGCCACGCCACGAGCGCAGGCGCCTTGGTGACGCTCGCTTGCAAGCGCATCTACATGCACTCCGCGGGCACGATCGGCTCGGCCCTGCCGGTGGTCGTGGGGCCCGAGGGCCTCGCGCCCATCCCGGACGGAGCCGTGCGCGAGAAGGAGATCAGCTTCCTGCGTTCGCAGTTCGCCTCCGCGGCCGAGAAGCACGGCCGCAGCGCGGCGCTCGCGGCGGCGATGGTCGATCCCGACGCCGAGGCGCGCCTCGTCAAGGTAGAGGGCGAGACGCGCGTGGTCTCGGGCGCCGAGTACGACGCGCTGCGCGAGAAGGGCGCGGACTTCGCGCTCGTCGAGTCGCTCGCCGCCAGCGGGAAGCTGGTGAACTTGACCGCCAAGCGCGCAGTGGAGCTGCGCATGGCCGATGGACTCGCCGACGACGAAGGCGCGCTCTTCGAGCGCGCGGGACTGGCGGCCGACGCGCGCTTGTCGATCCTCGAGAAGAGCCGCAGCGAGGAGTTCATCGCCTGGCTGGCGCGCTTGACGCCGCTCTTGTTGATGGCGGGGCTCGTGCTCGGTTGGCTCGAGCTGAAGTCGCCGGGCTTCGGCGTGCCGGGCGTGTTGTCGATCGCGTGCTTCGTGTTGATCCTGGTGGGCAAGTACTTCGCGGGACTCGCCGAGGTGCCGCACCTGGTCGCCGTGGGCGCGGGCGTCGTGCTGCTGATCGTCGAGCTCTTCGTGCTGCCGGGCACCATCTGGTTCGGCGTCGGCGGGCTGCTCCTGATCGTCGGCGGACTGGTCTTGTCGGGCGGCGACGCCGAACTGGCCTTGACCGAGCCCTTCGCGCGCGACCATCTGTTGTCGAGCACCTTCCAAGTCCTCGCGGCGGCGGCGGCCGCCTTGGTCGTCGCCATGGTCGTGTCGCGCCTCTTGCCGAAGACACCGGGCGTGCGCCGCGTCGTCTTGGCCCACGCCGCCGCCGCCGTGCCGGGAGAAGCCGTGGGCGAGAGTCGCGTCGGACCCGGGGCCGTCGGCACGGCCCTGACCGACCTGCGGCCGGTGGGCAAGGTGCGCTTCGGCGCGCTGGACGAGCACGAGGCGCGCTCGGAAGGTCCGCACGTCGATGGCGGCGCGCGCGTCGTGGTGGTCTCGAACGACATGGGACGCCTGGTCGTCCGCGAGGTGGCATCGTGACGCTGGCCGTGATCCTCTTGGTCGTGGGCCTCGCGCTGATCGTGGCCGAGGTGTGCTTCCCGAGCTTCGGGGCGCTGGGCATCGCCGCCGCCATCTGCATTGGCGTCGCCTGCGTCAGCGCCTTCGCCGCCGGCGCCACGGCGGGCTGGATCTTCCTCGCCGCCACGGCCGTGGGCGTGCCGGCCGCGATGTGGCTGGGCTTCCGCATCCTGCCGCACTCGCCGGTGGGGCGGTTCCTAGTCAACAAGGGCTCGAGCTTCGACAAGCCCGCGGCCGTCGACCCGCTCAACGAGACGCTCGCCGGCAAGTCCGGCGTCGCCGAGAGCATGCTGCGCCCCGGCGGCACGGCGCGCATCGGCGAGCGCCGCGTCGACGTGGTCACGCGCGGCGAGTTCCTCGAGCCCGGCACGCCGCTCGTCGTGGTCGAGATCGAGGGCAACCGCGTCGTCGTGGCGCGCCAAGGCGCCTGAACCAACGCACCCATCCACGCTCGGGCCGCGCCCCACCGCGGGCGCCCGCGCGACCCATCCCGGCAACACCGCCAAACCAAGAAGAAAGCCAGACCCCCATGTCGTCCCTGCTCCTGTTCCAAGGCACGCGCCAAGTCGCCGAAGATTCCGGCCCGAGCCTCCTGATGGTCGTCGGCGTCGTCGTGCTGGCGCTGTTCCTCTTGGTGTTCCTCGGCATCTTCCTGCGCTACGCCAACCTGTACGTGCGCTCGGTGACGACCAACGCCGGCATCGGCCTGTTCGAGATGTTCGCCATGGGCCTCAGGAAGGTCAGTCCGGCGACGATCCTCGACGCCAAGATCATGCTGGTGCAGGCGCGCATCGACGGCATCAGCTCGCGCGACCTCGAGGCGCACCTCCTCGCCGGTGGTCGCGTGCAGAAGGTCGTGCAGGCCCTGATCTCCGCCAATCGCGCCGGCATCGAGCTCGACTTCCGCACCGCGGCGGGCATCGACCTCGCCGGACGCGACGTGCTCGAGGCCGTCAAGACCTCGGTCACGCCCAAGGTCATCGATTGCCCCAACCCCGCGCAGGGCAAGTCCGAGATCGCCGCGGTCGCCAAGGACGGCATCCAGGTCCTGGCCAAGGCGCGCGTGACGGTGCGCACGAACATCAAGCGCCTCGTCGGCGGCGCCGGCGAGGAGACGATCATCGCGCGCGTCGGCGAAGGCATCGTGTCGACGATCGGATCGAAGGACTCGCACAAGGACGTGCTCGAGAACCCCGACTCGATCTCGAAGAACGTGCTGCACAAGGGCCTCGACGCCGGCACGGCGTTCGAGATCGTCTCGATCGACATCGCCGACGTGGACATCGGCACGAACATCGGCGCGCGCCTGCAGGCCGACCAGGCCGAGGCCGACAAGCGCGTCGCGCAGGCCATGGCCGAGAAGCGCCGCGCCATGGCCGTGGCCGCCGAGCAGGAGTTCAAGGCGCAGGTGCAGGAGAACCGAGCCAAGGTCGTGCTGGCCGAGGCCGAGGTGCCGCTCGCCATGGCGAGCGCGCTGAGGAGCGGCAACATGGGCGTGATGGACATGTACCGCCTGAAGAACGTCGAGGCCGACACGCGCATGCGCTCGACCTTGGCCGGCGACGGCGGCGAAGCCCCGCAGCAGGTCTGAGGCGGACACCGTGCTGGCCGCCATCGACTTCGGCGACTTCATCAAGTTCGTCGTCTTCTTCTTCGTGGTCGTGCTGCCGATCCTGCGCACGATCCACGAAGCCGTGAAGACGCGGAACGAGGAGTCGCGTCGGCGCGCTGAGTCGGCCGCTCCCGCGACCGAAGTCGAGGAGGACATCGACGCCGATGGCGACGAAGCGCGGCGCGCCTTCGAAGCCCTCATGCGCGGCGAGGATCCAGCTCGCGCGCCGGAGCCGCCGCCCATCCCGGCGCCCGCGCCCGCAGTCGAGGCCGTGGCGCGGCGCGTCGAGCGCGGACGTGCCGGGGACTTGCACCGCGAGGCGCGCGAGTCGGAGCAGTCGACGGAGGTCGCCCAGCGACGCGAGCTGCGCGGCGCCGAGGCCCGTTCGAGCGAGGGCGAGAGCTACGAGGAGGAGCTCGAGACGAGCGGCGTGCCGCAGCCCGACGAAGAGGAGCTGGCCATGGCCGAGCACCGGCGTCGGCTCGAGGAGGAGCGTGCTCGACGCGAGGCTTTCCTGCGCGTGGAGCGCGAGCCGGCGTCGGGACGCCGGGCCACGGTCTCCGCGGCGGCGATGACGAGCTTCGAGCACGACGCCAAGCCCACGGAGCCCGCGCCGAGGCGGCCCGAGCGCGCCGAACGCGCGACCAAGCTCCTCGGCACGCGCGCCGACTTGCGCCGTGCGGTGCTGGCGGCCGAGGTGCTGGGAAGGCCGAGCGCCCTGCGCGAACGGGGCGAGGGACCGGTCGGGCTGCGCTGAGCGGCGCGTGGCCGGCGCGCGGCGAGGCGGTGGATCCGCAGGCCGCGCGCGTGCGAATATCCCGCCACCATGGCGAAGGGCAGCAGCTCGAACTCAAAGCACTCCAAAGCTCGCGGTACGGTCAAGTCCAAGGCCTCCAAGGAAGCCTCCAAGCAGGGCTCGAGCGCCAAGAGATCCGGCAAGCCCAGCGAGCCTGCCAGCCAGGGCGCGCCGGCCTCGGCCAACGCCTTGGCGCGCGGCGCCGAGGTCCGGCACTGGTTGTTCAAGTCCGAGCCGGATGTGTTCAGCTTCCAGGACCTGCAGAAAGCCGCGGGACGGCGCACGGGTTGGGATGGGGTGCGCAACTACCAGGCGCGCAACTTTCTGCGCGACGATTGCCGGGTGGGGGACCTTGTGGTGTTCTGGCACAGCAACGCCGAGCCGCCGCACGGCGCTGGCCTCGCCAAGGTGGTGCGGCCCGGTCATCCCGACCCGACGCAGTTCGTGAAGGGTCACGACCACGAGGATCCGGCTTCGGACCCTGCGGATCCGCGCTGGATGCAGGTGGAGATCGAAGCACTGCGGGCCTTCGGGAAACCCGTGACGATGGAGGCTTTGCGCGCGGATCCGCGCTCGAGCGGCATGCTGCTGCTCGCCAAGGGACAGCGCCTGTCGATCCAACCGTTGACTCGCGAGCAGTACGAGTTGGTGCTGGAACTCGGCGCCGGTTGAGATCCGAGCTGGGAGCTCTCCCAAGCCTGAGGTGGCGGTAATTGGCCTCCGCAAAGCCTTGGTATTTTTGGGTTAAGGTAAATCGAGTTTGGAAGGACGGGCGGCTTGGTCAGGCTGTGGACTTGCGCCCATCCGCGCCGTGTGGTCAAAACCAAACTCTCGGCGCCGGGCTTGGATGCTCGTCACGCCACTCCGCAGTCCCAGTTTCGGACATAGAGACCATGAGCCAGAACTACGATCGCCTCGTCCAGGCCGTGGAAGCCTGCCGCGACGATGTCGCCAAGGCCGATGCGGGCAACAAGGCCGCTACTTCGCGCGTGCGCAAGGCTATGCAGGACATCAAGAACATCGCGCAGGACCTCCGCAAGGAGATGCTCGAGAAGCGCGACGCGGGCAAGCCGGCGAGCTGAGCTTCCCTGAGGCGAGCTTCCCTGTGGCGAGCCTTCCCTGAGGCGAGCCTTCCCTGAGGCGAGCCTTCCCTAGAGGCCGCTCGACGCGCGGCCCAGTTCCTACGCGACCGGCGCAGGCAGTGATTGCCCGCGCCGGTCGCGCTTTCGTGCGACCTGTCCTGCCAGCCCTTCCAGCACAATCCGTGCGGCTTCAGGACCGATGCACCGTAGCCTGCACCCACACGCCACGCATCCGCCATGACGTACCCGTCGCTCTTCCTTGCGCTGCTCTTCGCCCTGCTCTTGCAGTCCACCACGCCCGACACGCGCGGCGCAGAGCAAGCTCCGCCGCCGCGGCCGCGCACCATCGTCTTGCTGCGGCATGCCGATAAGGCCGCCGATGGCGACCAGGATCCCGCCTTGTCCGAGCGTGGCGTCGCACGCGCGCAGGAAGTGGCGCGCCTCTTGGGCGAGCTGCGGCCCAAGGCGATCTACGCTTCGTCGTTCCAACGCACGCAAGCCACGGTCGCGCCGCTCGCCGCGCGCTCGGGGCTGACGCTCGAGGTCGTGGCCGCGACGGAGCATGAGCGCCTCGTCGAGGCTTGCCAAGCCTTGGAGGATGGCGCCGTGCTCGTGGTGTGCGGCCACTCGAACACGATCCCCAAGCTCGTGCGCGCGCTCGGCGGCGAGCCGCGCGGGCTGGACGCCAAAGGCAATCTGCCCGACGACGCCTACGGTCGCCTGTACCTGCTCACCTTGCCGTCCAAGTCGGTATCCAAGTCGATGGCGGGGGCGCCGCAGCTCTTGGAACTGGCGCTGGAGCCCTGAGTGGGCGCGTGGCCGGCGCCAGGCTCCCGGGTCGGGTTTGATCGCGGTGGCGCCTGTCCAGTTCCGCTTCGGCCCTGGTCCGCTCCGGGCCAGCCCTGCGCCGATCCAGGCCAGCGCCGGATCGAACTCAGCGCCGATCGAGCCTCGTCAGGCGCAAGCTGTCTTGGCGAAACATGGCCGTGCCCTGCTGCGCGCGCAGCTCGAGCACCAACTCGACATCGCCGGTTTCCTCGGCGACTTCGAACTCGAACTCCAGCGCCTTCAGGCCTGAACCACCTTCCGTGCGCGCGTTCGACGCGCCGGAGATGCGCAGCGCAGCACCCGCGGCCGGCGCGCCCTCTTCGACGAGTGCCTCGACGCCTTCGAGCTGCACCTGCGCCGAGAGCTTGTAGTGGCCTCGCGACAACAACACGCCGCTGCGCCAGCTCGCGACGCAGCGTCGCGACGCGCCGCAGGCGATGGACAGGAACTGCGTCGCTCCCAGCTTGCGCGGCTCGACGACGGCGTCCTCGACCTCCGACATGGGACGCCAGCCCTTTACTTGGACGGCGACCCCGGGCTTGAAGACTTGCGGCTTGGGCTCGGGCAGCGACTTCTGCTCCTTGAGCGCGCGTTCGCGTTCGACCAGTCGCTCGCGCAGCTCCTGCGCGCGCAGCGCCTGCGCCGCCGCCGCGTCCGTGGAGACCTTCTTGAGCGCCGGCTCCAGCCGCCGCTGCACCTCGTCGAGCTTCTTGCAAAGCCGCTTGGCCTCGAACTTCGGCAAGAGCTTGGCCACTTCGCGGCGATACTCGGCGCGCCACGCGGGGTTCTTCATGACGCTCTTCGCCACATGCGCCACGGGCATGTCGAGCACCGAGGCGTTGGGATCCTGGAAGCACTGGTCCATGCCGTGCGGCAAGTACACCGCCTTGCCGCCGGGTTCGAAGTACAGGCGGTAGTTGTTGCGGTTCCACGCGTAGCCGTCCCAGTGGCCGATCATGGCTTCGAGCGCGACATGGCGCGTGAAGCGCTCGACGTCCAGCAACTCCGGCAAGTCCTTCCAGCGCTTTTGCAGGTCCGGCTCGGTGGCGGCGCGCGCCAACGCCTTCAAGTCGGCGCGTTCCTCGCCACCCGATCCGGAGTCGAGCTCGAGGTCCTCGTCGACATCCATGCAGAAGCCGCCGTCGTAGAGGTTGCCTTCGTCGTCCTTGAACCAACGACGCAGGAAGCGCTTGTCGAAGCCCTCCTTCAGCACATAAACGCCCATGTCGCGCTCGTTCAACTTGACGCGCGCATGCGCAACGCGCGTCGCCGGCAGCCCACACTCGCGGAACAACTCGGAGGAGAGCCACTCCGACAGCAGCGACTCGTCCTGCACCGAGTTGTTCAGGTGGAACTTCTCGAGGCCGTGGAAGAGGTCCTGGCCGTCGAACTTGTCGAGCTTGATGGTCAGCGCGGGCCGCTGGTCCCACTCTTGGTAGCTGCCGGCGGCGCCCTTGAGCTTGACGCCGCCGCCCAGGAGGCGCGCCTTGCCGTCGATCTCGACCACGACGGGCGCGTAGCTGCGCGGCGATTCGCGCAAGGCCGCTTCCGCTTGGCGCGAGACCACCAACCGCAGCTCGTGGATGGGACCGCGCGCGAAGTACGCGTCGCTGTCGTCGGATCGCCCTTGCGGCGCGGCCGGGGCGACGCCCGCCAGCAGCAGGGCCACGCCCGGCATCGACACGAGCAGCCAAGCGCGCGGGCGGTCCATGCATTCCATGGGGGACACCTTAAGCTCGCCCCCAGCGCCAAGGCCAGACTACGCGCCCACAGGGCGTCGAGTCGCGCGCTCCTAGCCGGCGCTGGTGCTTGCGCGCATCCACCCGTCGCGGAAAGTAGGCTCCGGACACTAGAATCCACGGGCATGCGTCGTCTTGCTCGCATCGCCGCCGGCTTGTGCCTGGCGGGTTCCGCCTGGGCCGGCGACGTGGCGCTGGTCGTGCGCGGCGTCGTGCAGTCGGCGAGCGTGCAAAGCGGTCCCTTCTTCGCCGCCACGCCGGGTGACGCGGTCGAACTGCGTCTCGAGGCTTGGCTGCCCGGCAACCCCATCACGCCCGGGCAGTACGTCAACTACCCGCTCGATCTCGCCAACAGCACGCTGATGGTCGGTGGGGTCTTGGTGAACGCGGGCTCGATCCCGGTGTCCGTGGGCTTCGCCAACAACTACGGCGGCGTCGACGGCGTGCGCTTGTTCGGCCTGCCGTTGGCGGCTGGCGCGCAGCCGGTGGCCTTCGAATTCAGCGAGTGCACGGCCGGGATCTTCTCCTCGGTCGATCCGAGCGCGAATCCCGGGACGTATGCCGCCACCCAGTGGTGCTCCTACACCTTCGCCGTCCAAGGCCCCGGAGCCAACCTCGACATCGCTCCGCTCGACCTCGCCATCAGCCTGCCCAGCACCGGCTCGCCGTACTGCTTCGGCGACGGCACGGGCGCGTCCTGCCCGTGCGGCAACTCGAGCTCGATGGGCAGTTCCGCGGGTTGCCTGCACTCGCTCGGCGGCGCGGGGCGCTTGCGCGCCAGCGGCGTCGCCAGCGTGTCGACCGACAGCCTCGTCTTGCGCGGCGAGGCGATGCCCAGCAGCTCGGCGTTGTACTTCCAAGGCACTTCCCGCTCCGGCGGCGGTCTTGGAGTGGCCTTCGGCGATGGACTGCGCTGCGCGGGGGGCGTGGTCGTGCGCCTCGGGACCAAGGCCAATGTCGTCGGCGCATCGCTCTATCCGGCCGCGGGCGACCTGCCAGTTTCCAGCGCGGGTCTCGTGGCGCCCGGCGACGTGCGCACCTACCAGATCTGGTATCGCAACGCGGCCGGCTATTGCACGGCCAGCGTGTTCAACCTGACCAATGGACTCGAGCTGACTTGGACGCCGTGAACGTCGAGGCTGTCAAATTGAATTGACGGTTGGTCCGGCGCGTGCTCGTGCTCTTCGCGCTTGCTCGTCCTTCACTTCTCCGTCCCTGACTTCTCCGCCGCAGCGTCGAGCGCGGAGAGCTCGAAGCGCACGCTGGCGATCCAGGGCTTGGCGCCCTGCTCCCAGTGGCCGTAGGTGGTGGCCACGAAGGTCCCGTCCGGCAGGACTTCGAGTCCGGGATAGCCGCAGTCCCAACTGTCCTGGTTGTCGAGCAAGCGCACCTTGGCTTGCCCCGGGCGTCCCTGCGCCAGATCCTCGTAGGTGCCCACCCACGCCACGAAGTCGCCCTTCCAGGGGTGGTCCTTGGCGAGGTTCATGTCGCGGTAGACGATCACCAGGCGTCCATCCTTGGCGCGCCTGATGGTGTGCCGGTCGCCGGTCAGGGCGGGGTGGACGGGACGCGGGGCGCTCCAGGTCGCACCCTCGTCGTTCGAGGCGATCCAGTGCGATTCGGCGCGGCGGGCGTTCTCGCGCATGACGAGCAACAGCGTGGCGCCGTCTTGGGAGCGCACTGCGCCGGGCTCGCACAAGTGCAGGGTGGATGAAGCGTGCAAGCTGCGCGGCGCGCCCCAGCTCGCTCCGCCGTCGAGCGACTCGACTTGATAGAGGTCGAACACGCCGCGCTTCTTCGGGTCCTCCTCGCCCGGCTTCCGGAAGTAGCGCCCGTCGTCGTGGAAGAAGGCCAGATACCGCCCCGGCGCGCCGCTCGGCACGAGGTCGCCCATGACGACGATGCCGCCCCACTCGCCGGTGGGCTTCAGCTCGCTCCAAGTGGCGCCTTCGTCCTCCGAGAGCGCGTGCCGCGCGGGGTGGAGCCCCGAGAAGAGGATGATGCGGCGTTGGCCGTCGGCGCCCACCACGCGGAACAAGGTGGGCACTTCGAGGCTGGTGGCGAACGAAGGGGGAGTGGGCAGGCGCTCGCTCCAGGTGAGGCCGCCATCGGGACTCCGCTTGAGCACGATGGCGCCCTTTCCATGGCCCTTGGGATAGGCGGCGAGGATGGTGCGTCCATCGTCGAGCAAGAGCGTCGAGACGTGGCCCAAGTAGACGCCCTCTTCCTTGTCGACGAGCGTCTGGCGGGCGGTGTCGCGCGACCAATCGACTAGGCGCGGCGCCGCGTCGGTGGTCGCGGCACCCTGCCGCGGGAGGGAAGTCGCTTGTGGCGAGGAACAGAGGATCGTGATCGCGACGAGCAGCATGTGTCCAGGTGTCTCGAGCGGAGGGGCTTCAGCGGATGCGCAACGGCGGCGCTTGCGAGTCCAGCAAGCCGCAAGCCTTGGCGCGGGACCACAACGCGTCCAAGGCCGCGCGTCCCTCCTCGCCGAGATCGTGCGTGCGCGCGTTGACGTACAGCTCGATGTGCCGGCGCAGCACTTCGTCGTCGAGCTCCTGCGCGTGGCGGCGGCACAGCGCCAACGCCGCGTCGGGATGCTGGCGCGCCCAAGCGAGCGAGGCGGCGAGCGCGTCGTCGCAGGCGGCGACCAGCGCCGGATCGAGCGTCGCGTCGGCCATGATGCCGCCGAGCGGCAACGGCGCGCCCGTGTCGCGCTCCCACGCCTCGCCGAGGTCCTGCGCAAGTTCGAGGCCGAAGCGCTGGTAGACGAAGCGTCCTTCGTGGATGCACACGCCCATGTCCGCCGTGCCGGCGGCGAGGCGCGGCAGGATCTCGGAGAACACGACCTGCTCCAGCTTCGAGGCCGGCGCGCCGTAGAGGCGGAAGAGCAGCGCGGCCGTCGTGTTGGCGCCCGGCAGCAGCACGTGCGCGCGCGAGGGCGGCGGAGCTGCGCGGCGCGCGACGAGGATGGGGCCCACTCCGAAGCCGAGCGCGCTGCCGCGGCGCAGCACGACCAAGGGTCGCGGCGATTGCAGCGCGGCGAGGAAGCTCGTCTTGGCGATGGGCAGGCGTCCGGCGCGGAACGAGTCGTTGAGGTCCTGGATGTCCTCGAGCTCGAAGGCGAGTTCGACGCCAGCGATGCGCACGGCGCCCGACAAGAGGCCGGCGAAGGCCCACACGTCGTTGGGGCAGGGCGAGATGCCGAAGGCGAGCTTCATCGCCCGCACCAGTCGAGCGCCAACTCGCGCACGGCGAGCAGCGCCGCGTCGGCCGTCCAACGCGCGTGTGCGCGGTCGCCGGCGGCGTTCGACACGCCGCGCGCGATCGAGCACGGCACGCCGATCGTCCGGCAGGCGAGAGCCACGGCGTGGCCTTCCATGTCTTCGAGCAAGGCGTCCGCGGCGCGCGCGCGCGCGGTTGCTTGCGCGCTGGTGCCCGACGCGGCGTGGACGGTGAGCAGCACGCAGGGCTCTTCGGGCACGCGCAGGCGCGGCGGCGGCGCGAGTTCGAGCTCGTCGACCAGCCACGCGTCGTCGGGCGGAGCAAGCCGCAGGGGGACGACGCGTGTCCCGTCGGCGCTTCCATCGGAGGGCAAGGCCCCGATGTCGAGGCAACGCGTCCGCGTGGCGAAGCGCGCCGCGCCGAGCGGGGCGCGCGCCAAGTCGTAGCTCCCGGCGATGCCCGCCAACAGCACGCGCGCCGGGGAAAGGCGGGCCGCGAGCAGCGTGGCATTGGCCGCCGCGGCGATCGGGCCCACGCCGATTTCGTGCACCAAGGCGCGGCCGGCGAACTCGCCCGATGCTTCCAAGACGCGCCGTTCGAGGCGCGTGGGCACGAGGATCAGCAAGGGACGGCCGGTCGCCACAGGAGAGAGTGTCCCGTCGCGGGTCGCGGGGCTCAAGGGAGGCGCTGGGTGAATCGTCCGCGCCACGCGCGCGGCGAGCGACTATGCTCGCCCTGCATGCGCCCCTGGAAGCTCGCCCTCGCATCGACGCTGGTCCTCGTAGCCTGCCACGCTCCGCGTCCCGGTGCTTCGTCGGACACCGCGCCCCCGGCCGCGCAGTCGACCACGGAGCTGGTCGCGGGCGCCCAGCCGCGCGTGGCGACGCCGGTTGGGGAGGCGCAAGACGCGCCGCAGCTCGCGCCCACCGTCGACGACGACTTGGAGCGTGCGCTCGCCTTCGCGCTCAACGACGATCGGACGATCGAACTGCTGAGTGTGTTGTGCGATGAACACGCGCCGCGGCTGACCGGATCGCGGAAGGCCGACGCGGCTTGCGAGTGGGCGCGCTCCCAGTTCGAGTCGTGGGGCCTCGACGCGCGTCTCGAGACATGGGGCATGGCGGCGGCGCGCTTCGATCGCGGCCCGTCCCACGGTCGCGTGCTCGGCGCCGAGCCGCTCGAGCTCGACTTCATGACGGCTGCGTGGACCGTGGGCACGGAGGGCGTGCAACGCGGTCCGGCGCGCCTCGAACCGCGCGACCAGGCCGAGCTCGACGCGCTCGGCGTCGATGGGCTGCGTGGCGCATGGATGGTGCGCGTCGACGAGCGCATGGACGGCGCGTGGCGCAAGCGCCTCGAGCAGCTGTACGAAGAGACGCGTCCACGGGGCTTGCTGCGCGCGGGCGCCAAGAGCGGCTTGCTCGTGATGTCCGGCGACTTCCGCGCGCAAGCGCGCGGCACGCGTCCGACCGTGCGCGTGCGCTTCGACCAACACGAGGAACTGGTGCGGCGCCTGCGCGCTGGAACGGCGGTCGAGCTCGAGTTCCTGATCGACAATCGCTTCGAGGACGGGCCGGTGCCGTGCGCCAATGTCGTCGCCGATATCGTCGGCGCGGAGTTCCCCGACGAGTACGTGATCGTGCAAGGGCACCTCGACACATGGGATGGCGCAGAGGGCGCGCAGGACAACGGCACCGGCGTCGCCACGACCATGGAGGCGGCGCGTGTCTTGGCGCAGAGCGGCGTGCAGCCTCGCCGCACGATCCGCTTCGTGCTCTACACCGGGGAGGAGCAGGGCCTCTTTGGATCGCAGGGCTATGTGCGGGACCACGCCGACGAGTTGCCGCGCACCAGCATCGTGCTCAACCACGACGGCGGTGGCACCTTCCTCGCTGGCCTTGATGCGACCTTCGCCATGTTGCCGGACATGGAGCCCTTGGCCGAACGGCTGCGTGCGCTCGATCCCCGCTACGGTTTTGAGCTGCGCGAAGTGGAGGGCTTGCGCAACAGCGGCGACTCCGACCATGCGCCCTTCATCGCGGCCGGCGTGCCGGCGTTCTTCTGGAGGCAGAGCGAGCGCGACTACACGTTCGTGCACCACACCCAGAACGACACCTTCATCAACACGCCGCTCGACGAAGTGCGGCACAGCTCGAAGGTCGTGCTGCTGTCGGCGCTCCACTTCGCCAACCTCGATCGCCTGCTCGATCGCACGGACATGGAGCCCTTGCCGCGGCGCATGCTGGGCGTGCGCCTTGGTGAAGATGCGACCATTCAACGCGTCGAGAGGGATGGTCGTGGCGCCGCCGCGGGGCTCTTGGTGGGCGATCGCGTGCTTCAGCTCGACGGCGCACAGGTCGCCGATCGCGCCGATCTGGTCGAGAGGCTGCAGAAGGGTGGCGCGCAAAAGAGTTGCGTGGTGTCGCGTGGCGAAACGCGGCTCGAACTCGTGTTGGATTGGAGCGGCGACCCGGACGAGCTGCGCCGCGCCGAGCGTGCCGCGCGCAGAGCCCAAGGCGCCATCCAGCGCGGTGTCGAGCTCAAGCCAGCCAGCGCAGTCGGGCGCTAGGCCGCGCAGTGCGCGCCGCGGTTGGATGGGGGGTCGGCAAGTGGCCGCGCGCGCAGCGGCCCTGCGGTTGCCCGGTCGGCCTGCAAGTGCTGAATTCGTCCGTGTTTGGGGTCGACAACGTCGGAAATGAACGCAGCTCGCGTCTTGCGTCCACCCGTTCTTCACGATCCTCGGGCATCTTTGGTGGTCTTGGGTGGCTTCTGTCCCTCTCCTTGGGCCCGCCCAGACACCCCCAACGACCCTCCACCATGCGACACCACCTCTCCCTCGCCGCCTTCGTGCTCGCCTGCGCCCCCGCCGTCGTGGCGCAAGACTCGGTCTCCAAGCTGAACGGCTTGCCGGGCGATGCCATCGACGCCCACTCGGCCGCCGACCAGATCAACGACTACATCGTCGACCTCGCGGCCATCCGTTCGAGCTGGGGCACGGCCTTCGGCATCGCGCCGATCGTCAAGACCAGCCAGCAGCGCAACGCCGCGCCCTTGTTCTTCAACGGCATCGCCAACGCGCAAGCGATCTCCAAGACGATCGCCACGAACCAGCCTTTTCTGCGCGCGAACTATGACCTGTGGACCGCGCCGGGCTTTGGAGTGAACAACAACTCGGCGCGCAACGACGCCGGCGCGCCGCTGTCGACCTCAGGCCTGACGGGCGCGCGCTTCGGCTTCGCCACGGCGGAGTTCATGGATGGCGATCCGGCCGGGACCGCGCTCGCCAACATCGTCGGCGGCGTGGCCCACATGACCACCACGCGGCCCTCGCGCTTGCATGTCTCGCGCATCGTCGCGGCTTCGAACAGCCCGACGGATGGCTGCAACTTGGCGGCCTTCGGCATGGGTGCCATCGACGACGCGGGCAACGTGCACTTCCGCGCCGACAACTTCTCCACGTTGCCTTGCGGCACCTTGAATCCGGTGACCGGCAACAACTACTTCCGCGTGGCGTTGCCTGCGCGCTCGGCGACGGTCAACGTCCTCTCGAGCTTGGGGGCTTCCGACACGGCCGCGACCTCCCACTTGCTGGCGGGTTCCACCACGACGCACAACACCCCGAACATCATCCCCTCGAGCGTCGCTGGACGCCCGATCCTGATCGGCACCAACTTCAATCGCCAGTACGTGTTCGAGCAGGTCGCCGGTGGCGTCGTCGCCGGCACCGCCAGCGCGCACTTTGCCGCGGGCATCAGCGACCACCGTGGCGCGCTGGGCTACACGCCGGCCAACTTCCCGACGCTCTTCACCGGCGCGGTGAACGGCACCGCGGGGATCCTCGCGCGCACCGCGGCCGCCAGCAGCTTGTGCGGCGCCATCAACGTCGTCGGCCTGGACGCCAATGGCGGCTTCCTCGCGCCGCGCGCCCTGACTCTGCCGGCTCTGGTGGCCGATGCGGACTCCCCCGGTTGGAACAGCCAAGTCGCGGGGGGCAGCCAGGAACTCGACCACTACCACGATCAGACCGCCTTCCAAGGCGGCAGCTCGCAGGTCGGCCTCGGCAGCGACCAGCAGGGCAACCTGCTCGCGGCGAGTGTTGTGTACTACGCCTTCACGCCGCCGTCCTTGACGCCGTTCACGAACCCGAACAATTACATGGCTGTGTGCAAGGTCGATCCCCTGACGGGTGCCCAGAGCTGGACCGCAGCGGCGTGGACGCGTGAAGCCGGCGGTGTCTCCGACGGCAAGGTCGTCTACCAGAACGGCACGACGCGCATCGGTCGCCTGCGGGCCTTCATCGGCGCCACGGCGCCCACCGGCCCGACGATGAGCGCGCCGATGATCGACTCGGTCGGCAACGTGTGGTTCGTCGGTTCGTTCGAGCGCGACAGCCTGCCGGGCTCGGTCAGCGTGGGCTTGTTCCGCGCAGTGCTCGACTCGGCGAGCTTCAGCTACAAGCTCGAACTCGTCTTCGCCCAAGGTCAAGTGCTTGCCGGTCGCAACTCGGGCCGCAACTACCAGATCACGTTCCTGCGCCTGAACGACACGAACTCGATCTCCTCGGGGGCCCCGTACTCGGGCAACATCAGCGCCGCAGCGCACCTCGGCCAGTCGCCCGCCAACCTCGCCACCAGCGATGCTCGCACGCTCGGCGGCATGGTGATCTCGGCGCAGATCGTCTACGACAACAACGGCGATGGGCTCTACGTGCCCTCGACCGGCACCGGCGGCACCATTGGCAGTCCTGACGAGGACTACCAAGTGTTGTTGTACGTGGGTGCGTCGAGTGACTGCAACGCCAACGGCATCCCGGACGATGCGGAGATCGCCGAGGGCACCGCCAGCGACATCGATGGCAATGGTGTGATCGATTCCTGCGAGGGCGTCGTAGGCAGCTCGTTCTGCCCCGGCGACGGCAGCGGCACGCCGTGCCCGTGCGGCAACAACTCCGCGGTGGGCGCGGGCCGCGGTTGCCTCAACTCGCTCGGCAGTGGCGCGTTGCTGTCGGCGAGCGGCAGCGCGAGTCTCGCCGGCGACACCGTGGTGCTGACCGGTTCGGGCATGCCCAACAGTTCGGCCTTGTACTTCCAAGGCACGCTGCAGCAGACCGGCGGGGCAGGTGCGGCCTTCGGCGATGGCAAGCGCTGCGCCGGCGGCAGCGTCGTGCGCCTCGGCACGAAGACGAACGCGGCGGGTGGTTCCACCTATCCGGGCGCGGGCCAACCCACGGTGTCGGTCAAGGGCCTCGTGACGACGCCGGGCACGCGCACCTACCAGGTGTGGTACCGCAACGCGGCGGTGTTCTGCACGTCCGCGACCTTCAACCTCTCGAACGGCTTCCAGATCACCTGGGCACCGTGACCTCGCGCGACCCGTCAACCAAGATTGACGGGTCGCGTCGCCATGCTTGACGACGGGGCCGGACTCGCAGGCGAGTCCGGCTCCGCTCATTCCCGGTTCTGCCGGCCACGCGGCAAGCCCTGTGCAGCCGGTGCCCGGCAGGGGTGGGTGCTGCACAAAAGCGGGCTTTCGACGGCCCGGTTGGAGGGAAGTCGCAAGCGGCGGCAAGTCGCGGGTGCAGTTGGACTTCGGGCATGGACTGGGCGGGTTGGCGTTCGTAGCTGGCCCTGCTTCTTGGTCGTTCAATTCAAAGGCTTGAGCCTTCTTGGCGCTTGAATTTTGGATATTGCAATTTGATGCGGCAATTGCGACACTGTGCGTCTCCACTGGCTCGGTTTCGCCCACTCAGGTGCCACTCGCAAGCACCGGGCTTCATCGGGCCTGTCACACCTAGGGATCCGCACCATGAGTTCTTGCCTCCACCGCGGGCGAGTGCTCCCGGCCATGCTCTTCGGAGCCATTTGGTCGGGCATCGCATTCGCCGACACGCAATCGTTCACCGACTCCATCGCGCTGCAGACGACGAACTGGAACGGTTCGTTGACCGTGCCCAAGTTCAACCCGGCGCTGGGCACCTTGCAGTCGGTCTCCATCGCCTTCACCGGCACGGTCGAGACCGACGCCCAATTCGAGAGCACCGATGCCGCGCCTCAAAACGTGAGCTTGGGCTTCGGCGCCGAGATCCGCCTGTTCCGCTCGGACAACCCGGCGGTCGTGCTGCTGCAGGCGGCTCCGACCACCACCTACAACTTCACCTTCGCGGCCTTCGACGGGACCTTGGACTTCGCCGGTCCCTCGGGCGCCAACCCCGGCGCCGTGCTGGAGTCCGCCTCGAGCAGCGCGAGCATCCCGCCGCCGCCGGCCGATCTGGCGCTGTTCGTCGGTCCGGGCAACATCACCTTCCCGGCGCGCGCCCAGGCCATCACGAGCTCGAGCGGTTCCGGCAACGTCGTCACCGGCATCGCCACGCGCGCGGCCGCCAACATCGTCGTGCAGTACACCTTCCTGCCGCTGGTGGACTGCAACAACAACGGCGTGCAGGACACCACGGACATCACCAGCGGCACGAGCACCGACTGCGACGCCAACGGCGTGCCCGACGAG
>SXXH01000259.1 GCA_005789645.1 Planctomycetia bacterium
CACCATCGTGGTCGTGCTGCGCGCGCTGCTGGGCGTGGCGTTCTTCATCGGCGCCGCTTGGCTGTTGTCCGCGGATCGCTCGCGTTTCCAGGCGCGCGCCGTCTTCGGCGGCATCGCGCTGCAGTTCGCCATCGCCTTCCTGGTGCTCGAGACGGCGGTCGGCACGAGCTTCTTCCAAGGCATCTCGAACTTCGTCACCAAGCTGATCTCGATGGCCGTGCCCGGCGCGCAACAGGTCTTCGGCTCGCTGGCCGACCCGGCCGGCCCGGCGGGCTTCGTGTTCGCCTTCGCGGCTACGGGCCTGGTGCTGATCATCTTCATCTCGGCGCTGTTCAGCATCCTCTACCACGTCGGCCTGATGCAGATCCTCGTCTGGCTGCTCGCCAAGGCCATGAGCGCCACGCTCGGGATCTCGGGCGGCGAGGCGATGGCCGCGGCGGCCAACATCTTCATGGGCCAGACCGAGGCGCCCATGGTGATCAAGCCCTACGTCGCGGGCATGACGAAGAGCGAGCTGAACGCGCTGATGACCGGCGGCTTCGCCACCATCGCGGGCTCGGTCATGGCCGTCTACATGTCCATCCTCGGCCCCGAGTACGCCAGCCACATCATCACGGCCTCCGTGCTGTCGGCGCCGGCGAGCTTCACCATCGCCAAGTTGATCGTGCCCGAGACCGAGCAGAGCGCCACGGCCGGCGGCGTGCGCCTGCGCTTCGACCGCGACGCGACCAACGTGATCGAGGCCGCCACCAACGGCGCGCTCGACGGCCTCAAGCTGTGGCTGAACGTCATGGCGATGCTGATCGCCTTCATCGCGCTGGTGAACCTGGTCAATTGGCCGCTGGGCGCGTTGTCGGAAGGGTTGTCGCTCGCCACCGTCTTCGGCTGGGTCTTCGCGCCCGTGGCGTGGCTGATGGGCGTCGAGGGCTGGCACGACTGCCGCATGTTCGGCACGCTGCTCGGGACGCAAATCTCGATCAACGAGTTCGTCGGCTACCAGGAACTGCAACGCCTTCAACCCTCCTTCGAGCACGAACGCTCGGTCAAGATGGCCATCTACGCCTTGTGCGGCTTCGCCAACTTCGCCTCGATCGGCATCCAGATCGGAGGCATCTCCGCCATCGCGCCCGAGCGCAAGAAGGACCTCGCCGCGCTGGCGCTCAAGGCCATGCTGGGCGGGGCGCTGGCGTGCTGGATGACGGCCACGGTCGCGGGGGCGTACCTGTGAGCCCGCGCGCCGCCGCCACCAGCGAAGCCGACCAGCTGGCCGCATTGGTCGAGGATCTGCGCGCGCGCGAGGTGGGCGCGTGCGAACTCGCCATCGTGCTCGGCAGCGGGCTCGGCGTGCTGGCCGAGCGCGTCGAGGACGCGCGGGTCGTCGACTACACCGAGCTCGCGGCCATGCCGCGCTCGAGCGTGCCCGGACACGCCGGCAAGCTCGTCGTCGGGCGCCTCGCCGGCGTGCGTGTCGTGCTGCAGCAAGGCCGGGTGCATCTGTACGAGGGCTTCGGCTACCACGAGGCCACGCGCGCCGTGCGCGCCTTCGCCAGCCTTGGCATCATAAAGCTCGTCTTGACGAACGCCGCCGGCTCGCTGCGCCTGGCATGGAATCCCGGCACCTTGATGCGCATCGAGGACCATCTCGACTTGCAAGGCAAGGTGCGCTTGGCACGCAAGCAAGCGGCCAACGGCTCGCCGTGGGACAAGCGCCTCGGCGCTGCGTTGGACGCCGCCGCGCGCCACGTCGACGTCGCGCTCGAGCGCGGCGTGTACGCAGCGCTCCTCGGGCCGTCCTACGAGACCCCGGCCGAGATCCGCATGCTGCGCACCTTCGGCGCCGACGCCGTGGGCATGAGCACCGTGGCCGAGGCGCAAGCCGCCTGGGCCGCCGGCATGCGCGTCGCCGGCGTCTCGTGCCTGACGAACCACGCCGCCGGCGTGACCGACAGCGTGCCCAACCACGAGGAAGTGGTGGAGGAGGGCCGCAAGGCCTCCAAGCGCTTCTGCGACCTGCTCGAGGCGGCGGCTCCGCGCTTGTGAGGAAGCTCGCTGCTCGCCCCGGCGCCAAACCGCTCTGTGAACGACTTTGGCTCGGTCAAGGGACTCACGCGAGCAGCTTGGACGCGGCGCAGACTCCGGCGAAGACCAGCGAGATGAGGCTGGCGGCCGTCAACGATTGACGCGTCTCGCTTCGTGCCGCGTCCATGGCCAGCAGCGCGCCGCAACTCCACGCCGCCAAGCCCCACCAAGGCATCATGGGCAGCAACTCGTCGAAGCCCTGCATCGTGCGCGATCCGTACTCGACCTCGACCAGCGACAGCGCGGCGAAGAACGACACGAAGCCCGCAGCTGCGCCAGCGGCGACACCCAAGCGACGCACCTGCACCCAACAGCAACGCTCCAGCGCAACGGCGCCGCCAAGCGCGAGGCCAAGCAACACCGCCCAAGTCCATGCGGGGCGCGCCCAGACGAACGCCGCGGGATCACGCGGCGCGCACGCGGCGAACCAAGTCACCGCCGCGGCCGTCAACAGTCCGCCCGAGAGGGCCGGGACCAAGCCGCCGGGTTCGCCCGCATGGTAGGCGAGTGCACGCCACCACAAGGCGGAACCGACCTTGGCGCGCGGCATGGCGAAGGTGCGCGGCGCATCGGCCATGGGTTGGGCCGCCATGCGCTTGGCGGGCCGCCGGCGCGGCGTGGGTTCGCCGCGCATGTAGTCGCGATCGGACAAGGGCATGAGTCGAGCTCCAGGTTGCGAGGGTTGACCAGGGCGCCTCGCGAGCAACGCCCCAGCACTCACCAAGGAAGCGCGCCAGTCGCCTCGATCTCACGCGGAATCGCGCGCCGCTTCGACACGCCTTGGTCGTCACCTTCCAGCATCCCGCAAGCGCTCGAAGGTGATCGTGTTGCGCAAGTCGATGGTCGAGCGCCAACGATCGCCCTCGTGGATCCATGGAGCAGGTTGCAGCATGCCGTCGCGCTCCACTTGCAGCGTGTAGTTCTGGAACAAGGCGTTGTTCTGGATGTACTGCGCGGGGACGACGAAGCACCCGCTGCCGCCACCCGGCTCGAACTCGATCCAGCCATGCCCCGGGAACCACGCCTCGGCCCAGGTGTGGATATTGGTGAAGTCGCTGCGGATGGCCGACAACGAGCCCACGCCGTCGGGCGCGTACAGGTTGAGCCCGGCGACGCCCCGCACGGGGATGCCCAGCGCGGCCGAGGCGACGATCACCAACCCAGTGCTGTGGCCGCAATGGCCGCGGGCGATCTCCAGCGTCCGCGCCGCATCCATGGTGGGGTGGGCTTGCGTGGCGTCGTAGCGAATCGTTTTCTGCACATGGATGTTGAGCGCGCGCAGCGCCAGAGGCGGCGAGAGCTGCCTCCATTCCTCGAGCAACGGGGCAAGCGAGGTGCGCGCCAAGGCCTGTTCGGCCGCGCGACGCGCCGCGGGCGAGACGACGGCGTCGAAGTCCGGCACCGTGTCGTGGAAGACGAAGTCGTCGAAGTTGAGATGACCCCAACCCTCCATCGACTCGTCGACGAGGCGTACTTGGATGCGCTTGCCTTGGTGCGGACGCAGGTCGACCACGCGCCGCACCATGGGCTCCGTCGAGCTGCCTGAGGAACGGTGGAGGACCTTCTTGCCCTCGACCAGCACGATCTCGACGCGCGTCTTCGCGCTTGATCCACCGCCGATCAGGTAGCTGGCCCACGGATGAGCGACCTTGACGGGATCCGAGGTCAGCTTGCCCACCAGACGATCATTGGAGGTCGTCTCGTAGCCGCCGATCCAGTAGCGTCCTTCGTGTTGGCTCGATTGCCCGGGAATGCGCCCGGAAACCGTGTCTCCATCGACTGGCTGGCGCCGGAAGGCCTCACCTTCGATCGTCCAACCAGCCAAGGTGCCGGTCTCGAAGTCCAACGCGGCGCGCTGCTTGCCGAGCGTTGTGGGTTTTGCGCCCTGTTGCGCGCGATAGCCGTCCCAATCGACCCTCGCCCGTGCCGGATCGAAGCGCCGCACGCGCGAGGCCACGGTGTAGCTGGTGCTCAACTCGACGGTGGTCGTAGGCCAGTCCTTCCTCGGTTGAGTCGCATGGATGATCCAGGCCACATGGCGTCGGGCGGGATCGCCATCCAAGAGCGACACCTGGGGCCTGTGGCGATCGTCGTCCTTGTCCACTGACAAGCTCAATGCCGCATCGTCGGCCGAGTACCACGGTCGAGGCGTGGGAAGTGCGTGCTGGACGAAGACGCGGTCGATCCCGCTCGCATCGCTCGGTCCGACGAACGAGGTGGTCTGCGTCACGCGGAACCACTCGAGCGGCTCGTCGGCGTCGGCAGCCGGGGGGACGAAGCTCGCAGGATGGAACACGAAGTCGTCGAAGTTGATGTGGCCCCAGCTCCCCGTCTCCTCGTCGATCAGCCGCACGCGGATCTCGGCGCCGATGTGGTGGGACAGATCGACATACGCGCGGTGCATGCCCTCGCGCATGAGTCCGGACTCCGCGTGGAGCACCGCGTCGCCCTCGACGCGCACGATCTCGACGCGCGTGCCAGCATCAAGCCCGCCGCCAACGAGGAAGCTCGCCCACGGCCCGCCCACGACGAAGGGGGCCGATACGAGCTTGCCCGTGCCGGCATCGTTGCGCGCCACCTCGTAGCCGCCGATCCAATGCTGGCCTGCATGGCGGCTCGTCTGACCGGGCAGGCGCGCGGCCACCCTGTCGCCTTGCACGGGTTGGCCGAGGAACGCGTCGCCTGTCGCCGTCCAATCGTCGAGCGTCCCGGTTTCGAAGGACAGGTTCAGGACACGGCCTGTGGCGTCGCGCGCGAGGATGGGGGCCTCGGCGGCGGCGCCTTGCTTGCGACTCGACCTCGAACGATCACCTTGACCGGGTTCCGAGTGAACCTCGGTTGCCCACGCGACCATGGCGAGGCACAGCCATGTCCAGTTCGCCGGATGCACGGTACTGGTTGTTGGCGACTGCGGTGACCGACGCATGTGCTTGCGCATCCAACTGCACCAAGCGCGCAGCAGCTGTGCTTCTCACTCGAATTCCCGATCGAATACCCATGATCCGTTCGGACTCGCCAAGCTGCGCGCCGCCGGCAAGTTGTCCATGACGACCGGCACATCGCCCAGCGCATCGAACGGCAGCGCAGCCAACTCTTCCGACACGCGCTCGCGCCTGGCGGCAAAGCCGGGCCAGTCCACTTGCCGCGGGGTCTCGCGCCACTCGTACCACAGCTGTGGGAGCTTCCCCATGTCGATCCAGCACGAGCCGCCGGTTCCGCCGCGCACGGCCTCGGCGAGGCTGCCGGGCAGGATGTCGTGCACGACCACCTCCGCCGGTTGCGTCGCATCGGGCGGAGCTTCGCCCAAGGGCGGGACCACCGCCGAGATGCGCGCGATGCCATGATCGAACAGCACGGTGCGGTAGCGCCATTCGAGCTTTCGGCGCAGCACGCTGCCGGTGGGCTCGCAGCCTTCCAACGCACCGCGGGGCGAACCGCCCAGGACGTGGTGGCGGTGGGCCCAAAACACGCCGCGCGAGCCGTGCGCGAGGATGTTCTCGGCCAAATGACGGTCGCGCCAACTGAAGCTGTCCATGTCGTAGTCTTCGTCGCGCGCGTCCTTTGCTTCGATGCGCATCGCCACCACTCCTCGACGGGGGCGACGGGCCGTGTGTGCTGCTTCCGCGTCCGCGCCGCAGGCTTGCTCGAGGAGTTCGACCACGGCACTGCACTCTTCCATCGGCTTCAGCAGCAGCGAGCGCAGGAGGTCGGGATGGCGCATGGCCGACGGCTCCGCCCCCGTGATCGGCGCCAACTGCGCCCGGAACTCGTCCGCCGCCTGCGCATCGCGCTGCGCCAGCCGTCGCAAGGCCAGGTCGGCGTCGCGCGCGCTGTCCTGGCAATCGATGCCCACGATGTGCACGGCGATGCCGCGCCCGGCGCGCGTGCGCAGGCCTTCGATGCAGGCGACGAAGGCTTCGGTCTTCAGCACGCGGAAGATCGGCGCGGTGCGCACCTACCAAGTCTGGTACCGCAACTCGGCCGCGTACTGCACGAGCTCGGTCTACAACACCTCGAACGGCTTGCTGGCCATCTGGCAGCCCTGAGGCCACCGCGGTCGTCGAGGCGCGCCGCGCGG
>SXXH01000260.1 GCA_005789645.1 Planctomycetia bacterium
ATGCAAGCACCATCTTTCTTCCCTACCTGGAGCGGATGGATCGGAGCACCTTGTGCATCGCCACGCCGGATACCGGAGGTACGAAGCGGGCAAACAGCTACGCAAAGGCCATGGGGGTAGATATGGCCATCTGCTACAAGCAGCGGAAGGTCGCGAACCAGGTCGAGCACATGACCGTCATCGGGGAGGTCGAAGGGAAGGATGTGGTGCTGGTGGACGACATGTGCGACACAGCCGGCACCCTGACGAAGGCGGCATCCCTGATGATGCAGCACGGCGCGCGAAGTGTCCGGGCGATGTGCACCCACGCCGTGCTCAGTGGCCCGGCGTACGAGCGCATCGAGGAAAGTGCCCTCGTGGAAATGATTGTTACAGACAGCATTCCGCTCGACCGGTCGCAGCCATGCGGGAAAATCCGCGTGTTGCCGGTGCACGAGATGTTTGGCCAAGTGCTTACCTGCCTGATGGAAAACCGTTCCATCAGCTCAAGTTTAGAAATCCATTAAACCCGCGTTATGAAAATTGCATCATTGAGCGGCTCCCCCCGTGGGAGCGTAGGGAAAAAAGATGCGAGCGAGCTGCGCAAGAGCGAACGGATCCCCGGGGTGCTCTACGGACTCGGTCAGCAGCATCACTTCCATGTCGCTGAACTCGAACTGCACCGCCTGGTGTACAATCCGGAGGTGTTCCGCCTTCAGTTCGGCCTTGACGGCAAGGTCCACGACTGCATCTTCAAGGAAGTGCAGTTTCACCCGGTGACGGACAAAATCATCCACATCGACTTGCTCGAGCTGGACGAAACCAAACCGGTGCGGGTAGAGCTGCCGCTGCGAACCACGGGCACGTCCCCGGGTGTGATGGCCGGTGGTCGCCTCGAGCTGCAGTACCGCCGGGTGCCGGTGAGCGGGTTGCCGAAGGACTTGCCGGACTTCATTGCTCTCGACATTTCGCACCTGGAAATCGGTCAGAACGTGCGCGTTCGTGACCTTCAAGGGGCTCTACAAGAAGGCGCGAGCAGGCGAGATCCCGGCCTTCACGGGCGTGTCCGACCCCTACGAGCCGCCGTTCGCGCCCGAGGTGGTGGTCAAGACCGGCGAGGAGTCGATCGAGCAGTCGGCCGCCAAGGTGCTGGCGCACCTCGCCGCCATCGGCGTCATCGTCTGACCGCGAGTCGCTGTCAGGAAAACTTGACGATGTGCGTCAGTCGCCGTCTGCTTCGTCGCGGCGGATGAAGTCGGCCGGCGAGGGGCTCGAGGACGAGGCCGTCGTCGTGCGCGTCGTTGTCGGCGTCCCGCCCGAGAGGCGCGCGCGCCACAGGCCGCGCAGGTCCGGCAGCTCGAGGCGCGCGTCGGCCGGCACCAGCAACGAGCCGCGCACGCCGCCGTCGATGCGCAGGCGCAGCGCGGCGCCGGCGAGCTCCCTGGGCAGGTCCAGCACGAGACCGCGCTCCGCCGGCGCGATGGGATCGCCGAAGGCCTCCAGCGCCGGGCCGAGCTGCAATCCGGTGCTGGCGCGCCCGCTGCAGGTGGTCCACCCCAGCAGCGCTCCGCGCTCGAGCAAGTGTCGCGGCGCGCACCAACGACCAGTCCCGTCGCCGCGCACGCGCCCCGCGACGCCGATCGACGCGACGAGGCCCAGCCGGCCGGCCGCATGCGCGTCGAGGTCGTAGTCCTCGGCGCTCTTCTTCCAACGGTCCAGGGCGCGCCACGCGAGATGGTCGGGGCCATCGCATCCAGGTCGGCCGGCGAGCAGGTCGCAGGTGGGTCGCCCGAGCAAGAGCCGCGCGACGCGCAGCCTGCCGACGGGAAGGTCCACGATGGCGTGCTTGCCGCGTTGGCGCACGCCGTCGAGGTAGGGCACCACGATGTGGCGCCCGCTCGGCAACTGGCTGAGCCAATGCTTGTCGCCGCGCGCGAGGCGCAACGGCTCGAAGGTCCACCAAGGCACGGCGAGTTGGGTGTCGCTCGGGCCGCCCTTGGCGACCGAAGGCACGACGACGACGACGAGTTCCGCGTCGCCAAAGTCGCCCTCCACCGACACCTCGACATGCGCGCCGGGCACGAGCTCGACCACCTTGTCGAGTTGCGTCGACGACTCGGGCTCGACCTGCAACGTGAAGCCTTGGCGCGCGTACTCGCCGTGGCTCGCCTCGCACCACGCCTTGCCTAGCGCTGCTTGCTCGAGGCGCGCGCGTCCATCGGCGTCGGTGGTCAGCTCGCGTCCGTCGAGGCGCAACTGCACGCCCTCGACCGGGTTCTTCAAGTGGTCGAGCACGCGCACGATCGCAGTACCGCTGGTTCTGAAATCGACCTCGAAGTGCTCCGGGACCGGGCCGGAGTTCGAAAGCTCGACCATGCGTTCGGCGACGTGCGCTCCGGCTTCGACGCGCACGACTACGCGACCGGGATTGAGGTCATGCACCTCGAAGGACCCGTCATCGCCGATCGCGACGCGGCGTCCGGCGTCCACGCCCGAGCGCAGCGTCAGGGTCGCGCGCGCGCCGGGCGCCAGGACGCGGCCGTGCATGCTGCAGGTCGCCGAAGCGTCGAACGCAGGCGGCGGTCCGGCCGGCGGCGGGGAAGCAGCGGCTCCGTCGAGCGCCACGCTCGTCAGCGCCAGTTCCCATGCGCAATCCTGCGGCGCGGGCGCGGCCATGCGCGTCCGCGCGCCGACAGCGAAGGCCTCGTCGTGCTGCGTCAAGGCCACGCCGCCGCCGGACGCCGCGGTCGGTGCGTCGCTCGGCGGTGCATCGACGACGAAGACCGGCGCGCTCGTCCGCGGCTCGGCCAAGCGCGGCCAAGTCAACCAAGCGACTGCGCCCAACACAGGCATCAACACGCCCAGCATACTGCGCAGCTTCATGGTCGTGGATTCATCGCGGTCGGGATGCGTGCGACACGCGCGCGGTTCAGCTGTCGGAGCGGCGTTCCAGCAGCCGCAATCGGCGCAGCACAGCCTCCGAGAGGCGACGCGGATCGATCAGCACCGGCGTGACCGCCCATGTGTCGAGCCGATCGTCTCCGTAGACGAGCGTGCCCGCATGCTGGTTCTTGTCGCGATCGACTTCCGGATCGGGGTCCCAGAGGCCCATGCTCTTCCTGATGGCCGTGATGTCCTCTTCGCGGCCGGTGCAATAGATCCAGTCGGGCTTGTTCGGTTCCTCGACGATGCCGTAGCGCTCGCGCATTTCGCGCAAGGCCGCGGGCGTGTCGTTCTCGGGGTCGATGCTGATGGAGACCATCAGCACGTCCTTGCCGACTCGTTGGGCGATCTGGTCGCGAACCTGCACGAGGTTCGCCGTGTTCTTGGGTCAAATGCCCGTGCAACTGGTGTACATGAAGTTCAACAGCACGGCCCGGTCGCGGACCAGGTCGGTGCGGAACTTCACGATTCGTTCGTCGTGAGTGGTCAGCTCGACGTCGGCGAAGCGATCGGCGCGGCGCTCGCCGGCCGGCATGGGCGTCACCAGCGTGGCGCGCGTGCTTTCGTCGAGCACCAAGGGCGACATGGAGGCTTGTCCGACGCCTTCGATCGGCTCCGCGGACTTGGGTGTCGCGCAGGCGGCGAAGAAGAGCAGCGCGGAGGTGGAGAGGAGCTTCGTGTGGCGCATGATGGTGCTCGGGGTCGTCGAGGAGGAATGTCGACGCTCCCCGCCCGTGAACCATAGCCCATCGGGCATGGAATGGGCCCGCGCGATGGCCGCCTTGGTCGCTTGGCCGGAAGTTCGTTCCAGTCGCGCGCCAAGGCGGCCGCCAAACCGCTCGTCAGGGGAAGAACGCGCCGATCGGCGTCGGTTCGGGCGCGGGGGTCGAGCGCGGATCGAAGGCGAGCATCATGCGCATGTCCTCGTGTTCCACCGCGTGGCAGTGGAACACGAACGGACCCTGGAAGGTGCGGAAGCGGAGCTTCGTCTCGACCACGTCGTTGGGGCCGAGGATGGAGATGTCGTTCTTGAAGCGTTCCCAGCTGCGTGGCGCCTTGCCGTTGTGGCGCACGATCTGGTGGTGCTCGAGGTGCACATGCACGGGATGCCACCAGCCGCCCGAGCCGTTCTCGAAGATCCAGCGCTCGGCCGTGCCCAGGAGCGGCGTGGCCTCCGCCTGCATCTCGTCGAAGAACTTGTCGTTGATCTTCCAAGCGCCGTTCGAGCGATGGAATCGGAAGCGGCGCGTGGCGACGACCTCGGAATCGGCGATCTCGCGGTAGGGACGCAGCGGCGTGCCGACCACGACGGCGACGTCGTTCTGCACCGGCGGACCAACGACATCGAAGCGCAGCAGCGGCATGGGCGAGTCGAGCAGCCTGGGACGATCCCAGTCGCCATCGGGGCCGCGGCCGCTGTCTTGCTCGAGGTGGTTGCGCAGGAACACCGTGTCGGGGGCGTTGCGGAAGTCGATGATCACGTCGGCGCGCTTGCCGGGCGACAAGAGGATCTCGCTGGCGGCCTGCGCGGCCGGCAACAACACGCCATCGTTGCCGATGCGCACCATCGTGCCCGCCGACAACCGCAGCAAGTAGTAGCGCGCGTTGGCGCCGTCGAGGAAGCGGAAGCGGTACTTGCGGCGTTCGACGCGCAATCGCGGTTGCGCGATGCCGTTGACGGTCTCGATGTCGCCCAGGTACCCGTCGTGGTCGAGCGGATCGAAGTAGATCGTGCCGTCTGCGCGCAAGCGCCTGTCGGCGAAGCACAGCGGGACGTCCTGGTCGCCCGAGGGCAACACGCGGTCGGCGATCATCTGCGCTTCGAGCTCGTCGCACGCGAGGTAGAAGCCCGCCAAGCCCATGATCACGTTGTGCGCCGCGATGTCCATCGCGTGGTCGTGGTACCAGTTGGTCGACGAGCAGTCGCCGATGTCCACGCTGCCGTCCGGCAGGGTGGGCGCGAAGTTGGGGTAGTAGTAGTCGCGCGCCTCGCCTGGCTCGATGTAGAAGTTCGGGTAGCCGTCGGAGTGCGCCGGCGTGTGCCCGCCGTGCAGGTGCACGCTGGTCGGATGGTGCAGGCTGTTCTTGAAGCGCACCACGAACGGCTCGCCCAGCTTGCAGTGGAAGGTGGGTCCAGGCGCGATGCCGTCGTAGCCCCAGATGGGCGTTTGCACGCCGGGGATGATCTCCGACAGTCCTTCGCGTTGCTCGATCTCGTACAAGCACAAGGGATGCCGCTGCCACTGCGCGGGCCGTGTGCTGAACTCGGGCGCGATGCCGTGCAGGCAGTCGCCGGGGGTGAACGGCAGACCGGTGATCGGCAGGGCCCCCGCCAAGCGCGACGCCGGTTGCTTCACAGGTGGAAGCGGCAGATCGCGCGTGAACGGGGTGAAGGTGAAGGGGGAAGGCGGGCCCCCGTCGAGGGGGCGTGTGGCAGGAGACGCCGCGGGCACGACCCTGGACAGTCCGAGCAGCGAGCCCAGACCCAAGGCCATGCTCACGCTGCGCCGCGTGGGCATGTGATGTTGCATTTGGGGAGGTGGAGATGAGTGGCCGTCCCATTCATGGGAAGAAGGGCCGGCGGGGAAATCCGTCGATGGGATGAAGGACTGCTTGGAACCCCAACCAAAGCGCAATTCTCTGTGTGCCCCATAGTGCAAGGGATGGGCAAGTCCTTCCCAGAACCGCCTGCGCGGGCAGTCAAGCAAGCCGGCGCGCGCTCGGACGGTGGCCAACAATGACGCAAAGCGAGGCGGGGCCGTCCTCCCCGGTCAGGGAGGACGGCCCCGCATGGGACCGGACGCGAGCGGCCCGCGGACCCCTCAAGGGTAGTACGCCTGGATCGGTTGCGGCGCCTGCGTCGGCGAGACGCGCGGGTCGAAGACGAACATCATGCGCATGTCCTCGTGCTCCAAGTTGTGGCAGTGGAACACGAACGGACCGGTGAAGGTGCGGAAGCGCATGTGGATCTCGGCTGTGTCATTGGGGCCGAGGATGGCCACGTCGTTCTTGTGACGTTGGACGAGCGGGGGCAGTTGTCCGTTGAAGCGCACGATCTGGTGGGACTCCAAGTGAATGTGGATCGGGTGCCACCAGCCGCCGCCGCCGTTCTTCAAGATCCACTTCTCGGCGGTGCCCAAGGTGGGCGTGGCGTCGGCGCGGAACTCGTCGAAGAACTTGCCGTTGATCATCCACGCGCCGTTGGAGCGGTGGAAGAGGAACTCGCGCGTGGCGACGACGTCGGAAGCAGGGATGGGATGGCTGGGACGCAACGTCGTGCCGGGGGCCACGGTCGCGTCGTTGTCGACCGGCGCGCCCTCGACGATGAACTTGATCAGCGGCTGGCCGGGGTTGAGGCGTTGAGGGTTGGCGGAAGTGCCATGGGGCCCGCGACCGCTGTCCTGGCGCAGGACATTGACCAAGTACACCTCGTTGGGCGCATTGCGGAAGTCGACGATGACATCGGCGCGCTTGGCGGGGCTGAGCATCAGCTCGTTCGTCTCGACGGCCTGCGGCAGCAACCAGCTGTCGTTGCCGATCTGCGTGAAGTTGCCGGAGGTGAGCTTAAGCAGGTAGAAGCGCGCGTTGGCGCCGTCGAGGAAGCGCAGGCGGTACTTGCGGCGCTGGACGCGAATGAAGGGTTGGGCCACGCCGTTGGCGCATTGGATGTCGCCGAGGTACCCGTTGTGGTCGAGCGGATCGAAGAAGATCGTGCCGTTGGAGCGCAAGCGGCGGTCTTGCAGCACGATCGGGATGTCTTGCGCGTCCGAAGGCAGGACATTGTCGGCGATGAGCTGTTCCTCGAGGTCGTCGGTGAACAGATGGAACCCGGCCAGTCCCATGATGCAGTTCTCGGCCGTCAGGTCCATGCCGTGGTCGTGGTACCACATCGTGGAGGGCGACTCGCTGTAGTCGAACTCGCCGCTGCCGTCGGCCTTGCGCGGCACGATGTTCGGGTAGTAGTAGTCGCGTTGCTGTCCGGGCGAGACGTAGAAGTTCGGATAGCCGTCGCCGTGCGCGGGCGTGTGGGCGCCATGCAGGTGCACGCTCGTCTCGTGGGGAATGTTGTTGGCGACGCGCACGACCATCGGTTGGCCGATGCGGCCACGGAACGTCGGGCCAGGATAGAGGCCGTCGTAGCCCCAGATCGGCGTCTGCACGCCCGGCAGGATCTCGGCGAAGCCGGGACGCTGGTCGAGCTCGTACAGATGCAGCGGACCGCGCTGCCAGTCGCTGGGATGGTTGAAGTACTCGGGCGCGATGCCGTGGTGCACGTTACCCGGTTGCCACGGGAAGTTCGCGGCCGCGGGAGAGTTCGGATCGATGATGGCCACGGGAGCCTTCGTGCCAGGACGGGGCATCTCGCGCGTGAACGGCACGAAGTTGAACGGGGACGAGGGCAGCGAGACGCCGTTGCCGTCGACGCCGCCACCGGGACCGCCACCGTTGCCGCGGCAGGCGCCACCCTGTTGACGCGCGCCGGCGGCGCCGGCCAAGCCGAACATGGCGCCGGCGCCGGCGAGGAGGTTGAAGCCGCGGCGCGAGAGGCCGGCTTCGTCGTTGCGGGACTTGCTCATGGGAGTGGGAGTTGATTCGGGGGAGTCGGGGAGAGACGGGATGGGGTACGGGGGAAGTGGGTGGACTTCCCGGACATGCGAACTCTCCCCCGGGGGCAAGGGCCGCGGGGGGCGGAATGTTGTCAAATTTCTTGGACAGCGACGGGCATGGAAAGGCGTTACTAGCCAGGCAGCGGCGGCTGTCGCGAACCCGGACGGAACGTGGGAAGCGAATGCATGCAACGCCATTCGTTCCACTCGTCCGAACGCGCAGGAACGGCGGAAAAAGCAGGTGGCCGCCATCCTCGCGCGAGGATGGCGGCCACCGCCGTCTTGGATCTTGCGTCCCTCAGGAACCGACCACCGGGTGCGCGCCGATGTCGATGCGCGAACCATCGGGATCGTTCCCGGACGGATCGCCGCCATCGATCATCGGCGAGCCGTAGCGCGGACCGTGCTGGCCGCCCGCGGCGTCGAGGAACAGCGGATCCACCTGCAAGTAGCCCGTGGCCGCGAAGCCGTTCCAGTCGACGATCGAGTGCTCCACCACGCCTGGCAGGAGGTGCGACACGTTGGTGCCCAGCGCGTTGAGCGTGCCACCGCCCCAGATCACGGAGTTGTGGATCCACGCGTTGTTGGAGTTCATGAAGTACAGCTGCAAGCCGCTGTTCGTCGCGATCGTCGTGCTGCCGAAGTTGAGCACGCCGCCGTCGATGTACATGCCGCCCGCGCCGTTCTGCGCCGTGTTGTTGGTCACCTTGGCGCCGCGGAAGCTCATCACCACCGAGTTCTCGGCGTGGATGCCGCCGCCCGCCTGGTTCGACGAGTTGTGCATCACGCGCACGTTGACGAAGTTGGTGGAGCCGCCGTTCAGGAACAGGCCGCCGCCGAACTGCCCGGCCTGGTTGTGGTCCAGCGCCGAGTTGTCGACCACCAAGGTCGCCGTGTTCATGGCGTGCACGCCGCCGCCCTTGTTGCCGGCGATGTTGTTGCGCACCCACGACAGGTCCAGGTCGGCGCGGCCGCCGTTGATGTACAAGCCGCCGCCATCCTGCAACGCGGTGTTGCCGTCGATGGTCGCGTCCTGGAAGGCGACCTTCGAGCTGTTGCGCACGTGCACGCCGGCGCCGTTCTGGGCCAGGTTCTGGCCGATGTAGCAGGCGTCGATCACCACGTCGGAGCTGTCGGTGACCAGCACCCCGCCCGCGACGGCGTTCTGGCCGCCGCCGTTGACGATGCGCAGGCCCACCAAGCGCGTGCCGCGGGTATGGCGTCCCGAGACCGTGATGGCCGGACCGTTCATGCCGCCGTCGATGGTGGCGCCGGCGTACGAACGCAGGATCACGTTCTTCTTCTGGATGTGGACGTTCTCCCGGTACGTGCCCCAGCCCACTTCGATCAAGGCTCCGGCCTCCGCGCACTCCAACGCCTCGGCGATGGTGTCGTACGGATTGGCGTAGCTGCCGTTCTCGAAGTTGGGGTTGGCCGTGTTCTGGTCGACGTAGACCACCTTCACCATGTGCGTCGAGTCCTGCACCGAGTAGTGCACATCCTCGACGGGCATGCCGTTGTAGCGCGGGTCGGCCGAGCTCGTGGCCGAAGTGACGACCGTCGCGACGGCCAGGCCGTCGTGGATGTCGTCCTGCAAGCCGTTGACGCGGATCTCCTGCGGGTGGAACCAGTCCTGCGTCGTGAAGACCAACTGCGACGGTTCGACGCTCATCTGGTTGGGCGACGAGCTCGAGAGGTCGATCACCACGTCCGCCGTCGGGCGGGTGCTGAGCGACACGCGCACGTGGCGGTTGCTGTCGAAGGGCAGCGCGTACTGGCCGCAGCCTTCGTGGCCCGCTTCGTAGATCGTGTTGCCGCAGTGCACCAGCACCTCGACGCCGCCTTCGATGCGATCCTGGAACTCCGGCAAGGTCGTGGATCCGCCGGCCGCGCCCGTGGCCGGGATCTCGGTGATGCGGGCCATCGCTTCGCCCTGGCCGTTGTCGACCAGCACCATCTCGTTGCCGAGATAGCCGTCCTTGAGGGGCAGCGACGGATGGCTGAACACGCCCGAGGAGTTGGCCACGCGCGGGTCCGTCAGGGCCTCGCGCAGGAACGCCGCCAGCGCGGCTTGCTTCTCGGGACTGTTGCGCAGCGTGCCGACGCCGTCGACATCGGCGTCGAGGTCCGCGTGGTTGGCCTCGGCGAAGTCGGCGCCGCGAGCGTAGAACTGGATCACTTGCTCGAGCGTCGAGGCGCCGCCGTGGTGGAAGTACGGGCCCGTGAGCGCGATGTTGCGCAGCGAGGGCGTCTTGAACGTGCCGTTCACCTGCAGCCTGTCGCCGGGTCCGATGGGCGGATTCGGCATCAGGTGCGCCACGGTGGGATCGCCGCTCTTGAGGCGTTCGACGATCGAGGTCGGTCCGACGGCGCCATGCGTGCCGTTGCCCAGGTCCTCGAAGGTCGGGCGCGCGCCGAGGTTGTAGAAGCCGCGGTCGTACACGCCGACCGATTGCGGCGAACCCATGGTCATCGACGCCACCACGACGCCATCAAGGAGCACTTGGTAGGCGCCGGCGGGCAGGCTGGGGTCGGGACCCCATTGCATGCCGACTTCGAGGGTCACGTTGCACAGGCCGCTCGGCAAGGGCACTTCATTGACCTCGACCTCGACGGTGGCCGCGAACAGCGGTTCGAGTCCGGAACCTGCGGGCGGCACGGGAGCCACCGGGCCCGCCGCCAAGTCGACCGCTTGCTCGAAGATCTCGCAGGCGCCGGGCGTGCCCGGAACATCGCCGCGCGCGACCAAGTCGCCCTGCGGCGTGCGGATCTCGATGCGCTTGCCGCGCGGATCGGAGGCCAAGATGGTCTGCGTCGGGTCGGGGAAGGTCGTCAACACCACCTCGCCCTCGACCAGGGAGTCGGTCACGGCCATCTGTTCGGTCCAACCGTCGGCCGCGTACTGCGACCAGGTCGCACCGGCGAACTCGGGCGCCGTGTGGCACGCGTTGCAGGCCGCGCCGCCGCCCATGTAGATGTTCAAGCCTTCCTTCTGCTGGTCGGTCAGCGCGTTCTGGTCGCCGGCCGCGTAGCGGTCCCACGGCGTCTGGTCGCTCACCAGGGTCGACTCGTAGCACATGATCGCGAGGCCCCAGAACAACGAGAAGTTGTTCTCGATCTGCGTGTAGCCGCCGAAGCGGCCCTTGCCCGTGTGCCACTGGTCGTGGAAGGCGGCACGCACCATGTCGGCGTAGGTCAAGGACGCCTGCAGGCCGCGATTGGGGAAGTCGGACAGCGCGCCCAAGTGGAAGTCGGTCGAGTCGACGACCTGGTCCTTCAGTGGTTGCATCGGGAGCATCTTGCGCCCGAGGTCCTTGAAGGCCTTGCCGGAGTAGCTCATCTCGACGTCCGACAGGGCCGGGCCGACCGCCTGGCTGGCGAGCGACGCGGGCTGGATGGCGACCGAGACCGGCTGGACGCTGCCATCGGCCATGCGCTTCAGCACGCGCGCCGCGGTGTCGCGCGCGCCGAGGTGGTTGACGCCGTTGAACACGCTGTCGGCGCGACCGTCCCAGAACGTGCGCACGTGGAAGATGGCGTTGTAGGTCGAGGGCGCGTTGCGTCCCGTGACTCGACCGACATTCACGCCATGCATGGCGAAGGGGATGTCGTTGGCGACGACGACGCCTTGCTCCTGCGCGACGCCGGGCGTGACGCCGGTGAAGGTGCGTCGCTGGATGCCCGACGACCCGTACCTGTCGTTGCTGTCGCGCACCACCTCGGAGTCGTGGTCATTGGGGTCGGAGCGCTGCGTGAAGGGGAAGTCGCGACCCTTGACCGTGTAGTTGACGCCTCCGCCACCCGAGCCCAGCAAGCCGAAGGTGTTGTCGAAGCCGGGGTGGAGCTGCGACATCGTCCGGTTGTCGGCGCCGGCGTTCCAGTGGCACGAAGCGCAAGCTGTCGCTCCGTCGGAACCGGCCTGGATGTCCCAGAAGAGCGCCTTGCCGAGACGCACCGCGGCGTCGAAGTCGCGCACGTACTCGGTCATCAGGTTCGCCGGCAGGGGAATGGGCAGGCTGGAGAGCGGCGGCGCGGGCGTCGCGTCCTCGGGGCCGCCGGCGACTTCGCCGTTGATGCCCGTGTTGCGCTTGGCGTTGCCGCCTTGCGCGTCGGCGTCGGGTAGCAAGAAGGCCGAAGCGGCCACGATGCCCAGGATCGTCGGGACGAAGCGGCTCGACGAGGGCGTGATGGATCGGGAGTGCATTGTGGGGATGGACGAGTGGGAGACGAGAGCGTTCCGCGGGCTGCGGATCGCCTGGCGCGCGCACCGAGGAGCGGCGCGCGCCTGACGGGATGGGAACGGACTCCCGCCGAGCGGGAATTCCACTCGAAAGCTACTGCCGGCGTTGGCTGCCCGAGCGCGCGAAACAAGCCTCGAAATCCAAGCGAAATTGCTTCCAAGTCGAAGCGGGAAGTCGCTTCGAGGCCGGCGTCCAAGATCGGGACGCGCAAGAAAAATAGACAGCGCCGAGCACCGGCAAGGGCGTGGCGGATCCAACCACGAACATGCTCGCCAACGACACGCGAACGCGTGGCGCGCAGGGATGCGACTCCGGGGAGGCGCGCGTCGCCGAACGGCTGGTCGCCGATGGCGCAAGGTGGTCGCGGGCGCGCGCGGCGCGCTGCGCGCTCAAGGCTGGATCACGAAGCGCAAGCCGTCCGACACCGAGATGTTGTTCGGCAGCGGCAAGCCGTTGTCGCGGCCGTACCACTGGGCGTGCACGACGGTGCCGGGGAACAGCAGCGCGGGTGCTGGTTGCGGCCCCACTTGGCCCGCGAGGAAGGCGTTGAAGTCGAGCCGCAGCAGTCCGCTGCAGTCGTTCTGAGAGGCGGGGTTGCCGCCGGACATCATCGTCGGGCCGCGGTAGATCGTCGACTTGACGCACAACGTGCCCCCGAAGAACGGGCGCGCATCCGCGCCGGCGACCGAATAGACGAGTCGCCCGAGCTTCTGGTTGCGCCAGGCTTGGCCTTCGATCACGAAGCCGGAACCGGCCGAGAGGCTCGGCGTGCCGCTCCAAGCCATGCGCGGCACGCAACCGGCCGAGCTCAGCTTGCCTTCGCAATAGGTGGTGGTCTGCTGGCCGAGGTCGGCCATCCAGTCGATGCGGAACACGTCCGAGCAGCCGTTGGTGTCGTCCGGCACGAGGTTGCCCGCGTCCGACTCGTAGACCACCCAGCGGCCCGATGCGCCGATGCGCGGCGCGCGGGCGTGGTTGCCGCTCTCGGTCATGTGGCGGCCGCGGCTGACGCGCGAGACGGCGTCGGTCTGCATGTCGCGCACGAACACATCCGCGAAGTTGTTCGTGTCGCCGGGCACGAGGTTCCACGACTCCGAGACGAAGCTCACGTGGCGACCGTCGGCCGACCAGCACGGCTCCCACGAGCGCATCTGGCCCTCGGCGCCGGTGGCCGAGACCGAGATGCGGCGCGTGATCTGGAACTGCAGATCGCGCACGTAGATGTCCGTCTGGTGGTTGTTGTCGGTCGAGATGAACGTGCTGGCGTTGCTCTCGAAGGCGACATGGCGGCCGTCGGGCGACAAGGTCGGGCGAGTCGACGGGCCGTTGCCTTCCGTGACGGTGCCGCCGAGGCTGGCGCGCCACAGTTGGTTGCCGGCGAGGTCGCGCACGAACACGTCCGCGTGGTTGTTCGTGTCCCAGAACACCATGTTGGTGGCTTCGGTGTCGAAGGCCACGCGTCGGCCGTCGGCCGAGACCGCCGGGTTCCTGCAGTCGCGGTTGGCGTTCTGCGCCAGGTGCGTCAGGCTGCACAGGCGCACGGCGCCCGTGGCGCGCGTCCAGGCGTAGATGTCGAGCGAGCTGTTGGAGTCCGCCGGATCCAGGTTGGTGGCGCGGCTCTCGTAGACGACCACGGAGCCGTCGGCGCTGATGCGCGCGTTGGCGCTGTCGCCATTGGCCTGGCCGCCGTCGCCGCGCACGCTGACGCGTTGGAGCGCGTTCGAGGCGCGATCCCACAGGAAGATGTCCTGCGCGTTGTTGCCGTCGCCGGGCACCAGGTTCGTGGCCTGCGACTCGAAGACGACATACCGCCCGTCGGCGGAGATCGAGGGACGACGCGAGTCGCCGTTGGCGGCTCCCGTGGGCGTGGGCGCGGAGATGCGCCGCGTGTCCCCGAGCACGAAGTCGCGCACGAAGATGTCGCTCTGCGGTTGGAGGTCCCACGCGTCGAGGTTGGTCGCCGTGCTCTCGTAGACGGCGTAGCGGCCATCGCCGGAGATGTCCCCGGCGCGCGAGGACGAGTTGCCTTGCGTCTCGACGGGGTTGACGCTGGCGCGTTCGTTGAAGACGACGAACGCACCGCTCGATTGCGCGACCCCCAGGCCGCACACGAGCTGCACCATCAACAAGCACGCCAGCACCAAGGACGGGGATCCTCGGTGCCTCGCCCCCCCGGAGGGGTCGTGCGCGGCTCCCGATTTGGTCGGTCGCCGCCGGTGTCTGGGTCTGTCGTGCATGGAAAGCGTCGGCGGAGAGCCTCCCGAGGTCGTCACCTCGGAGGGATCTCATCCTGAAAGCTACCCCGGTGTCCGCCGTCGGGCGTCGGCGCCGGGAGATTCCCGGCGAGTCCGGGGGGTGGAAATTCCTTCCACCCCGCCCCGGTCCTCAGCGCCGCTTGGCGCTGCTGCGCACCACGCGCTCGGGCAGGAGGCCCGAGTAGATCGCGTCGGCGCGCTCGTAGTCGCCTAGTTCGTGCAGCGTGTCCGCCAGTTGCAGGCGGATCTGCTTGTCCTGGGGCGCCAGAGGCAGCGCGGCCTCGAGTTGGAGCGCGGCGCCGCGCGAGTCGCCCACGCGACGCAGCGCGCCGGCGAGCTTCAAGAGGAACTGCGGGTCGTTGGCCCCGGCTTCCTTGGCGCGCGCGGCGAGCGAGCGCACGGTGTGGGCGTGGCGGGCAGGCAGCAGGTCGGACCCGTTGGCCGAGTCGAGGAAGCCCTCGACCACGCGGGCGTCGCCGCAGCCCTCGTCCAGCAGCTGCTGGAATCCGTCGAGCGCTCCGTCCTTGTCCCCGGACCACAGGCGGGCCAACGCGACCTTCGTGCGCAGCTCGACATCCTTGGGTGATTGCTCGAGCAGCTTCTCCCAGGCCGCGATGGCCGCGGGCCACTGGCGGCGCCAACCGAGGATCTCGGGCAGCAACCGACGCGCGTCGGCGCGCTCTGGCGCCGAGTCGAGCAGTTCGCGGCAGGCCTTCTCGGCCTTGGCGAAGTCCTCGCGGGCGCAGTGGATGCGCACGATCTCCATGCGCGTGTCGGCGTCGAGCGGCAGGCCGTCGAGCTGCGCCACGGCTTCGTCGTAGCGACCGAGCCCGGCCAGCAGGCCGGCGTATTCGCGTCGCAACGCAGCGTGCTCCGGGTGGGCCGCCACGAGGCGCGCATAGCGCTCGGCGGCCTCGAAGCGCAGATCCGCCTCGACCAGGTTGTGGATGAACAGGAGTTCGGCCTCGAGGCGCTTGGCGGAGTCCGCTCCCAGGCGGTCGAGCAGCTGGAACAGCCGCGCGCTTTCGGCGCGCGCCGCCTCGTGCTCGCCGTTCTTGGCGAGCGCGAAGGCCAGCGCCATGGACATGTCGGCGTCCTCGGGCGACAGCTCGACCAGCTTGCGCGTGGCCTTGGCCATCTCCGGCCAGCGCTGGGCGCGCTCGAGGCTGTCCTTCAGCAGCACCAGACGGAACTTGTCCGGCGCGGGCGACTCCATCGTCTCGCGGTAGATGCGCGTGAGTTCCTCGCCGTCCGACTTGGCCAGCGTCTGCTTGAGGTGCTCGCGCAGCGTCAGCTCGTCGGAGTAGGTGGCTTGGAAGACACCGTAGAAGATCGGCGCCATCGCCAAGGCCACGAAGGCGGCCGAGAAGGCCGGCGCCACCAGCGGACGCTCGCGCAAGCGACGTTCCGGGAGCATGGCGGGCGTCAGCGCCCCGCGTTCGCGGTCGGAGAGCAGCGACTGGACGATGCTGCGGCCCGTGCCATCGAACTTGGCGAAGTGCAAGGCGCACTCCCACAGGTCGGCGCCCTTCTGCTCGAGCTTCTCGCTGCGCAGCACCTTGGCGCGTCCGCGCACGAGGCCGAGCGGCGTGGGCAGTTCGAAATCGAACTCGTCGACGCCGGTGGGGTCCTCGTGCAGGATGCAGCGCAGGCCGCCCGTGCACAGGTCGTGCGACGTCGTGTGCCAGGTGCGCGGCGAGCCGTCGGTCGCCGCCAGGATGACGGGCAGGTTGAATTCGGGTCGATCGGTCTCGCGCTTGGCGCGCTCGGCGGACGAAGGTCCGGAGCCCTTCTTGCGCTCGGCCTGCTCGAAGCGCGCGAACCACATCGGCACGGCGTACTCCATCGCCACGCGGTGCACCGCGTCGCGCGTGGCGTCGTCGGCCTCGCTGAACTCGAGGCCGTGGCGGAAGCACTGCGGGCCCTTGCCGTCGGCGTAGCCGACGCGACGCTCGCTCGAGCGCACCTTGCAGCGCGCCTCGATCGGATTGCCGAAGGCCATGAGGCGCACGACGGCGTCGCCGGCGGCGGGCAGCGGCGCGTAGGCGACGAGTCCGAGGCCTTGCTCGTTCAGGTCGGTGGTCACGCCCCAGCCCGAGCGCGTGGCGCCGTCCTCGTCGACGCACTCCCAGCGCGCCGGCAGGCCGATCAGGTGGCGGTACGAGAAGCGGCGGCTGGCCGGCGTCATGGCGCGACGCACGTAGTCCAACGCGAGCTTGGCGTGGTACAGCACGAGGCCGCTCGAGATGCCGAGGCCCAGCCAGTCGATCGAGTCCTTGAAGAAGACCTGCATCGACCAGCCCCAGGCCAGGGCCACGGCGCTCAAGCCGATCAGGAAGCACTGCGGACCGACCAGCGGCAACATGCTCGCCTTCTGGCTGCCGCGCTTGTTGGTCACGACGAACTTCGACTTCTTGCGGCCGAAGGCCGCGCGCCACGTGCTGCGGGCCTGCGTCCAGAAGCTCGCCATGTTGAAGAACTCGACGTGGCCCATCGAGGCTTGGCCATCGGTGGCTTTCCGCATCGTGAACACGATGGAGAGCATGTACGCCACGAAGATGGCGCCCATCGTCCAAGTGAACTCGCGCACGGGCGGGATGCCGGTGAACAGCATCAGGATCGGCGTCAGGTAGATCGCCATCTTGGGGATGCCGCCGGCCCAGTGGATGATCGAGGCGAGGTACGACAGGCGCTGCGACAGCGACAGGCCCTTCATCGCCAACGGATTGTCGTAGGCGAGGATCGACAAGTTGCCTTCGCCCCAGCGCAGGCGCTGCGTGTGGAAGGTCGTCACGTCGGAGGCGCCCTGGCCGGCGATCATGCGCTCGGACACGTAGGTCGACTTCCAGCCGCGCGAAGCGATCTTCATGCCCGTGTGCATGTCCTCGGTGATCGTCTGCACCGCGATGTAGCCGACCTCCTTGAGCGCCTCGCGGCGGAACATGGCCGCCGATCCGGCGAAGATGACCGAGTTGCTGCGGATCTTGCCGGGCTGCAGGACGCGGTAGAAGAGCTGTCCTTCGTCCCAGAAGCTGCCCTTGTCGTAGTCGACGACGCCCTGGAAGGTGTCGAAGTTGTAGAAGGCGTGCGGAGTCTGGACCATCGCCAGCTCCTCGTCGCGGAAGTACCCGATCAGCCGCTTGATGAAGTGGCGCGCCGGCACGTGGTCCGCGTCGAAGATGATCACGAACTCGCCATCGGTCTGCTCGAGGGCGTTGTTCATGTTGCCCGCCTTGGCGTGCAAGTTGTTGTCGCGGGCGATGTAGATGACGCCCAGCTCGTCGGCCAGCGCCTTGACTTCCGGTCGGCGGCCGTCGTCGAGCACGTAGGTGCGGTGCGGGTACTCCATCGCCACGCACGCTTGCAGCGTGCCGCGCAGGAGCTGCACGTCCTCGTTGTAGGTGGGCACGAACACGTCGACCGTGCGGCCTTCGAGCACGGGTTGCTCGGCGGGCTCTTCGACCTCCCAGACTTGCAGGAAGAACAACCCCAGCGACACGCAGCCCCAGACCTCGGCGAGGTACAGGAGCAGCGAGGCGAACACCGCGTAGGGGTTCTCGAGGTTGAGGGTGTAGAGCGCGCGGTAGACGAGGTACAGCACGCAGATCGCCAGGGTGGCGAGCATCAGCGGCTGGCGGAACTTGGACTTCATGGCGGTGGATCCCTGGTGACAGGCGTCACGCCCTCGGGCCCGCGTGCAGCGGACCGCTCCGGGGGGTGGAGGGGCGTGGGATGGGGTTGGGCGTGTCGGATGTCGTCTGGGAGACCCCGTCCGGCGCGCGGCCACCATGGCCGGGCTGTCGGGTGCGGGAGGACGTTCACCGCTTCGTCGTCGCCTTGATCTTTCGACCAGCGCGGCAACGGAGTCGGAGTTCGGCCACGCAACTCTCCACCGTGGGGGTGTACCGCGCCTGCGGGTCGTCCTGCTCGGTGGCGATTTGGCCATGCCATTGGGCTGAATTTCGGAAGTTGCTTCCGTGCTTGGCGCGGCGCAGGGCCGCTGCGGAAAGGAGTTCGCATTGCCGGCGGGGGCCGTGGGGGCGGCGCTGCCCAAGGCGCCTGGCCCAGGCGGACGGCAAGTGTGGCAATGAAAGGAACTTCCAAATTTGGCGCCAGCGTGAGCGCGCTTGGCTAAAGGCCCCGGGCCCCGGCCTCCGATCACTGACACCGGCAGGAAGTCTGTCCCCGAAGCCGTCGCCCCACCGCGGCGGTCCAGCAACCATGCGTCCCCAACTGATCACCGAACGAACAGCGCGCTGGCTCTCCAAGTGCGCCTTGGCGTGCCTCGCCGTGCTGGCCCCCGCCTGCGCGCCCGACGAGGCATCCCCGACCGATGCGACGACATGGAAGCCCGAGAACCCTGTCTCGGCCGACTTCTTCGTCCAGGCGCCGATCCAGGCGCCGCCGCCCATGGCGCACCCCGCGCCCGAGCCCGTGGCCAGCGCCACGACGGAGGTCGACGAAGAGCCGCGCGTGGGTCGCGTCAAGTCCCGCACGCCCCGTCCGCGCGTCGATCCATCCGCCAAGCTCGGCGGAGGGCCCTCAGCGTCCGCGCAGGTGGAGGGCGCTGGCGTGGAGCGCGGCGACGAGCTGCAGCGCGACATCCTGCTGCGCACCGCGCGCAACGCGTACAAGCTCGGACGCCTCGACGAGGCGCTCTCGCTGCACGAGAAGCTCTTGAAGATGCATCCCGGCGACCGCGAGTCGCTGGTCGAGTACGCCGGCCTGCTGGTCGAAGCCGATCGCCTCAAGGAAGCGCGCCTGCGCTACGAGGAGCTCGTGCGCCTGTCGCCCTCCGACCTCGACGCGCGTCGCAACCTGGCCGACGCGTACATCAACGGCGGCTACTACGCCGAGGCGGCCGAGCAGCTCGAGACGGTGGTGCGTCGCGACCCCGAGGACGTCGACAGCGCGGCGCTCTTGGCGCGCGTGCTGGCCTGGTCGCGCGACTATGTCGCCGCCGGCGAGATCTGGCGCATGCACCTGCAGACCTTGGACATGCGCGACGCGGAGAACCGCCGCCTCGCCGCGCCGGTGCTGCTCGACCTGCAACGGCCCAACGAAGCCCTTCCGCACCTGGAGATGCTGGTCAAGGACCACCCCGACGAGGTCGAGTGGGGCCTGTACCTCGTGCGGTGCCAAGCGCAACTCGGCGACAGCGAAGGCGCCGGCCGCACGGTGGCCGAGTTGGCCGAGGTCGAGCCCGAGAACACGACGACGCGCATCGAACTGGGCAACCAGATGGTGCTCTCGGGCCAGTACAAGCTCGCCATGGGCGTGTACGAGCAGGTGCTCGCGGTCGACCCCGACAACCAACGGGCGCGTCTCGGCACAGCCGAGATCGCGCTGGCTGGATACCAGCCGGCGCCGGCCAAGCGCGTGCTCGACGCGTTGCGCGGGGAGATGGACAAGGAGCGACCGTTCCAGAAGGCCAGCGCGCGCTACCACGGACTCGTGGGCGAACACGGCGCGGCCACCGCGCAATGGGAGGATCTCCTGCGCGACAAGGAGGACGACCACGACGCGCGCATCGCCTACGGCGAGCTGCTGCGCCAAGCGGGCGAGCACGAGCGCGCCAAGAGCCAGTTCCAGAAAGTCGTGGGCGAAACACCGGCGGCCGTCGAGGCGCGCCTCGGCTTCGCGCGCGCCTTGTACGACCAAGGACTCCACGCGGATGGTGTCGCGGTGTGCCAAGCGCTGGCCAAGGAAGAGGACTACGCGCCGGAGGTGCTGATCACCCTGTGCCGCGGCTTGCAGAAGCTCGGCAACGCCGAACAGGCGGAGCGCCTGTGCCGCAGCTGGTTGGCCAAGAACCCCGAGGATACCGGCGCGCGCATCCAGGTGCGCATCGCGCTGGGACGGGCCCTGCAGGCGCGCGAGCGGCCGCTCGAGGCCGTGCGCGAGTTCCAGGAGGCGATGAAGCACCCGAGCGGCCGCACGCCGGAGTGCGCGTACTGGCTGTCGCGCTGCCATGCCGAGATCGGCAGCAAGCAGCGCGCGCAGACGGCCTTGCTGGCCGCGCCGACCAAGCAGATGGGCGACGATGTGCGCGCGTGGATCGAGTTGGGCGAGATCGCGCTCGGAGAGGGCGATTGGCAACGCGCCATCGCCGCGTTCGAGCACGTGCTGCGCTTCGAGCCGGAGAACCTCGCGGCGCGCGTGCGCCTCGGCGAGGCGCAGAACATCGCGTTGGCCCGCGGCGAGAAGGTCGATCCGCGGCGCACGCTGCAGCAAGTGATCGCGGCGAGCGAGCAAAACGCGCGTGCGCGCCTGGCCTTGGCGCGCACCTGCATCATCGAACGCGACTACGAGGCGGCCGGAACGCAGTACAAGTTGCTGATGGCGGCCGACGCCTCGAGCTCCGTCGCGCGACGCGAATACGCGCGCACGTTGTATTGGAACCACGACTACGAGGCCGCTTCCAAGGCCTACGACAAGGTGGTGGACGCGGATCTCGCCGAGATCGCGCCCGTCGACCCGTTCGGCGACGCCAGCGCGGCCAGCGCCTACAACGGCGGACTCGACTACGAAGCGGCGCTCGCCACGGCGCGCGCCATCGAGCTCGAGAAGGAGGCCAAGGAGCTCAAGGACTACCGAGCGCGGCAGGCCGAGGACCGCTATCGCGAGCTGATCACGGCCGAACCGGCCAACTTCGAAGCGCGCTTCGACCTGGCGCAGCTCTACCACGGCGCGGGCCAGACGCAGAAGGCCATCGGCGAGTACGAAGAGATCGTCCGGTTGTCGCCGCTGCACCGCGAGGCGCCCTTGGCCTTGGAGCATGCGCGCACATTGACCAACCCGCGCGTGGTCGGCGGCATGTGGACCAGCGACGCTCGCGGCCGCGAAGGCCTGTACCAGATCGACTCGACCGAGCAGTTCCTGCTGTACCAACATCCGATCGGCGACGCCGACGAGTACATCGGCGCCGGCTACGGCTGGCGGCGCTACGAGCCCAGCGGCGCGGAGCCGTTGCTCGGCAGCCTGTTCATCGGCGAAGGTCGCAAGAAGATCGGCGACCACACGGCGCTGTTCGCGCGCCTCGAGATGCCCACCTGGGACGAGGATGACCAGTTCGACTCGCGCCTGCTGTACCGGCTGGCGATGCAGCACGAGACCTATGGCGGATTGCGCATCTCGGCCGAGGTCTTCGAGGAGAACGTGGCCGAGAACGCCGAGACGCTGCGCAACGACATCCACCGCACGGGCTTCCGCGCCGGACTGGCCTACAAGGCTTCCAAGCGCTTCGACTACGGCGCCAGCGCCCTGTTGGCGGAGTACTCGCAGGCGGAAGACTACGACGAGGACACGGGCAACACGCGCTACGAGCTCAACGCCTTCGGATCGTACCTCGTGTCGTTCGCGCCCAAGCAGCTGCAGTTGCTCGCCAAGGCGGACTTCATCAGCTTCGACAGCGACAACGACGGCATCGTCGTGCCCGAGGATCCGAACAACTGGTCGGGCACGCTGAACCATCCCTACTTCGCCCCGGGTGGCTACTCGGTCTACTCGGCGGTGGCCGAATGGAAGCACTGGCTCAACGAGGACTACTTCGTCGGCGCCAACGAGTTCTGGTACTCGATCGGCCTGCGGGCCGCCATCGACGAGGAATCCGAGATGTTCCAGGAGTTCTGGGTCGGCGCCCACTACGACTTCGCGGCGTGGGCCTCGATCGACCTGCGCACGCAAGCCTTGTCGAGCGATGTCATCGACACCTCGTCGACGCTAGCCTACTTGACGCTGCGCTGGCCATGACGGCCGGCGCCACCGCCGACCTTGGCACACACCCAGAACCACGCCGGAGATGATGGATCGTCGCGCCTGCTTGGGCTTGTTCGCGCTGGGAACGGCGTGGCTGGCGTGCAGTTGCGGGCGGAGGCCTGACGCCATGGATGCGGCACCGACCAAGGGCGACGGCGGCGCGCTTCCGCGGCGCGGCGTGAACCTGGCGGGCGCGGAGTTCGGACACGACAAGCCCGGCTTCTGCGCCGAGGAGCGCGGCGCGTTCGGCAAGGACTGGACTCATCCGACCGAGGGCACGATCGCGTACTTCGCGCGCCATGGGCTGCGCCTCCTGCGCGTGCCGTTCCGCTGGGAGCGGCTGCAGCCACGTCTCGGCCACGAACTCGACCCGCACGAGCTCGCGCGCCTGAAGAAGACGCTCGACCTCGCCCGTGGCTACGGCTCGCGCGTGCTGCTCGACGCGCACAACTACGGCCGCTACGCGCTGAAGGTCGGCGGGGTGGCGCGCCTGTGCCGCATCGACGAGGAGATCGGCGGCCGCGTGCCCGTCTCTCGCGCGCACTTCGGCGACCTGTGGCGTCGCCTCGCCCAAGCCTTCGCGCGCCATGAGGCTCTCGAGGGCTACGGCTTGATGAACGAGCCGCACGAGATGGGCGACAGCGACTGGAAGGCCGTCTCCAACGAAGCGGTGCGCGCCCTGCGCGAGGTCGACTCGACGCATTCGATCTACGTCGCCGGGGAGCATTGGTCGTCGAGCTGGAAGTGGACCACGGCCAACGGGCCGAGCGCGTGGATCGACGATCCCGCCGGGAAGGTGGTCTACGAGGCGCACTGCTACTTCGACGCCGACGGCAGCGGCACCTACACTCGCTCCTTCGAAGCCGAGCTGGCCGCCGATCCGGATCTGCTGGATCGCGGGGTCGCGCGCCTCGTGGACTTCGCCGCTTGGTGCGAGAGGAACCGCGTGCGCGGCTTCCTCGGCGAGTACGGCGTGCCGCGCGACGACGCGCGCTGGCACGAGTTGGCCGAATGCTTCCTCGCGCGGCTCGACGCGCTGGGCATGGACAGCTGCGCCTGGGCCGCCGGCGAATGGTGGGGTTCCTATCCCCTGTCGCTGCAACCCGGCCACGCGTTCGTCACGGACGCGCCGCTGATGCGCAGGCTCAAGCGCAAGCGCGCTTGACGCCACGCCTCAGTCGAGCCTGATCGCCCGTTCGTCGCCCGAGGCCAGGCGCAGCGGCAGGTCGCTGGTGGCCGTCCTGACCATGGCCGGACCCTCGGGCAGCTCGATGCGCGCGGTTTCGCCGGGCGCGAGCGCCAGTTCGACGCGGCGTCCGTCGGCGCCCAGCACGAGATAGCGCCCGCCGAGGTCGCTGGAGGCGACGAGGAACGCCGGCTCGTTCGCGCGCAGGGCGACCACGTCCCAGCCGATCGTGTACTCGCCCGAGGGGCCGTAGTCGGCCAGCAGTTGCCCGGCGAGCTTCGACTCGTTGGCGTGGTAGTTGAGCGTCGAGTAGGTGATGTGCGCGGGGAAGCCGTTCACTTCGAAGCTGCCGCCGGTGATGACCTGGCTGTCGTTGACGACCCCGAGGTAGCCGCGGCCATCGCTCGAGCCGATCTTGAACACGCCGCGTCGCGCGGGATCATTCGACTGCGCGATGGTCCACTCGAGCTCTTCCGCCGAGCCGGTCAGGGCTTGCAGCGGTCCGTTGGCGAAGGCCACGCGCTGGGTCGTGCTCCACGCGCCGCCGAGGTCGAATTGGGGCGGGTTGCCGATCTTGATCACGGTCGCGGCATGGAGCGACTCGCACGCAGCGGCGCCCGGCTGCGGGTTGGCCGGCGAATGCGTCATCGCGGCGGTGCCGCTCATCGAGCCCCAGACGATGTAGCGCAGGTCGAGCTCGAGGCCGACCACCTGGTCGCCTTGCGTCCACGAACCGGAGGCGCGCAGGCGCGTCGCGCCCACGGTGGCGGGAAGCTCGACGAGCTCGCTGAAGTCGCCATCGCCATCCGCGTCCACGTACACCGTGGCGTTCGAGCCTTCCTGCATGATGTTCAACACCAGCTCGCCGCCTGGACCGCCCAGCGACGTGGCGGGGCAACCAACCTCCAGATCGCGCAAGCCGACGATCCAGCTGCCCGCCACGGGCGCGGCGGACGACTCGCCATCGCCGATGGACGCGAAGTCCTTGCTGGTGTCGCAGGCGGTGCACAGCGCGGCCAGGATGCCGGCGGCGACGGGGGCGCGGAGGCGGAGGTTCTTCATGCCCAAGGCTAGCGGGCGACGGACATGCGGGGCGCGCTCGGCGACGGGCGGATCGCGGGCGGGAAGCTTCCTCCCGGAAACGCTTGCCGGGCGCGAGGGCCAACGGCCCTCGCGCCCGGCGGAAGTGGAAGGAACTTCCGGCGCTGTCAAGCGCGCTTGACGGCGGCGCGGGCCGCCCTCGCCCACGATTCGGCTCCATCGCGTCGGTCGCGGGCCACGCCGTAGCCCTTGTCCTCGTGCGCCAGTTCGCGGTCGCGCAGTTCGGACCACCCGCCCAGGCCTTGCAACCTCAGTCGCGTGCCGAGGTCGAAGGCCGCCGCGTTGCGAGCGTGGAAGGTGGCGCGCGGCAGGAACTGCAGCGAATAGCCGAGCCTCGCCAACTCGCGCTGCCACCCGTCGAGGTCCTCGTCGGGCACATGGCGCGCCCAATGCACCTCGGCCGGCACTTCGTAGGCGAGGATGCGGTTGGGGTGGCGCTCGCGCACGGCGGCGGCGAAGCGCGCGGCCTCATCCACCGAGGGCCGCTCGGCCTGCAGGCACACGACTTCGACCAGCGGAGCGACGGCGAGCGCCCTCGCCAGGGCGGACTCCAGCCCGCCGTGGAAGGGGAACATGCCGTGGTCGTCGCGGTCGCCGGCGACCTGCGCGCGATCGCGTTCGTCGTGGTCGCTGGTCAGGTGCGTGGCGCGGCCGGCCGCGCTCGAGGCGATCAGCACCAGCGGCACGCCCTCGACATCGGCCGACAAGCGCGCCGCGGCGATGCTGCCGAGGAAGCCCTTGGTGCTCGTGACGGCGAGGCGGCCGTCGATGCCGCCGGAGCTGCACCCCGCGCGGTCGTCGATGCGCACGGCGGCGGCGCCGGCCTCGATGCGGGCCCGCACGGCCTCGACGACCTCGAGCGGTGCGCAGTTGGATACGGACACGTCCGCGACGATCGGCGCGAGCCAACGCACGGCGCGATTGCCGGCGAGATGCGCAGCGCGGTCGGCGTCGACCAGCGCGCGCTGCAGTCGGGCCACCACGCTGGTTTCGCACCAACCGCGCGCGGACCATGGTGCTTGCTGCAGGCCTTCGGGCGCGGCCAACAGCGTAGTGCACCCGGCGCGGATCAACTGCAGCGCCTCGTCGGGCGAGCCGGTGCCTGGCGCGACGAGGCAGTCGCCACGCCTCAGCAGGTCCCACAGGCGCTCGGCGCCGCGCGCACTCAGGGTGTGCTCGATGCGCAGCGTGCCGGCGAGGCGCGCCACCTCCTCGGGTGCGTGGAGGCGCTCGATGTCCTGCCAGCGTTCGTCGTGCGGGAGCCGGGCGTCGAAGTCGGGAAGGTCGATCACGAGGGTCCTTGCATGGGTCATGGGTCCGCGGAGAGGCGAGTCCACGAACCCTAGCCCCGAAGTGGCGCGCGGGACGGCAAACGGAGCACGGAGGCCCGAGCGACGTGTCGGCGAGGGAAAAAGCTTCGCAGGAGTCCTACGAAGCACATGCAAAGGCGCGGCTCGGGAGCGCGTCCGGGTGCGTCGCGGCGCAGGCGAGTCCACGCGCCGCTAACACCAACGCGCCCGGCTGGACGATACGATCAACTCGCGCCGGGCCGCGCGCCAACCCATGCTCCCCAACTCGACGACGCGTCGACTGCTCGCGTGCGCCTGCGCCCTCGTGTCGCTGGGGGCGCCCGCGCACGCCTACATCGGTCCTGGCGCCGGCTTCGCCGCGGCCGGGTCCGTGCTGGTGCTGCTGGGCACCTTCCTGCTAGCCTTCGCCATCATCCTCGTGTGGCCGTTCAAGGCGGCCATCCGCATGGTCACGGCGCCGCGTCGCGGCAAGGCCAAGGTCAAGCGCGTGGTCGTCGTCGGGCTCGACGGTTTCGATCCGCGCAAGGCCAAGGAGTACATGGACGCGGGGCGACTGCCGCACCTGAAGAGGCTCGCGGAGGAGGGCAGCTTCGCGCCGCTCGCCACGGCTTGTCCTTCGATCTCGCCCGTGGCCTGGTCGACCTTCGCCACCGGCACCGACGCCTCGCGCCACAACATCTACGACTTCCTCACGCGCGATCCGTGCTCGTACGCGCCGGTCCTGTCTTCGACGGACACCAAGGAGATCGAGAAGACGCTCAACCTCGGCTTCGGGCACATCACCGTCGGGCACAAGCACGTGCACCGTCCATTGCAGAAGAGCGTGCCGTTCTGGCACTACCTCGGCGAGGCGCGCGTGTGGTCGTCGATCCTGCGCGTGCCGATCACCTTCCCGCCCAAGCCTTTCAAGAACGGCACGCTGCTCTCGGGCATGTGCGTGCCGGACCTCAAGGGCACGCAAGGCAGCTTCTCGTTCTGGTCGACGCGGCCGCGCCCCAAGGACGCGCACATCGGCGGGCAGCAGTACCAGGTCGTCGCGCGCAAGGGCGTCGTGAAGACGCACATCCACGGCCCGCCCGGCAAGGACGGCCCGATGACCTGCCCGTTCACGGTCGACTTCAACGGCGCGAAGGCGCGCTTCGAGATCGGCGGCGAGTCCGTCGAGGTCGCGCGGGGCGAGTACACGCCGTGGCTCGTCGTCCCGTTCGACGGCGTGCAAGGCATCGTGCGCTTCTGCGTGCAGACCTGGGACGGCGACGACATCGGCATCTACGCGACGCCGGTCAACATCGACCCGAACGCGCCGGCGATGCCGATCTCGCACCCGTTCGTGTACTCGATCTACCTGGCGAAGACGCTCGGGCCGTTCGCGACGCTGGGCCTCGCCGAGGACACCTGGGCGTTGAACGAGCGCGTGATCGACGAAGAGACGTTCTTAAAGCAGGCTTGGATCTACTGCGACGAGCGCAAGGCGCAGTTGTGGAACGCGCTGGAGAAGACCGAGAAGGGCTTCGTGGCGTGCGTGTTCGACACGAGCGACCGCGTCAGCCACATGTTCTGGCGCACGCTGGATCCCACGCACCCCGCCAACGACGGCAAGGAGCTCGAGCGCTGGAGGAACGTCGTGCCGGAGACCTACGAGCGCATGGACAAGCTGGTGGGCGAGGTGCGCGCGAAGCTCGGCGACGATCCCGACACGCTGCTGATGGTGATCAGCGACCATGGCTTCGGCGACTTCCGCCGCGGCGTCAACTTGAACAGCTGGCTGCGCCAGAACGGCTACCTCGTGCTCAAGGACGGGCACGACACGAGCGGCGATTGGTTCGCACACGTTGATTGGAGCCGCACGAAGGCCTTCACGCTGGGCTTGACGGGGCTCTTCCTGAATCGGGTCGGGCGCGAGAAGCACGGCATCGTCGAACGCGGGGAAGTCGCCGCGTTGGCCAAGGAGCTCAAGGACAAGCTGGAGGCGCTCGTCGATCCGAAGACGGGCGGGCGCTGCATTCGCGAGGTGTTCCTGACGCACGAGATCCACGATGGTCCGTACGCGGACACGGCGCCCGAACTGCTGATCGGGTACTTCGAGGGTTGGCGCCACTCGTGGGACTGCGCGACGGGCTCGGTGACGCGCGAGGTGTTCAGCGACAACACGAAGAGCTGGTCGGGCGACCATTGCGTGGACCCGCGCCTCGTGCCCGGCGTGTTCTTCTGCAACAGGAAGATCGACGCGGCGCCGTCCTTGATGGACATCGCGCCCACCGTGCTCGACTTGTTCGGCCTCGAGGCGCCGCGCCACATGCAGGGCAAGGCGTTGTGGGCCGACGCGGACGCGCGTCGCGCCGCCGCCGGACGCTCCGCGGAGGTCCGCGCGTGAGGTTGCCGCGTTGGACCGTTTGGCCCGCGCTCGGCGTGTTGGCGGTGTTCGTCGCGCCCGCCGTGCCGATCAAGCCTTCCGTGGCGGACGACGCGTCCGCCGCGCGCATGGTGGTCTTCGGCATCGATGGGCTCGATCCGGATGTGCTGGCCGATGTGGTCGCGCGCCATCCGGAGGCGACGCGCAACTGGCGCCGCATCATCGCCACGAGCGGCATCCAACGCCTGGGCACCTCGATTCCGCCGCAGAGCCCCGTGGCGTGGTCCAACTTCATCACCGGACTGGATCCGGGCGGCCACGGCGTCTACGACTTCCTGCACCGCGACCCGACGACGCGCTTGCCGGTGTCGTCGATCACGAAGGGCGAGCCGGGCTCGATCATCCCGCTGTTCAACGGCTGGCAACTGCCGATCGGCGGCGACGAAGCGCCCAACCGCACGGGCAAGGCGTTCTGGACGCGCCTCGCCGAGCACGGGGTGCCGGCGGACATCTGGCGCATGCCGGCGAACTTCCCGGTCGAGCCCGCCGATGGCGTGAGCTTCTCGGGGATGATGACGCCCGCGGTGGATTCGGCCTACGGCCGCTACACGCTGTACACCACCAATGCCGCCGGCGGCGTGCTCGGTCGCGAGGGCAACATCGTGCCGGTGCGCGAGTCGCAGGGCCGCATCGACACGGCCTTGTCCGGTCCGCCCAACCCGTTTCGCTCGGGCGCCGCCACGCAGGAGACGACGCCGCTCCTGATCTACGTCGACCGCGCCGCGCAGGCCTGCGCCATCGAAATCGGCGGCGAGCGGGTCGTGGTCGAGCTGGGCGGGTGGAGCGAGTTCAAGCCGGCCACCTTCAGCTTGCTGCCGCTGTCGCTGTCCGATGTCTCGGGCATCGTGCGCTTCCACTTGAAGAGCTTGGAGCCGCACTTCGAGTTGTATGTCTCGCCTGTGAACATCGACCCGCGCGCGCCGATCGCGCCCGTGTCCGAGCCCGTCGCGGCCAGCGCCGAGGTCGCCGACGCCGTCGGCTTGTACTACACGCAGGGCATGCCCGAGGACGTGAACGCCGTGAAGGACGGCGCCTTCGACGACCGCGAGTTCCTCGCGCAGGCCGACGTGGTGCACGACGAGGGCGTGCGCTTGATGGACCACGCCATCGCGCGGTGGAAGGCCAATCCGCGCGGCGGGTTCATGTTCTTCTACATGTCCGGAGTCGACTTGTGCGGGCACATGTTGTGGCGCCACCACGACGACGCGCATCCGCACCACGATGCCGCGTTCGCGCGCGGCTCGACCGAGGATTGGTCCAAGCGCCCTGGGAGCACCTGGCGAGACATCGTGGAGGACTTGTACCTGCGCATGGACCCGCTGGTGGGGCGACTGCTCGACGCGGCCGGACCGAACGACGTGGTGGTCGTCATGAGCGACCATGGCTTCGCCAGCTACAGGCGCAAGTTCAGCCTCAACACTTGGCTGCTCGAGCGGGGCCATCTCGTGTTGAAGGAGGGCCGCGCCAAGGAGCTGCCCGAGGGCGATCCCGCGCGTTCGCCGGTGTCGTTCGACGCTGTCGACTGGTCGAAGACGCGCGCCTACGGACTGGGCTTCAACGGCTTGTACCTCAACTTGCGCGGACGCGAGCTGGACGATCCGGCGACGAGCGAGGACGAGTCGGGCATCGTCGCGCCCGGCGCGGAGGCCGATGCGTTGCTGGCCGAGCTGAAGGCCGAACTGGAGTCGCTGCGCGACGCGGATGGCGCCCAGGTCGTGTTGCGCGCCGATCTCGCCACGCGATGCTACAGCGGGCCGCGCGTGCCCGAGGCGCCCGACATCGTCGTCGGGTACAACGAGAACTACGGGAACTCGGACGAGGCGTCCTCGGGGCGCATTCCGCACGAGATCCTGTGCGACAACGACAAGGGAGGGACCTTCAACGGCAGCCACCTGATGGCGCCGGAGGTGGTCGAGGGCACGATCCTCGCCAACCGCCGCGTGCGTCCGGGAGCGCATCGCCTGGAGGACCTCACGGTCGAAGTGCTGCGGCGCCATGGCGTCGCCATCCCGCCCGAACTCAAGGGCAAGCCAGTGCTGGAGTGACACGACATGTTCGGATCCGAGAACAAGGTGAAGTTGGACAAGGACCTGATCGCGCGCATCAAGAAGATCGCGGCGGTGGCGGGCTACGCCTCGCACGAGGAGTTCATCCAGCACGTGCTGGAGCGCGAGCTGGAGAAGTTCGAGGGCGCCGATTCCGACGCGGCCATCACGGAGAAGCTCAAGGGCCTCGGCTACATCTCCTGACGGTCGCCGCGCGCCCCGCGACCAGGGGTGCCGCCACTGCATGAACGCGCTCAACCAAGCCACGACGGCGGTGTTCGACTGGCTGCTCTGGCTGCCGGAGCAGCTCGGGCGCGTCTTCGCGTTGTGCTTCGCCAGCGCGGTCTTCGGCGTGTTCGCGCTGTGGGTCTTCAAGCAGGTCTCGCCGCAGCGCCGCATCAAGGAAGCCAAGGAGCGCATCAAGGCGCACTTGATCGAGATCCGCATCTGGCAGGACGACTTGCGCATCGTCGGGATCGCCATCGGCAAGGTGCTGGGGCGCAACCTGCAGTACTTGGCGCTCAACCTGACGCCCTTCCTGCCGCTGTTCCTGCCCTTCGCGCTGGTCGTGGCGCAGTTCGTCGTGCGCTACGGCTTCGCGCCGGTGCCGACGACGCCGCCCGGCATGGAACGCCTCGCGGGCGCGGGAACGACCATCGACATCGAACTGGCGGCCACCCACGCCTCGCGCGTGGGCGAGCTCGTGCTCGTGCTGCCGCCGGGCGTCGAGCAGGTCTCGCCGCTCGTCGTGAATGCGCGCGATGGGCGCGCCTTCGTCGAGGTCGTGGCGCGCGAGTCCGGCGTGCACGAGCTCGCCTTCGAGCTCGATGGCGCCCGCGCGACCAAGCTCCTCGCGGCGGGCGCCGTCGCGCCGCGCACGATCCAAGGCGAACGCGGAACCGGCTTCGTCGACGCGCTCTTGTGGCCGGCGGAACCGGCCTTCGACGAAGGCTCGCCCTTCGTGCGCATCCGCCACGCGCAACCGGACGCCGACCTGGGCTTCTTGCCGGGCGGGCCGGGCGGCATCGTGTTGTCCTTTCTCGTGCTGTCGATGCTGGCGGGCGCCTTGGCCATCAAGCCGCTCAAGGTCCAGATCTGACGCTGCGTCCGCCTCCGCCGCGCGCGGCGCGGTGGTACAAGAGTGGGGCATGCGCTCCCTCCTCCGCATCCTCCACCTGCCTGTGTGCTTCGTGCTGCTCGCCAGTCTCGCCGCGGCCCAAGGCTGGACGACCGAGAAGCGTCCCGACCTCGGCCTCGAGTTCCAGGTGCCCAAGACCTGGGAAGGTCTGCCGGCGCAACCCGACGAGCAATGGGTGGTGCTGATCTACCAGGAGAAGGTCGATCCCAAGAAGCCCAAGCGCGCGCAGCGCCCCACCATGTCGGTGGTGTGGATCGAGCACGCGACGCAAGGCGCGCAAGGCGCGCAAGGCGAGGAGCAGGCCGACGAGCAGCCCGGCGAGCGACGCCAGAAGGCGCGCGCCGTGGAACCCATCACCAGCCTCGAGAGCTGGACTCGCCAGCAGATGACGGGCTGGACCGTCGGCAAGGCGCAGGGCGAGCCGAAGAAGGCGAAGGAGTGGACCGGGCAAGAGCATGCGTTGCTGCCGGGCAAGGGTGCCATCGCGGGCCTCGAAGGTTGGGCGTGGGAGTGGCGCAACGAGGCGCGCACGATCGCCTTCGTGGCCACCTGCCCCAAGGAGGATTGGGAAGCCAACGCGGTGCTGTGGCGCAAGATGGCCGCCGACGCGGTCATCGCCGAGCCCGAGGACAAGGACGCGGGCAAGCTGGAGCGCATGTACGCGGGCAAGAAGCTGGTCGATCCCGCCTACCGCATCGAGGTGCGCAAGAAGCTGATCCGCGGCTGGCGCGCCGAGGACGCCGAGCACTACATCCTGGCCACGAATTCGGCGGACAAGCCGCTGATCAAGCGGGTGCTGTCCGACCTGCCCGTGATCCGCAAGGAGTACGAGAAGCTCTTCCCGCCCGTCGCGCCCATCACGCGCGCCTCGACCGTGCGCGTGTGCAAGAGCCGCGACGAATACCTGCAGTACGGCGGCGCGGAGCGCACGGCGGGATACTGGAACTCCGGTTCCGAGGAGCTGGTCCTGTACGACAACGCCGCCGACCAGAAGGCGCTCAAGCGCGCCGACGACCTCGACACCTTCGTGGTGCTGTACCACGAGGCCTTCCACCAGTACATCCACTACAGCGCGGGCGAGCTGCCGCCGCACACCTGGTTCAACGAGGGCTACGGCGACTACTTCAGCGGCGCGGTCATCGTCAACGGCAAGTTGAAGGAGATCGGCGTCAACAGTTGGCGTTGCGACACGATCCGCGAGGCGGTGTCGCTCGAGAAGCACATCCCCTGGCGCGAGATCGTCAAGTACGAGCAGCGCGAGTACTACGACCCGACGAAGGTCTACATCTGCTACGCGCAGGGTTGGTCGATGGTCTACTTCCTCAACAAGAGCAAGGATGTCGCCAAGAACCCGGCGTGGAAGAAGATCCTGCCGACCTACTTCGACACGCTGAAGTCGGCCTTCAAGGAGGAGCTCGAGTCCATCCCCGAGGCGGCGCGCAAGCCCGGCCTGCGCGGCTTCGAGGAGGCCGGATACCGGGCGCGCACGCGCGCCAACGAAGCGGCCTTCGAGGGCGTAGACATGGACCAGATCGAGGGGGCGTGGAAGATCTTCGTGCTCGACCTCGTCTGCCCAAAGCGCGAGGCGAAGTGAGCACTTGCCCCCGCGCGGCGAGGGATCCATACTCGGAGGCGTGGCGAGCGAGAGAAGCCGTGCGAGCGACGGGCGCTGAGCGATGCGCTTCGATTCGGTAGTCTTCCTCGCCTTCTTCGTCGTCGCCTGGTCGGTCTGGCGTCTGCTGCCGCTGCGCGCGGCCAAATTCGGCACGCTCGCGCTGAGCCTCGCCTTCTACGGTTGGTGGCGCTGGGAGTACCTGGCGCTGATCCTGTTCTCGGCGATCGTCGACTACTGGGCCGCGGCGAGGATCGACGCCACCGAAGACAAGGCGACGCGGATGCGCTGGCTCCTCGTGTCGCTGGTCTCGAACCTCGGGCTCTTGGCGTTCTTCAAGTACACGCCGCTCATCGTGCGCACGGTGCTGATGCTCGACGCGCCGCCAGAGCCGACGCCCGGCTGGGTGGATGACTGGATCGTGCCCGTCGGCATCAGCTTCTACACCTTCCAGACGCTCAGCTACACGATCGACGTGCACCGCGGGACGCTCAAGCCGTGCCGCACCTTCGTCGACTTCTTCTTGTTCGTGTCGTTCTTCCCCCAGCTCGTCGCCGGTCCGATCCTGCGCGCGAGCGAGCTCCTGCCGCAGCTCGAGCAGAGGGCCGCCTTGTCGTGGCCATGCGTGCAGATCGGCCTCTATCGCGTGGTTTCGGGTCTGTTCTGGAAGATCGTGGTGGCCGACGGCCTCGCCATGTCGGTCGAGCGCATCTACAGCCCCGCGCGCGCCGCCGGCGCCTCGACGCTCGACGCATGGCTGGCGACGGCCTGCTTCGGCGGCCAGATCTACGCGGACTTCGCCGGGTATTCGGGCATCGCCATCGGCCTCGCCCACCTGATGGGCCTGCGCTTCCCCGAGAACTTCCGCTATCCCTACATCGCCGCCAGCCTCTCG
>SXXH01000261.1 GCA_005789645.1 Planctomycetia bacterium
AGCGAGGTCGTGCCGCCGCCGGGTGGGCCGACGAGGCACAAGTTGGCGCGCTTGCCCTCGGGCGCCAACTTGCGCACGGCCAAGTACTCGAGGATCTGGCGCTTGACCTTCTCGAGGCCATGATGGTCGCCATCGAGGATGGCGCGCGCCGCAGCGATGTCGATGCTGTCGGTGGTCGACTGCTTCCACGGCAGCTCGACCATCGTCTCGAGCCACGAGCGCAGCGATCCCTGCTCGGCCGCGCCCTCGGGCAGGCGCGCGAGGCGCGCGAGCTCCTTCTTGGCTTCCTTCTCCACCTCGGCCGGCATGCCGCAGGCCGCCAGCTTCTGCGCCAACTCCTCGTGCTCGCCATTCTCGCCGACGCCGAGCTCCTTGTGGATCTGCTTGAGCTGCTCGCGCAAATAGTACTCGCGCTGCGCCTTGTCGAGCGTGCCCTTGGTGCGCTCGCGGATCTGCTGCGACAGGCGCAGCACCTCGACCAGATGCGCGAGGCGCGTCGACACCTTGGCGAGCCGCTTGGCGACGTCGAGCGTGGCGAGGATCTCCTGCTTCTCCTGCAGCGGCACGTCGAGGAAGGTCGTCACCATGTCGGCGAAGAGCGCCGGCGAAGGCACCCCCATCAACACATTGGCGAGGTCCTCGGGCGCGCCCGGCGACAACTGCAGCACCTCGCGCGCCTGTTCCTTGAGCGCCAGGAAGCGCGCCTCGTCCTTCTCGGCGGGCGGCGCCTTGGACTCCTCCTCCAGGCGCTTGATGCGCGCGGCGAGCGTCTTGCCGCGGTCGACGAGTTCCACCAAGGCGAAGCGCTGCTCGCCTTGGCAGATCAGGTGCAACTTGCCGTCGGGCGCCAGCATGTGGCGCACGATCTCCGCCACCGTGCCGATGTCGTGCAAGTCGTCGCGGCGCGGCTCCTCGACCTTCTCGTCCTTCTGCAGGACGAGCGCCAAGGGCTCCTTGCGCCGCACCGCTTCCATGACGGTGTCGATCGACTTGGGACGCGACACCACGACCGGCAGCACCACGCCCGGGAACAGCACCATGTTGCGCACGGGCACGAGCGCCAAGGTCTCTTCGCGCGCAGGCGCGCTCGCGCGCGGCAAGCCGACTCCGGGGGGCGAGAGCGGCGGCGGGGCTTGTTCCGCGGCGGCGCGACCATCGTCGCTTGCCGTCTTCCTCGAGGGCTTCTTGTCCATCGCGAACATCCTTGCTTGCGGCGGACCGCGCGTCCATGCGCCCGCGGGCGCAGGAACACGCGCTCGCGCGCCAAGCGTGCTCAGCGGCCGTCGTCGACGACGCGTCGCGGCTCCAGGGCCACCACCCGCCCGGGGAACGGAGCCTCGCGCGGATCCCACAGGAGCGGCGCGTAGCCCGGCGCGTCGAAGCGCAGGAGCTCGGGCCAATCATCCGCGCGCAGCTCGACCTTGCCGTTCCTGTCGCTCGCGCCCACCAGGCGCGAACCATCGCGCACTTGCACGCCTTGGAGGGCTCGACCGGTGGCGCGATCGATGCAAGCGAGATCGCGGTGGAAGCCGCGCACCAGATCGAAGCGCAACGGCCCCCACTGGCCCGACTCCTCCAACGCATCGGATAGACGTCCCTCGAGGGTCGCGTAGCCGGGCGCTTCCACCGCGTAGCGCAGGTCGTCGCGTTCCTTCCAATAGAGGGTCGCGACTCCGCTCGGAGCGCCATGGCGTTGCATGGCGTGCCCGCCGCGCGCCAAGTGATCGCCGGGATGGTGCAACACGATGCTGGCGCGGCGCACTTCCTTGCCGCTCTGCGCATCGAGCACGACGCAAGCCATGCTGCGCGCGGCGAGGCGCGCGCGGCGCACGACCGCCAGGCCCGAGGTGCCGAAGGGCAGCGTCGAGGCGGTCGGATCGTAGATGTCGTCGCCATAGCCGCCCCCGATCGCCAAGTGCACCTCGCGCGCGGGCCGCGCCCAGAAGGCGAAGGCGCCATTGTCGCCGGTGACGAGCTCGACTGGCTCCTCGTCGCCGCTTTGGGCGCGCACGGTGACGCCCGGCAGCGGATGGCCCAGTTCATCGACCACCGCGCCCGACGCGGCGAGCCGCAGGCCGCCCACACCCAGCACGAATTCGACCTCCTTGCTGGCTCCACGCGGCAGGTCGAGCGTGCGCGAAAGACTGCGGCCCGTCAAAGGATGGGTGGCGGTGACCGTCCAGCACGCGGCGCGCAAGGGCGCCACCAACGCTTCGCCGGCTCCGTCCGTGGCCACTTGGCGTCCGCGCAACACGACTCCACCGTCTTCGCACGCCACCGACAGCGACACGTTGGCGACCGGCCGGCCCTCTTCGTTGCGCGCGCGGATCGTGAGCATGCCGGCAGGAAACAAGTCGAGCCGTCGCGCGCGGGCCCCGAAGGGACCTTCAATGGAGAGCAGGTCGCTGACCCACGCGCCTTCGTGTTCGGCCTCGACCAGCCAGACGCGATCGAGCGGATCACCACCAAAATGCGCGAAGCGCGCCCGCCCCGCGAAGTCCGTGGTCTCGAGATCGCGCACCTCGACGCGCAGTTCGCCTTCGCGTCCACGCGAGCCGCGCGTCAAGGTCACGGCCGCGCCCGCGGCGGGCCCACCTTCCGGCGTGAGCACATCCACCTCGAGCACTTCGTCCGGAGCGCGCGCGGCGAGGTCGAGCGACTGCGTGGGACTGCCGGCGGCGAAGCGCCGCAGCAAGAACTGCGGCGGCTCGAGCTCGAAGCGCGCGCGCAAACGCAAGACATCCGGGTTCGCCTCGTGCATCACCGAAACGATCCCCGGGGCCAGCTCGGGCAGCGTCTGGAAGCGTCCCTCGTCGTCGGTCGTCGCGTGCACGACCACGGGGCGCGTCGACAGGAAGGCCAGCTTCATCCCCGCCACCGGCGCGCCCGTGCGCTGGTCGCGCACGATGCCGCACACGGCCACGGTCGTTTCGGGCGGAGGAGGCGGCAGGCCGGCGCTGCGACCACCACCATCCGAGGCGCTCGCGTCGAGCACCGCGCGGGGAAGCGTGGCCGCGGCCGGGCTGGCATCCAACGCGGAACCAGGGCGCAAGCCGCCCTCGTCGAGCTCGAGCACGCCTGCATCGAGGCCGGCGGGCGACGATCCGCCACGGCGGGACCAACCCCACCATGCCCCGGCGACAGCGAGCAGCGCGACCAGCCAGCCGAGGGCGGCGGCGCGCGAGGTCCGCTGGTTGGCGATGGTCAGTCGCCTCCTGGCGCGACGCCAAAGCGCGCCACGAAGCCGTTGTTCTCGTCGTGTCGCGCGAAGTGCATCGCGGCGTTGGTCACGCGGAACTCCTCGCACAGCAGCACGAGCGGTCCTTCGATCTCGCCCAGTGGGCGGTACCAGACTTGCTGCGGCATCTTGCAGCACGCGCGGTCAGGCATGGCCAGGGCCGCCAAGCGCGCCACTCCAGGCACGCGCACCTCGACCGCGTCGCCTGCGTCGTGGATCGCCAGATCGCGGACTTCGACGGCGGACAGCTCCAAGCTGCGGGAGCCAAGGTGCCTGCGCGCCGCCAGGAGCAGCGCCGCTTCCTGCGCGGCGCCGCGCGGCGCGTCCACGTATACATGCGCGCGCGCCACGAGCGACTCGTCTTCGAGGTTGGCGTCCGCGGCGAGGACGAAAGCCAACGACGCGCCGGCGAGGCTTTCGCCGGCCAGCGACCCGCCATCGAAGCGCAGCGCCACGAGCGCCTCGCGCCCGGCAGTCGCGGACTCGCCACCGTAGTGGCAAGCCCCCGCGTAGACGCTCGCTGTGCGGGCTTCCACATGCAAGCCAAACGGGGCGGCGTCGGGCTCGGTGTGGGACAGTGCGGGCAAGAGGCAGAGCAGTGTGCTCATCGGGCTGCGTGGCTCGTAGGGGTTGGATGCTTCAGCAGAGTCTAGCGCAGGCTGGACTCAGCGGATGGGTTCCCAGCATGTCCGATCGGAGCGACACTCCGCGGGGCCCACCAAGTCGCGGTCGGGCCCCATGGCGGAACGGGTCTTCTGGCACCAGGTGTGGCAGCTGGCGTCGAGGTAGTCCTCGTCGACCAAGGCCAGGCGGGCTCGCAGCAGGTACTTCTTGCTGGCCAACTCGCGGCAATACGGCGTCAAGGCGCCGGCGGCGAGCGCCTTCTCGTCCATGGCGGGCGGCCCCGCGAGACCTGGATCCGGCCGATCTGCTTCGCGGGACGGGTCGGCGCCCATCTCAAGCCAACCCGCGCAGGACGCGCGTCAAGATGCCCTTGGCCAGCGGGATCTTGTAGCCGTTCTCCGACAAGGGCTCGGCGCCACGCAGCGCTTCCGCGCAAGCCGCCGCGATCACGGCCTCGTCGAGCGCCTTGCCCACCAGCAGGGCCTCGGCCGCCGGCACGCGCCAGGGGATGGGCGCGACTCCGCCCAAGGCGATGCGCGCGCGCTTGACCTTGCCCGCGTCCTTCTCGATCGCGGCGCAGACGGAGGCGAGAGCCCAGTCGTAGGAGGCGCGCTCCTTGAACTTGCTCCACGCGCTGCCACGCGCCAACGCGTCGAGCGGCACCTGCACCTCGACCAGGATCTCGTCGGGCTTGAGGATCGTCTCCTTCAAGATCGAGCCTTCGGAGGGCAACGTGAAGAAGCGCTCGACGGGCGTCGTCTGCAGGCCCTTCTTCGTGAGCACGACGACCGAGGCGTCGAGCGCAGCGAGCGCGGTGGCGAGGTCGCTCGGGTGCACGATGTAGCTCGGACCGCCGCCGAAGATGGCGTTGTACTTGTTGCGGCCCGAGTAGCTGAAGCACTCGGCGCCACCCTTCTTGATGCACTTGGCCTCCTCGAGCCTGTAGTAGGCGCAGCGCGGCCGTTGGCACAAGTTGCCGCCCAGCGTGCCCACGCTCCTGATCTGGGGCGAGGCCACGCTCGCGGCGGCCTGCGCCAGCGCCGGGGCCCGCTCGAGGATGCCGGGATGGGCTTCGATGGCGGACAAGGTCGCCAGCGCCCCCATGCGCAGCAGGTCGCCCTCGACCAGGATGGCGTCCAGGCCTGGCACGCCCTTGAGGTTGACCACCACCTCGGGCTCGGCGAGGTGTTCCTTGAGCTCTGTCAAGAGATCTTGACCACCGGCCAGCAAGGCGGCCTTGCTGCGCCCACGGCGATCCATCGCGTCCGCCAGCGCCTCGAGGGCGCCGTCGAGCGTCGTGGGGTTGACCAGCGTGAAGGACTTCATGTCGAGTAACCTCGCTCGAAAGTGCGGGGATGGCCGGAGGAACCAGCGCGCCTCAGGAGACCTTGCCCAGCGCCGCCAACACCTTGTCGGGAGTGCAGGGCAAGCTGCGGATGCGCGCGCCGCAGGCGTTGTGGATGGCGTTGGCGATGGCCGCGCCGCCGGGGACGATCGGCGCCTCCGACATGCCGATGGGCGCGCGTCGATCCTCGTCGTCGAGCACCACGGTCATCTTCGGGATCTCCAGGCTGTGCGGCAGCTTGTAGTCCTCGAAGCACGGGTTCAGCTGGAGGCCGAGGGCCGGGTCGACCACGCGCTCCTCGAGCAAGGCGTAGCCGAGCGCCTGCACCATGCCACCGTTGATCTGGCTGCGCGTGGCGGCGCGGTTCAAGCACAGCCCCACGTCCTGCATGCAGGCCATGTGCAGCACGCGCACGCGTCCGGTCAGCGTGTCGACCTCCACCTTGGCCGCCTGGGCGCCGTGCACGCCGTTGGCCTGCAGGTGCGCCTGCCAGGTCCCCTTGGCGCGCAAGCCCGCTTCCGGCAGGGCGGCGCAGGCCTGCTTCCACGACAACTTGCGGCCGCCAGCGGCGGCTTGCACATGACCGTCGACGAACACCACATCCGCTGGCGTGCATCCCAAAAGCGGCGCCAGCACCTCGGCGAAGGCTTGCCGCGCGTTCCAGGCGGCGTGCTTGACGGCCGGGGCGAGGCTGGCGGTGGTGACGCTGCCGCCCGAGCCATTCGCGTTGCCGAGGCGCGTCGAGCCGATCTTGGCCACGACGGCGGACAACGGCAGGCCCAGCTCCTCCGCGGGGATGGCGGCCACGTAGGTGCGGACTCCGGTGCCGAGGTCCTGGCTGCCGACCGCGGAGGTCACCGAGCCATCGCGCTCGATGGCGATCTCGACTTCGCACGCCGGTCCGCCGCCGCCGCCCCAGCGCGAGATGGCGAAGCCGATGCCCACGCAGAGCTCGTCCTTCCCCGATCCGGGGCGCGTGCGGTTCGCGTGCTCGAACCAACCGACCTCGCGCGCCACGCGGTCCAGCTGGCGATGCCAGACCTTGTCGTCGAGGTTCGCCTTGCGCACCTCCAGGAGGTCCAGCCCGGCCGCGTAGGCCAGCTCGTCGAGCAGCGATTCGGTGGCGAAGCTGGCTTGCGGATGCCCGGGCGCGCGCATGGCGCGCGACGCGTCGAGGTTCGTGCGCACGCCGGAGATCTCGCTCCAGGACTCGGCGCACTTGTAGATGTAAGGCAAACCCGACAACGACCCGTCGCCCAAGCCCCCGTGCTTGTGGGCGCGCGCCGCGACTCCGACGAGCACTCCGGCGGAATCCATGCCGCCGGAGGCCTCGATGTGCGAACCCGAGCGGTTGCCCGCCATGCGGAACTCGTCCTTGCGCGTCAGCATGAGGTGCACGGGACGCCGCAGGCCCTTCGACAAGCGCGCCGCGGCCTCGCCCTCGATGCCGAAGCCGAACTTGCTGCCGAAGCCGCCGCCCATGTGCTCGACGACGCCGACCACGTTGGCCTGCTTCAGCTCGAGGATCTTGGCAGCGTCGCCCGCGAAGCCGAAGGTGACCTGGGTGCTGCAATGCACGGTGGCTTCGTCGCCACCGCGCCAGTCGACGACGGCGCCATGGGTCTCGAGGCAGGCGTGGTGCACGACAGGCACCGTGTAGGTGGCGGACACCTTGAACTGCGCGGCTTCGATGGCCGCGCGCGCCTTGGCTTCCTCGCCGCGCACGGAGGGCTTGCTTTGGTTGCCGCGACGGCCGACCTGTGGAGCGTCGGGCTTGAGGGCCGACTCCCGGTCGAGCACGGCCGGCCGCGCCTCCCACTCGAAGAAGATGGCGCGCAGGCAATCCTCGGCGGCCTCGCTGCTCTCGGCCGCCACGGCCGCGATGGGCTGGCCAAGCCAGCGCGTCTCCTCGGCCTCGAGCACTTCGTGCGCGAGGTAGCCCTTGACGGCCTTGCAGGCCGCGAAGTCCAGCCTGGCGATCTTCAGCGCGGCGACAGGAGCCAACAACAGCCGCGCCCAAGCCATGCCGGGCGCGCGCACATCGTGCGTGTAGACCGCGCGTCCAGAAACCTTGACAGGTCCGTCGACGCGTTGGAGGTCCTTGTCGAGCACCTTGAGCGTCTCGCGCGCGCCCCACTCGGGACCGCCGGCATCCTCGACCTCGATCTCCACCTCCTGCTCGATGCCATCGACGACCTTGGTGGCCTTGATCTTCTTCGTGCGCTTGGGCTTCGGCGCGGAGTCCTGCGCGGGAGCCAGCAGCGAGGCGTCCGGATACCCGGCGCCGGGGAAGGGCGGGGTCGCGCTCACTTGGCGCCTCCTTGCACGACGGACAGCGCCGCCTCGAAGACATGCGGCTGCGTGCCGCACCGGCACAAGTTGCCGGCGCAGGCCGCCTTGATGCGCTCGAGGTCCGCCTTGGGATGGTTCTCCAGGCAATGCGTGATCGCCATGACGAAGCCCGGCGTGCAGAAGCCGCACATCGAGGCGTCCTTCTCGCAGAAGGCGCGCTGCACGGCGGACAACTCGTCTCCCTGTTGCAGCCCTTCCACCGTGCGCACGTCCTTGCCGCGCGCGTCGACGGCGAGCTGCAGGCAGCCGTACACGAGCTTGCCTCCCTCGTTCATGCTGCACGCGCCGCAATTGCCGCGATCGCAAACCAGCTTGGAACCGGTCAAGGGCGGGTTGGCGCGGTTGCGCAAGGCGTCGAGCAGCGTGGTGCGCGGCTCGACCTTGAGCTTCTGCTGGGCGCCGTTGATCGACAACTCGATCTCCACCTCGCCCGAGAGCGTCTCCGCCGCGGAAGCGACCGGCGCGGCGAGCGCGCTCGTCGATTGCGCGCCCAGCACCGCCGGCGCGACCAGTCCGGCCGCGGCCGCGCTGGCGGAAGTGCGCATCAAGTCGCGGCGGCTGGGCGCGAAGCGCGCGGCTCGCCCTGTCTCGTTGGAAGCGCTGTCGTGTGCGTCCGTCTCGGGACGCGCGTCGTGGCCGCTCATGCGGAGGATTCCTGGAGGGTGCTTCTGGGCCGCGCCATCGGCCGGCGCATCCCGATCCTACGCAGGCGACCCCGCGTCGGAGAAGGGGTCTGCCGCGCTTCTTCCACGGCGTGCGTCGACGGAGAGCGACACGATCGTGCTCCCTGCCCACGAGGACGAGCGGCAACAGGCCCCCGAGCACCGACTGCACGACCCCGTCACCTTTCCGAGCGCGTCCTGCCCCGCGGGTTCGACAGCACCCCCACGCTTTGGGTACACCGTGGGTCCGGGTCGGTCGCGTGGCTGGTCCGGCTTCCCGCCTACAACCTGCCAAGCCGCGTTCCTCGTCGAGGCGACTGTCCCGCCCGAGCGATCGGACGCGCATCGGATGCCGTGTCGCATCGCCCCTACCTGCCGTGGTCCCTCGCGGTCGCCGGCCTCGTCGCCTGCGCCGCCCTGCTCGTCGCCTTCCGTCCGGTCGAGGAGAAGCCGCCCCTGCGCTTCAGCGGCATCCCGAACCAGAACACGACCGAGCTCAACGAGAAGTACAAGCCCCTGGCCGAGCACCTGTCGAAGGAGCTGGGCGTCAAGGTCGAGTACGTGCCGTCCGTCGACTACAACGCCTCGGTCGACGCCTTCAAGAACGGCGACCTGCAGCTGTGCTGGTTCGGCGGCTACACCGGCGTGCAGGCGCGCGAAGCCGTCAAGGGCGCCAAGGCCATCGCCTGCGGCAAGCGCGACACCGCCTTCAAGAGCTACTTCATCGCGCACAAGGACGCGGGCCTGTCGAAGTCGGCCGAGTTCCCGCTCGCCATGCAGGGCAAGACCTTCACCTTCGGCTCGGCCCAGTCGACCTCGGGCCGCCTGATGCCCGAGTACCACATCCGCAAGGCCACCAAGCTCTCGCCCAAGGAGTTCTTCGGCGCCGAGCCCAACTACTCGGGCTCGCACGACAAGACGATCGAGCTGGTCGCCGCCAAGAGCTTCGACTTCGGCGTGGTCGACTACACCGTCTACGAGAAGCGCGTGGCCGAGAAGAAGATCGACCCGAACCAGGTCGTGATCGTGTGGGAGACGCCGCCGTACGCCGACTACAACTTCACGGCGCACCCCGTGCTCGAGGAGCGCTACGGCAAGGGCTTCACGGACAAGCTCCAGAAGGCGCTCGTCGCCATCGCGGACGAGAAGCTGCTCGCCGCCATGGACCGCAAGGACGGCTTGATCGCCTGCGACGACAAGCTGTTCGACGAACTCAAGAAGACCGCCAAGGAGATCGGGCTCCTGCGCTGAGTCGCCACTTGGCCGGCTGCACCTTCGAACTGCGCGGCGCGACGCTCGCCCACCCGGGCGTCGTCGCGCTCGCCGACG
>SXXH01000262.1 GCA_005789645.1 Planctomycetia bacterium
GCACCGGCAACATGGAGGTCGTGCTGTCGAGGAAGCTCGCCGACCGGCGCATCTTCCCTGCCATCGACGTCGAGAAGTCGGGTACGCGCAAGGAGGAGAAGCTCATCTCGGCCAAGCGCTTGAAGAGCGTGCACGTGCTGCGGCGCGTGCTGCAGCGCATGAATTTCATCGAGGCGATGGACCTGCTGGTCACCAAGCTCGACGAAGTGGGGCGCACGGACGACTTCCTCAAGCGCTTCGAGACCGACCCCGAGGCCTGAGGCGCTCCGCATGGGAGAGGCATCGGTCGCGGACGCGGGCTTCGATGGCGCCGAACGCGCGCGCGCGCGTCGTCGCCGCGTCGCCATGCTGGTCGTGCTGGGCGTCGTGCCGCTGGCCGTGCGCTTGTGGGCGATCGACCACGGCGACGGCGGGAGCTACGTGCCCGACGCGCATGTCGTGCGGCAGGCCCTGGGCATGGCGCGGGACCGCGACCTCGTGCCGCCGGTGGGCAAGTACTCCACCTACCCGAACCTGATTCCCTACCTGCTGCTGCCGATCTACTTGGCGCAGTACCTGCTGGGGCTCGTCTCCGGCGCATGGTCCGACGCTTCCGGCTACGCCGAGGCCGCGGCCAAGCATCCCGCTCTCGTCGCCTTGCCGGCGCGCGTGCTCGTGGCGGTGGTCTCCGCGGCCAGCGGCTGGGTGGCCTTCCGCGCCGCGCGCGCGGCGGGGCTCGGCGTGGGGGCGTGGATCGCCGGGTGGCTGGCGGGCACGAGCCTGCTGGCCGTCCACTACGCCACGCACGAGCGTCCATGGGCCTTCGTGGCCTTCTTCGCGTTGCTCGCCTCGTGGGCGGCCATCGCGCACGCGCGCGGTGGAGGTTGGAGGGCGCTGTGCTGGTGCGGCGCCGCCGCCGGCGCAGCCTTCGCCTCGCACCAAGCTGGACTCGGCGTGCTCTTGGCGCCCCTCGGCGCGTGGTTGTGCTCGCCGCGGCCTTGGCGTGGCGCGCTCGTGGCGCGCGTCGTCGAAGGCTGCGCGGCGGTCGCGTGCTTCGCGCTGGTCGGGATCCTCGTCGGCCATCCGTACTTGCTGGTGCACGGGTCCACGCCGCAGGACGCGGTCGTCGGTGGGGCGCAGCTCGCCCAACTCGACGCCGTGAGCGTCGGCGGCATGCCGGTCGTGTTCGGAGTGCGCTGGGAATCGGCCGCGCGCCTTGGGCACGCCGCGCTGGGCTACGACCCGCTGCTCGTCGTGCTGCTCGTGCCTGGGCTGTGGTTCGCCTGGCGCCTGCGGGCGTTGCGTGGCGTGGCTTTGTTCGTGCTCGGCTGGCTGTGCTTCTTCCTCGTCAACCAGAGCGACCACGTGCGGTACCTGCTGCCCGGATTGGCGGCCGGCTGCCTGCCGGCGGCGGCTTGCGCAGAGGCCTTGTGGCGTCGCCGGCCGGCGCGCGTCGTGCTGGCAATGCTGCTCTTCGTGCCGCTGGCGCAGGCGGCGCGCTTCGCCTGGCTGCTGGGCGGACGGGACACGCGCGTCGAGGGCGCTCGCCTCGCGCAGGAGGGCGAGGGTCTGCTGCTGGTCGATCGCTACGGTCCCGAGCTGCCGCTCGACCGCGAGTCGCTGCTGCTCCTCGGCGAGCTGCGTCGCGCGCGTGGCGAGGACTTGCGCCTGCGCGAGGCGGCGCGCCTCGCGCGCCTCGAGTCGGGCGCGGAATCGGGCGGCGTGCGCGCGGTGCGCATCGAGGAGCTGCTGGACGGCGACGAGCGCACGGGCGCCATCTCCGTCAAGCGCGGGCTCGAGCCGCGCGGCGCGACTCCCGAACAGCTCCTGCGCGTGATCGGCGCGCGGCGCGTGCTCGAGGTGCGCCGCGCCGCCGACCTGTCCGGCGGGCGCGACGCAGGCCATCTCTACGCGCACCTGTGGCGCGACGCGCGCGAATTGTCGCGCGTGGATCCCGCGCGCGCGGGCGCCGAGCCGCGCGAGATGCGCCTGCCGACCGAGATGGAGTTCCCGCTGTTCGCGCTGTGGCAGGTCGAGCGGCCGGGACCGCGCTTGCGGCTGGTCCAGCTGCCTTGACCTGGTCGGCGCGCGAGCTCGCGCGCCGCGGCGGCCGTGGTGTTGTCAAGTCTGCTTGACGCGGCGCGGCGCGCGGGTCGGGTTCACCCTTGCAGCGCGATCTGGTCGACGCTGAAGAGGCCGGTGGTGTCGACCACCGACACCGACAGCATCGCTCGGCGCCCGGATCCCGCGATGGGAGTCGCCGAGCGCATGCGCACGCCGCCTTGGATGGGCGCCACCTGCGGCAGCAGTCCGCGCAGGCGCGTCAGGCTGATGGGCGCGAGGTTCCAGCTGGCCGTGCACTGCGGCTGCACGAGGTCGCCGAAGCCGTCGGGATCGGAGATCTCCAGCACAAGGTGGCCGGCGGCGTCGATCGACAGGTCCGCGCGCGGCTGCCCGGCCGCGACGGTCGCGGCGGTCTGCACCACCGCCACGGCGTCGACATCGGCGCTGCCGAAGGAGCCGGAGTTGTCCCAGATGGGCGCCCCCTGCGAATCCAGCGAGAGCCCTTCGACCACGTCGACGAGGCGCACCTGGCGCACAGCTTGGAGGTCGAGCAGCCCCGCGAGCACGAGCGGATGCGCGGCGAGCTCCGCGAGGTCGAAGCAATCGCCGCCGGCGACCGCGGGGTTGAAGGGATCGATGGCGTTGGTGCTCGCGTTGGCCAGCACGGGCGTGCCGCCGGCGACGCCGGAGAGCACGCCCCAAGGCGCGCCGGGCGCCCCGGGGAAGCCGCCGATCGGACCTTGGTAGCGTCCGGGCATGCGCGCGTAGTCGACGCCGTTGCTGGCGACCTCGAGGTGGATGCCTTCGGTGAACACGAGGCCGGTGCCAGCGAGCTGGAAGCCGTTCTCGTACACGACGAGATCGCAGCCCGGACCATCGACGGCGGCCACACCCAGTTCGAGGGTCAGCGAACCGCCGATTCCCAGCGTGTGCACATGCAGCGAGCCTTGCACGAGTCCGCCGCCCTGCGGCGCGCCTAGCGCATTGGCCGGGTTGTTGATGCCGCCGCCGCCGGTGCCACTCGATTGGCCCAGCACCGTCGTGGCGAAGCGCGCTTGGGCCGCGAGCGGGGCCGCGCAGACGCAGGCCGCCAGGGCGTGGCGGAGGCAGGAACCGAGCGTGGCGTGGAGGCGCATGTGCTTGCCGCGTGGGGGAGGATTGGGTGGAGGTCGTGCTCGCGCGAGCCCGGTCCCTAGTCGAAGCTGGCGGAGCTGGTGCCCAGCGAACGGCCATCGGCGCCCAAGAGGATCGCCTGCAACACATGGTTGGGGCCGTTCGAGTTCCAGCTCCACTGGCCATGGCCTTGCGCATCGAGCGCGCCCTTGGCGAAGCGCGTCCAGCCTTGAGGGGCGACCGCGGAGAGGAACGGCGCACCGCCTTGGACCCAGTTCGACTCCGCGCCGCTCCAGGCTTGCCGCGGGGCGGTCATCAGGATCCAACCGCCGCGCGGAGGGCCGTCCTCGAGCTGCCAGGTCACGGTGCCCGTACTGCCCGCGCCGACCACCGTGGTGGTCGGGCGCTTGGGGGCGTACGCGACGAGTCGATCAGGGCCGCCATGCACGAACTCGCTCTCGACCACCACGAGGCGCGAGCCGGCGCGCGAGAAAGGACGGAACGCGCCAGGACCTTCGAGGTCGACCAGCGCCAAGCCGGAGAACCACGGCGTGCCGCGCGCCACGCGTCCCAACCAGCCGCCCTCGAGGTCGAGGCACACGATCTCGCTCTCTTCACCCAGCCGCGACTGGGACAAGAGCACGACGCCACCTTCTAGGTCGACGGCGAGGTCGGAGACCGAGTCGAGCTGTCCATGGACGACCACCGCTTGCGCGAAGCCGAAGGGGACGCTCGAGTCGAGCAGGGTCGCGTCGAAGCGCAGCAGGCTGGCCGAAGCCGGAGGTGCTGGATAGCTTGGCGAGTTGCGGCCGTACCACAGGTTCCCGTCGCGGTCGAGGAACAGCGGTCCCGAAGGACCCGGCAGGTTGGCGCGCACGAGCTGCGCACCAGTCCGCGTGTCGAGCTGGATCAGTTGCGTGCCGCAGTTGAAGCCGCAAGGCGCCGCGCTGACGAGCAGGTGCCGGCCGTCGAGCAGCAACGCGTCGTAGTTGTAGGGGATGGAGGCGAGGAGCGACTGGGTGCCGCGCTCGAGGTCCACGGCGCGGACCGAGCCGCCGCTGCTTTCCCCGACCCAGGCCGTGCGTCCGTCGGACACCACGAACGAGGGGAAGACGAAGGCGCCGAAGTTGGCGACCTCGGCCAGCCAGGTGCCGTTGGTGCGCAGGAGGCGCGTGCCATCGTGCACGAGGCGCGTGCCGTCGGGGAGCGCCGCCCACGCGGCGTAGGGCGGCATGGTGGCCAGCACCGTGCGCTCGAATCCTGGTGCCGCGAGCGCGTGCGCACCAAGCTGGCTCGGTTGCGGCGCCGAGGGAAGTTGCGCGCTCGCCGGGAGCACCAGGGTCGCCAGCGCGGCGTACAACGCGTGCAAGTGCAGGATCAGACCCGTCTGCGGGGCGCGAGTCGCGTCACGGCAGGCAGTTGCTTCCAGACTATGCTGGTCGCTCGGAAAGGCTTGGGGTCGCATGGTCGCCGTTCGATCGTCCGTCGAAGTCCGTCCGGGTGGACGGAAGGCCTGCAGCCGCGGCGGATATCCTGACTCGTCGCTCTGGCCGGACGACCTTCCCGCGGCATGCCGCAGTGGTCCGCGAGCGCGCAGCTCGCCGCGTGTCCGACCTTCCAGGCGACCTACAGTGGCGGGACCGTGCAGGAGTTCGACCTGCTTCCCCGTCCGAGGCTGGATGGTGGGTTGTCAGGCGCCGAGGGCTCGGCACCACAGTGCAGAAACTAGCACGCGGCGCGTTGGAGTGTCCAACGCGCCGCGTGCGGAGTCGGCGCGAAGTAGGGCGCGTACGCACCCGAGACCCTCGCGCGGACGGGGCTCAGCGCCAGCCGTCTTCGCGCTCGCCACGGTCCCAGCGGCCGCCACGGTCGCCGCGATCGCCGCCGAAGCCGCGACCACCGCCACCGCCGCCACCACCACCGCCGCCGTAGCCGC
>SXXH01000263.1 GCA_005789645.1 Planctomycetia bacterium
CCGGGCAAGGTCAGCGTGGCGCGCATGAACGCCATCGCGCCCAAGAGCAGCACGAGGTTGACCACCAGGCCGATCACGGCGAAGAAACCGAGGCGCCGGTAGACCCAGGCCATGAACAGCACGACGACCAGCGACGCGATCAGAGCGCTGACGAAGCCCTTCTTGACGTAGTCCTCGCCGAGGCTCGCGCCGACGCGGCTCTTGTCGAGCGGCACGAGCCGCATCTTCAAGGAACCCGAGCGCAGCACCTTGAGCACGCTCTCGACATAGCGCGGGGTGAAGCCGCCGGCTCCGCCGGAGATCTGCCCTTGGCCGGGCAGCTTCTCGCGGATGACGGCGTTCATGATGACCTCGCTGTTGAGCACGATGGCGAGGTTCCTGCGCACATTGGCGCCGGTGAAGTCGCCGAAGGCCGTGCGCTTGGACGGCGACATGTCGAACGACAGCGCCGGGTAGCCGTACTCGTCCGCCGTGCGCTGGAAGGTCGCGTCGGCGCCGGTGAAGCTCCACTCGCCTTCCGTTCCGCCTTCCTTGCGCGGTGCGACGACGGGGATCATGGCGCGTTGCGACAGCGGCGTCTCGAGCTCGCCCTCGTCGGGGCGCAGCGGGAACCAGCGCAGTCCGGCGATCGGACCGCCGGCGTCGCGCTGCAGGGCGTTGAAGACCGCGACGGGCGCCTCGGGGTTCGCGGCGCGCCAGTCGCGCATGCGTTGCTGTTCGGTGGCTTCGTCGCTGCCCAGGCGGCTGTAGTCGGCGGCGGCGGCTTCCAGCAGGAATTGCATGTCGCCGACTTCTTCGATGCTGCGCTGCAGCTCGTCGGAGGACAGCAGTTCGATCTTCGCGCCGGCGGCGTGCTGCGTCGCGCTCGTGCCTTCGAGGCCGCGCTTGAGCCCCGTCAGCGTCGCGCCTTCGCGCGCTTCGTACGAGAGCTTCTCGCCGCCGATGCGCAGCAACCCGCCGAGCGTGGAGAAGGCCTTGACCTGCGCCACATCCGTCGAATCGAGCTTGAGCGCGAGGTCCGCCGCTCCAACATCCGCCAAGACGCGGCCCGACAAGCTGCTCGTCGCCATTTCCGCGGCGCTGGGCAGCTCGATGACCAGGCGATCTTCGCCCTCGGGGCGGATCGACACTTCGCGCATGCCTTGCGGGTCGACGCGCTTCCTGACGATCTCGGCCGTGGACCGCAGCAGCGAGGGCTTGTCGGCCAGCTCATCCTGCGTGATCTGGCCGGTGCGCAGCGCCTCTTCGAAGGGCAGCTGGTACACGAGGCGCGTGCCGCCTTGCAGGTCGAGTCCCAGGCGGAAGGGGCTCTCCTTCATGAAGGCGACGGGCACCACCATGCTCGCCACGGCGACGACGATGAGGGCCAGAGTGAGGGCGGTGTACTTGCCGAGGTTCTCGGTCATGGGGCGATGATCGTAGTGATCCGGGAGCGAGTCTGGAAACGACGAAACGGAGCCCGGATCACCGGACGCCGCTTCGTGCGGAGCGCTGCGCATCTGGCGCCTCGAGGAGGTGGGACGCTTGAGCGCCTAGGTAGGCGGGCAGAAGGTTCAGGAGCCTTCGGCGCCGGCTTCGCTGGCGGCGGCGCGCACGGCCTTCTCGAATTCGCGTTCCTTGCGCGCCTTCTCGCCCAGCAGCTCCTTGAGGCGGGTCTGCTTGCCGACGCGGTCGCGCAGGAAGTACAGCTTGGCGCGGCGGGTCTCGCCGCGGCGGGTGATGACGAGGTCCTTCACGCGCGGGGAGTGCAGCGGGAAGGTGCGTTCGACGCCCTCGCCCTGCACGATGCGGCGCACGACGATGTTGCGGCGGATGCCGCGGTTCTTCAGCGCGATGACGGTGCCGATGAAGAGCTGGATGCGCTCCTTGTCGCCTTCCTTGATGAGGTAGTTCACCTCGACGGTGTCGCCGATGTGCACCGTGGGAAGGGTCTTCTTGCCGTTTTCGCGTTCGAGCTGTCCGATCAGATCCATGGGAGGCAGTCCAGGTTTGCCAGTTCCGTCATCGTGAAACAGCAGCGACTGGCGGCTATTTCTTGAGTCGTCTAGTTGTGCGTCCGAGCGGCTTGCGCCAGTCGGGCGTGTGCTTTGGGTGGCGAGTGCCTGTTATCGACTGTCCGGGCGGCGGACCGCAGGCGCAGCGGCGCCCGGCGCGGTTCGCAACTGGTCAAGACCTCGCAGTTGATCACGCCGCAGGGCCTCGGCCGCCCGAAAGCGCGCGATGGCGGCGTGGTCGCCGCTCATCAGCACCTCGGGCACCGCCGCGCCGCGCCACAGGCGTGGCCGCGTCCAGTGCGGGTGGTCGAGGTCGGCTCGCGGGGCTTGCTCGTTGCCGTCGCGCTGGTTGCCACCGCGCTGGTTGTCGTCCGGGGCGTCGCGTCGCGCGTAGCTGTCCTCCAAGGCCGAGCGCTCGTCGCCCAGCACGCCAGGCACGAGCCGCGCCACCGCTTCGATGGCGCACAAGGCCGGAAGTTCACCGCCAGCCAGCACGAATTCCCCCAAGGACAACTTCTCGAAGCCCAGCACCGTCACGATGCGCTCGTCGAAGCCCTCGTAGCGGCCGCACAAGAAGAGGATGCGCTCCTCGGCGAGGTATTCCTCGGCGACGCCTTGTTGGAAGCGTCGTCCCGACGGACACAGCGCGATCTTCCTGCAGGCGCCATGACGCGCCTCGGCCCACTCGACTGCTTCGGCGATGGGTTCGGGCTTGAGCACCATGCCCGGGCCGCCGCCGAAGGGGCGGTCGTCCACGGTGCGGTGGCGGTCGCGCGCGAAGTCGCGGAAGTCGATGAATTCAGTCCGGACCAAGCCCTTGTGACGCGCGACGCCGAGGATCGACGATGACGCGTAGGCCTCCATGGCCTCGGGGAACAGGGTCAGGACGACAAAGAGCTTCACGGAACTCGTGCGCGGAGGTGGCCGTGCCAGAGCCCTGCTGAGGGCAGGGATTTGGGGGGAACAAAGTAGACGAACGGCGTTCCCCGGTCAAGGTTTGGGTCGGCCGCGGGGCCTGCGCCAGCGCGCATGCAGGCCAGCGGCTGGAACAAATTCGGGCGGTTCCGGCTGGCTTGGGTGCGCCGCCGGGCTCGCGGGCGGGGCGTGGGACGCTAGAGTCCGCCGCTGGATGCAGCCCGGTGCCGCTGGGCCGCCAGCTTGCCGGAAACGCCCTTCGCGACCACCCCTCATGTTCACCGGACTCGTCGAAACCACCGTGCCGCTGGTCTCCCTGTCGCCCGTGGGCGGCGGGGCGCGCCTCGTGGCGGCCAACCCGGGCTGGGTTCTCGAGCGTGGCGCTTCCATCGCCGTGTTGGGGGCCTGCTTGAGCCTAGTCGAGCGGCGCGACCCGCGCAGTGGAGCGTCACTAGGCTGCGACGATCCGACCGGCGATTTGGTCTTCGACCTGTCGAGCGAAACCTTGGCGCGCACGCGCCTCGGGCGGCTGCGCCTGGGCGAGCTGTTGAACCTCGAGCGCGCCCTGCAGGTCGGCGATCGCCTCGACGGCCACATGGTCTCGGGCCATGTCGACGGGTTGGGACGCGTGGTGGACCTGCGCCCCGCCGGCGATGGCGGTTGGCGCGCCACCTTCGAGGTGCATCCGGGCGCCGAGCGCTACTTGGTCGACAAGGGCTCGATCACGCTCGACGGCATCAGCCTGACCGTGGTCGAACCGCGCGGTCGCCGCTTCGACGTGGCGGTGGTGCCGATCACTTGGGAGAAGACGAACCTCGCGCGGCTCGCGCCGGGCGACGAGGTGCATGTCGAGTGCGACATGGTCGCCAAGTGGATCGAGCGCCTCTTGCCGACGCGCGGCTGACGCGTGCCACGCCTTGCCTCGGCGCTCGGCTCACAACGCGCTGAAGAAGACGTTCGTGAAGGCCGTGATCGGAGCAGCCTCGCGCAACTCCTCCAGGCTCCGCACGACGATGTTGAGCGCCGATCTGATCTGGCGATAGATGTCGTCGTCGAACACCAGGCGGCCGATCGTGCCTTCGCCCTTGCGCAACGCGGCGGTGGCGACGGCGATGTCCTCCGTGATGGCGCGCAGGTCCTCGTAGACCTCGGGGCGCGTCAGCAGGGCGCCGACCGTGCCCTCGCCGCGCGCGAGGCGGCCGCTGACCAAGGCCAGGTCATCGGCGACGGTCGGATCGTTGATCAGCACGCCGACCGTGCCCACGCCCTCGTCGACCTTCTTCACGATCGAATCGACGCGTTCCAAGGAGCTCCTGACGCGCGCCGGCAGCGTGGGGTCGTTGACCAGCGCCGAGACGAGTCCCTCGCCGCCGCGCGCCTCGCGCGCCAGCCCTTCGACCTCGGCGAGCGTCGTCTTGAGGTTCGTGGCGGCCGCGAGCAGTTCTTCGTACAGCGCTTCGTCGCGCAGCACGCGACCGGCGGCGCCCTTGCCGGCGCGCAGGTCGGCGGCGAGCTGCTCGAGCGAGTCCATGGCGCGCGCGGCCGAGGACACCGTGGACGAAAGGTCCTCGGCCATCCGCTCGTCCATCATCAGGCGGCCGACGACGCCCTTGCCTTGGCGCACCTCGGCGAAGGTGGCGTCGAGGTTCTCGAGGATGCCGCGCAAAGGCGCTTCCGCGTCGGAGACCAGCACGCCCAAGGCTTCGATCGGGTTCTTGGAGACCGTGCCGCGCAACACCTCGCCCTCCGGCACGGGCTTGCCGTCCGGCGGCCCCGGATCGATCCACAGGTTGCGCCCGCCGAGCAGCGTCGCGTCGCGGATCGAGATGCCGAAGCCCTCGCGCAGCGGCACGGGCTCGTTGAGGCTCGCCAGCACGGTGATGCGCTCCTCGACCGGCGCCTTGGGATCGTAGACCAGCGATTGCACGCGACCCCAGCGCATGCCGGCGACGAGCACGCTGTCGCCCTCGCGCAACCCGTTCGTCTCCGAGAAGCGCACGCGCAGTTGCGGACGATCGGCGAACAGGGCGAAGTCCGTCAGGAACAGCGTGTAGTACGACAGCACCGCGATCGTGGCGAGCACGAAGAGCCCGAGGATCGTGGTGCGGTTGGCGTTCATGGTGCTGGTCTTCTAGTCGGGATCCGCGCCGAGGAACTGGCGCAGGCGCGGGTCGCTCGAAGCGAAGAACTCCGCCGGAGGAAGTTGCAGGTGCGCGCGCCCCTTTTCAAGGAAGAGCACGGAGTCCGCCACGGTCTTGATGCACGCCACGCGGTGCTCGACCACGATCGAGGTGGTCCCGAGGCGCTCCTGGATCTCGCGGATCGTCTGGTTGATCGAGGCCGAGATCTCCGGGTCGAGGCCGGCGTTGGGCTCGTCGTACAGGATGATGCGCGGCTCGACCACCAGGGCCCGCGCCAAGCCGACGCGCTTCTTCATGCCGCCCGAGATCTGGGAAGGCATCTTGTCGAAGGAGTGGCGGGCGATCTTGACGAGGTCGAGCTTGGCCTCGACGCGCTCGGCGATCTCCCGCTCCGACAACCCGGTGTTCTCGCGCAGCGGCAGGGCCACGTTGTCCCGCACGGAGAGCCAGTTGATCAAGGCGCCCTCCTGGAACAGGAAGCCGATGCCGCGGCGCAGCTCGGAGAGCTCCTTGTGGCGCAAGGCGGAGACTTCGCGCCCCTCGACCAGCACGCGCCCGGCGTCGGGCTTCATCAAGCCCACGGCGTGGCGCAGGATCACCGACTTGCCCGAACCCGAGGGGCCCATGATGGCGAGGCATTGGCCGCGCTCGACCTGGAAGTCGAGTCCGTCGAGCACGCGCTGCGCGCCGAAGCTCTTCACGACGCCCTCGAAGCGGATGACCGGCCCTTCCATCGTCAGGACTGGTACAGGAACCAGGTCATGAAGTAGTTGGCGACGATGATGGCGATGATCGAGTCGCGCACCGCCGCGCGCGTGGCGCGGCCGACGCCCAGCGCGCCGCCGTGCGCGGCGAGGCCCGAGGCGCAGCCGATGATGCTGATCAGGGCGCCGAAGACCACGGCCTTCAAGAGCCCGCACCACAGGTCCTTGGGCACGGGCACCAACTGCGCGGGCGTGCGCAGCGCTTCGATGGCGGAGTCGACGTAGAGCTGCCACGACACGTTGAGCTGCGACTGCGCCACGAAGCCGCCGCCGAGGATGCCGATCGTGTCGCACACGACCGACAGGAGCGGCGCGGCGAGCATGAGCGCCACGACGCGCGGCAGGACGAGCAGCTTGATCTTGTCGATCGACAGCACCTCGAGCGCCGAGAGTTCGTCCGACACGGCCATCGTGCCCAGTTCGGCGGCCATGGCGCTGCCCACGGTGGCGGCGAGGATCGTGGCGGTGATGAACGGGCCCATCTCGCGAGCCATGCTGACGGCGACGATCGTGCCGATCTGGTCCTGCTGGCCGATGCGCGCGAGCTCGATGCCTGTCTGCAGCGACACGATCATGCCGATGAAGAGGCCCACGAGCAGGATCACGTGCAGCGTCTGGATGCAGCTGCCGTACAGCTCGCCCGCCACCAGCGCGCGTCGTCGCGGCAGGTCGGACAGGCGCGCCGCCACGGCGAGGAACAGCTCGAGGCGCACGCCCAAGGCGTGGCCGAAGCTTGCGAGCATCGCGAGGGGGGCCATGGTGGATCGTCGGCGCGCGCCGTCGGTGGAGGCTATTCGGATCGCCGCCCGCGTTCCATCGGCCAGCCGGGGCCGGGCATGGCCGGGGCCAGCCAGTCGAGGCCCTCCGGCGCCTCGCGCCACCGCAGCAGGCCGAACAAGAGCGAGGTCTCGGCCACGCGCACGCCTTGCTCGTCGAAGGAGCGTCGCGCCCACAGCACGGACAGGTTGCGGCGATCCTCGACCTCGTCCTTCTCGCGCCGCCACAGGCCCAGCCACGAGCGCTCCTCGACGATGTCGTGGTCGCGCCGGTGGTGCCACAGCTCCCACATCCAAGCGTACATCTCGTCGACCTCGGGCGTGCGCCAGAGCGGGTTCAGGGCCGGGAAGGACCACTCGTGCTCCCACGGCTCGCGCCGCGAGTCCTGCCACAGCGGCCACAGCTTGCGCCAGGTGCGTTCGCCACCTGCTCCGTCGCGGCGGGTCGAGCTCTGCCAGAAGGGCAGCGCGTCGAGGGCCTCGATGGTCGAGTCGTCGTAGGTCTCCGTGCGCCAGTTCACCAGCGGGACGGGCGCCCAGGTCGATTCCATGGTCGGGTCCTTGAAGTACGACCAGAAAGGCCAGACGCGGCGCCGCACGATGCCCTCGGTGGGGGCGTCGAGCCAGCGCACCAGCGGCCAAGGCGCGTCGAAGGCGCTGTAGCCGGTGCGCGGATCCGAACCCCAACCAAAGAAGGGCCACAAGAGCACCCAGTCGTCGCGTTCGCCGCGTCGCGAGCGTCCGAGCAGCGGGAAGACCATCCAGCGCTCCTCCGAGAACTCGGGCCCGAGGCGCAGGTCGTTCTCCTGCCAATGCAGGATCGGCCACAGGAGCGTCCAGCGATCGTAGCTGCCTTCCTTCTCCAGCGAGCTGTAGAAGGGCAGCAACTTCGAGCCGCGCGCCCCGGGCAGATCCGGCTTCTTGGGCCGCGTCCACGAGACGATCGGCCACAGGATGTGCTTGGTCTGGTCGTTGTCGCGCACGGTGCGCAGCCAGAGCGGGAACAGCGTGAACTCGATGCGGTCGTAGGAGAGGAAGTCCTCCATCACGCCGCTGAAGGGGAACCACGCGCGGATCACGCGCCCGTCGGGGCGCCGGCTCCAGTACAGCCCGGGCAACGAGAAGAAGGTGCGCACTTCGCCGCCCTCCTCGCCTGGGCGTCGTTCCCAACGCGCCAGCGGCAGCATCTGCCAGACGCGCATGTGCAGGCTGTCGCTGTCGCTGCCGAGGGGCACGAGGAAGCGCGTCTCGCTGCCGCCATCGGTGTCGAGATCGGAGTAGTAGAACGGCCGCAGCGCGTGATGCTCGACTTGGCCGTCCGCGCGCGCCCGCCGCACTTGCACGGCGCCGCCCAGGGCCTCGGTCTCCACGCCGCCTCCGGCGGTAGCGTGCTGGGACCAGGCTGGCGAGAGCACTCGCTCCGAGTCCAGCGCCGCGCAGGAGGCGCACGCGAGGCTCGTGGAGAGGGCGGCGAGGAAGCGCACGCGCCAGATCCTAGCGAGCCGTCCATGCGCGCGCCTCGTGGCCGTGCTTGCCGTGCTCGCGGCGCGGGGGGTATCGTCGAGCCACGCCATGAAGACCGTGCTCTCCGGCATCCAGCCCAGCGGCCGACCGCACCTCGGCAACTACTTCGGCGCCATCCGGCAGCACATCGGCCTGCAGGAGCGCTCGGATCTGCGCGGGTACTACTTCATCGCCGACTACCACGCCCTGACTTCCTCGCGCGAGCCCGCCCTGCTGCGCGAGGCGGTGCGCGACGTGGCGTTGACCTACTTGGCGTTGGGGCTCGATCCATCGCGCGCCGTGCTGTTCCGCCAGAGCGACGTCAAGGAGGTCTGCGAGCTGTCGTGGCTGCTCTCCTGCGTCACGGGCATGGGCTTGCTCGAACGCGCCCACAGCTACAAGGACAAGCTCGCCAAGGGGCTCAAGCCGAACGTGGGCTTGTTCACCTACCCGATCCTGATGGCGGCGGACATCCTCGCCTACGACTCCGACCTCGTGCCGGTCGGCAAGGACCAGATCCAGCACGTCGAGATGACGCAGGACATGGCGGCCTCCTTCAACGCGCTGTACGGCGAGGTGTTTCGTCGCCCCGAGCCCCTGGTGCCGGACGAGGCGCACCTCGCCAAGGTGCCCGGCCTCGATGGCGAGAAGATGAGCAAGAGCTACGGCAACGACGTGTGGATCTTCGAGAGCGGCAAGGAGCTCAAGAAGCGCGTCAACTCCGTGGCGACCGACTCGCGTCCGCCCGAGGAACCCAAGGACCCCGCCGGCATCGTGCTGGTGCAGTTGCTGGAGCTGTTCCTCGACGCGGCGGAGCTGGCGCAGTGGAAGGAGCGCATTCGCGTCGGCGGCGCGGGCGCGCCGGGCTACGGGCACCTCAAGCAACGCCTGGTCGAGGCCATGGAGGCGCGCTTCGCCGACGCGCGCGCGCGCCGCGACGAGTACCTGCGCCATCCCGCCGAGGTTGACGCCATCCTCGCGCGCGGGGCGGAGGAGGCGCGTGCCAGGGCCGCGGCGACGCGCGATCGCGCGCTCGCGGCCTGCGGCTTGCGCTGAGCCGCAGCATGCCCGCTACCCGAGTAGGAACACGCCCTGGAACACGCCTCGGAAGACGACGGAGCCCGACCACCATGCGCCACATCGCGATCCTGTGCGCGTCGAGCTTCCTGCTCGCCGCCTGCCAGTCCGACCAGCCGACTCGCGCCGATGGAACGGCGCTGCCGCGCGCCGAACCGCCGGCGTGGACCACGCGCTTCATGGGGCGCAATGTGCTGATGGCCACGGAAGTGCGCATCGAAGGCCCCAAGGGCCTGCTCGACCATCTGGTCACGAAGAGCGATCCGCGCGAGCACGACATCGCCGTCCAGACGCTGCCGGCGGGCTTCCTGCAGCAGTTCCAGGTCAAGGGCGGCCGTCCGGGGGAGATCCGCGCGCAGCTCGACCAGGTGGTGATCGTCGCCACGCGCAAGCTGTCGATCCTCGAGCGGCCGGGCGAGGTGCCGGTGGTCGTCCACGCCGCCGGAGACGTGTACTACAAGGAGCTCTCGACCGGCCAGGAGCTGCGTCAAGCCGTTTTGACAATCGAAGGGCGCCTCGGGCAATAGCTCCCGGGCAGTGGTCCCCGAGCAGCCGCTTCGTCCATGCGCACCCTCCCCCCCGCCCTGCGCCGCGCCGCCATCGCGCTGCTCGCCGGCTGCGCGCCTTTGGCGTGCACCTCGCCCTCCGTGGCAGTTGGTTCCTCCGCTGCGCAAGGCGACGAGCGGCCGACGGCGCCCGCGGGTTCGTTCGCCGCGGCGCGCGAAGCCTTGTTGGCCGGCCGGGCCGAGCAGGCGGTCGAGTTGTTCTCGAGCCTGCGGCGCGAGCCCGAGTTGTCGATGGAGTCGGCCTTGTGGATGCAGGAGGCGCAGCGCGAGGCCGCGCGCGCGGCCG
>SXXH01000264.1 GCA_005789645.1 Planctomycetia bacterium
CGCGAGCTCTCGCGGATGACCGCGGCCGCGCGCGGCGAGAGCGAGCGTTGCTCGGCGATCGCGAGGTCCTCCCAGAAGGTCTGGTCGGCCGTCTCGATCTTGTTGCGGTGATGCTCGATCGCGCCGCGCTTGCCGTTGAAGGGGCGCGGAGATTCCTTGCGAATGACGCCTGCCATGGTGGTTCGGGTCTGTGTCGTAGCGGGCGCCGCCTGGGTGACGCCTGCTGGTGGAGTGGGCTTCCCGCGGGTGGGCCGCGAGCCGATGCAGCATCGGAGTTGAGGGCAAATAGGGTAGCGACCCTTCGCCAAGGGTCAAGCAGGCTGCCCTGTTGGGGCTCCACGGGGTCCTCAGGATGGCCGGTTGCGCCCCAGCCGCTCGTGCGCGGCGACGAACTCGCCGGCCACGAACGCTGCCATCAAGGACAGGTCGCCCGCCAGCACCGTGGCGGCGGCGACTTCGGCGAGGCGCGTGGCCTTGCCGTCGCCAAGGCACCCCATGAGCTCGAGGCACTCGCGCGCCGTGCCCTGTCCGGTGCCGCCCCCCACCGTCCCGAGGTGCAGGCATGGCAGATGGGCGCTGGCGTGCAGGTCGCCCTGGTCCGTCACGGCGAAGTCGAGGCTGCCCACGGCGCTCTCGCCGACGTAGGCCACATCCTGGCCGGTGGCGAGGTACAGGGCCGCCAAGGTGTTGGCTGACTGCACGAGGTGGTTGTGCGTCGACAGGCGCTCGAAGCCGATGGTGTAGCTGCGCAGCAGCGCGACCAACGCTTCGGGAGTGGCGCGCGCCACTTCCTCGAGCGCCTTGCGCGGCACCACGACCTCGGCCACGGTGCTGCGCCCGCGCCCTTCGAGCCGCGCACGCGCGTTGGCGCGCTTCTCGACATCCTCGCCATGGACATGGCGCTCCGACGGCCGCGTCGCCGCGGCGAGGTCCGCGCTGACGAGATCCGCGGCGCGCGCGGCCATGTTGATCCCGAGCGCGTCGCCCGTGGAAAAGCCCAGCACGAGCACCAGTCGTCGTCCCGCGAGTTCCGCGCGCGCGTCGAGCAGCGCGCCATGCCGCGTGGTGCCCGCGACCAGCGCGCGCCAAGCCTCGAACCGCCCGGGCACGAGCTGGGCCGCGCGCCAAGCCGACTCGGCGTCGGCGTAGACCAGCATCGGGTTCTGCGTCAGGCGCGAGGCCAGCACGCGCGCGCGCGCTCCGCCGCCGGCGGCGAGCAGCCGCATGCCCCGCGAGGTGGACGCCACCAGGGCGCCTTCCGTGGTCGCCAGCGGCACGCACACCTCGTACTCCCCTTCGGCGCCGCGCATCCGCAGCGGGCCGGCGAGCCCCAGCGGCACCTGCGCCCAGCCGACCAGGTTCTCGACCTTGCCGCGCGCCTCGCCGGGCTCGACCGGCGCTCCCGCCACGTGACGTGGCGCCGCGCCGCGGAGACTTGTCCAGTACGCTTGACGCGCCTCCACGGCGGCCGGTGCGTGGTCGTCTTGCGCGTCGCGCGGAATCCTCGGCAAGGACAGGCCGGGTTGATGCTCCATGGTGGCTTGGCGCGTTGCCGAAGCCGCGCTCGCGAGGCATCGTATGCCGCATGACCTCCGAAGTCAGCCACTTCGACCCGCGCGCCATCCACGAGCGCCTCGATGGCGCCGTGCTGCAGCGCGCTGCCGACGGCCATGCCCGACTGCGCTTGCGGCTCCCCTTGGACATGCGCCTGCATCTGGACGAGTCCCTCGAACCAGCTCCGCGGGGCGCGGACGGGTCCGTCGAGACGCTGGTGCGTGGAGGCGCATGGCGCTTGGCGCGCATCCTGCGCGGGGATGTGGAGCTCGTCCGGGCCCGCGTGCTGGCCGGAGAAGTGTTCGTGGTCGCCGGCCAGAGCAACTCGGCCAACTGGGGCGAGGAACGGCTCTTCTCGACCGACGAGCGCGTGCGCGCCTTCGACGGCCAGGGGTGGTGCGCGGCCGACGACCCATTGCCCGGCGTGCAGGACGATTCGCGCGGCGGCAGTCCCTGGCCCGTCGCCGGCGCGATCCTCGCGCGCGAGCTGGGCTGCGGCATCGGCTTCGCATCCTGCGGGCATGGCGGCACCTCGATCCGCGCATGGCAGCGCGAAGGCGCGCCCGCGTGCGACGGAGGATCGGCGCGCCTGCAGGACGCCTTGGTCGATCGCATCCGCGCCCTCGGGGGCGCGCGTGGCGTGCTGTGGCACCAAGGCGAGGCGGACGCCGATGTCGGCATGCCACGCGAGGAGTACCTCCGCCTGTTCGAACAGCTGCGATCCCAGGTCGCCGAGGCCTCGGGCGCGGCGCCAGCCTGGTGGATCGCGCGCGCCACGTTCGTGCCGGGGCGCGCTCCGGCGTTGCTCGCCGGCGTGCGGTCGGCGCAAGTCGAGCTCGCCACGCGCCGAGGCCTGCACGCGGGCCCGGACACCGACGCGTTGCTCGGGCCGCTGCGACACTCCGTCGACGGGATCCACTTCTCGCGCGCCGGCCTGGTCGCCCACGGCGAGGCGTGGGCGGCTGCCATCCTGCAAATCTTGCGTGCCGGCTAGGCCGGCACGCGACGCGCGCGCCTGACGGACGGCATCATGACGAGCATGACCACGCCCGACCGTCGACAGCTCCTCGCCACCGCCGCCGCCGGCGCGCTGGCGGCCGCCCTGCCCGCCTGCGCCTCGCGCGGCACCAACATCGAATCGTCAAGTTCCCTTGACTACACGCCGGCTGGACCAGCGCGCTTGCGCATCCTGATCCTCGGCGGCACCGGCTTCCTCGGTCCGGCGCTGGTCGAGGCCGCGCGGCCGCGCGGGCACGAGGTCGTGCTGTTCAACCGCGGCAAGACCAACCCGGGCTTGTTCCCCGAACTGGAGAAGCTGCGCGGTGACCGCGATCCCTCGAAGGGCGAAGGGATCAAGTCGCTCGAAGGGCGCGCCTTCGACGTGGTCTTCGACGACTCCGGCTACTTCCCGCGCCACGTCGCCGCGTCCGCGGAACTCCTGCGCGCCAACGGGACCAAGCGCTATGTCTTCGTGTCGTCGATCTCGTGCTACGCCTCGAACGACATCGAAGGAGCCGATGAAACGACCGCTTGCGGGACGCTGGCCGATCCCGCCGTCGAGGAATTCGGGGCGCAGTTCGAGAACTACGGACCGCTCAAGGCCGCCTGCGAAGAGGCCGCCAAGCGCAGCTTCGGCGCGGAGGCGACCATCGTGCGCCCGGGCTTCATCGTCGGCCCCGGCGACCCGACGGACCGCTTCACCTCTTGGCCGGTGCGCTTCGCGCGCGGCGGCGTGGCGCTGGTGCCCGGCGCGCCGAGCGATCCGCTGCAGGTCATCGATGTGCGCGATCTGGCCGCGTTCATGTTGCGGCTCGCGGAGGACGGGAGTTCCGGCACCTTCAACGCCTGCGGCCCGGCGCGACGACTGACCTTCGGCGAGCTGGTCGAGTCGTGCCGAGCCGCGACCCAACCCGAGGCCGCGACGCCGCGTTGGCTGCCGCTGGAGTCGCTGGCGAGCTTGGGCACTCGATTGGACTTCCCCCTGTGGGTCCCCTACGCCGAAGGCTCGCGCGGCTTCCACACATGGTCGAACGCGCGCGCGGTGGCGGCGGGCCTCGCCTTCCGCCCGTTGGACGCGACGATCGCGGACACGCTGTCGTGGTGGCGATCCCAACCGTCCGAGCGCATCGCCAAGCTGCGCGCGGGCCTGTCCGCCGAGCAAGAAGCGGCGGTCCTCGCCAAGCTCGCCTGACGCGGCGCACCCGCTGCGCCGGCGCTCGCGTTCAGAGGTCGACCTCGACGGCGTGCACCATGATCGCTCCGTCTGCCGTCGCCACGCCACGCACGCGCGCGCGCAGGTTGGGCCAATGGCCGACGGTCGCCACCAACGCCGCGCGCGTGTCGAGGTCGCCACGCACCAGGCAATCGGGGGCGAAGAGCACGGGCTTGGGCCCCGCGAGGCCGTCGACGGCCGTGCCGAAGGGCAAGTCGCCGGCCAAGGGCAAGCTGTGCAGCACGGCGTCGGCGCCGGGCGCTGCCGACGCGACGAGCAGGCCCTCGCGGCGGCCGGCGACGACGACCACGCGCTCCGCCGTGGCCACGAGGGACGAACCCTTGGCGGGCAGGGTGGCGGTGACGAACAAGCGTTGCCCAACCTGCAATTGCGCGGCCGGCAGGAGCGTTTGGGCGCCTTGGCCGAGGTCGAGCACCAGCTGGTCGTCGATCAAGGCCAACTCGACCTGCGCATCGGCGGCGCCGCCGACCACGGCCTCTTCGGAGGGATCGAGCTGCACGAAGATCAGCGCTGGCGCGTCCTCCGCGTCGAGGATCGACGCCCCGTAGACATCGTGAGGCTCGTCGAGTTCGATCGTGGTCGCGATCTGCGGGCCCAGCGGATTCCAAGCGGCGCAGCGCACGGTCAGGCGCGCACCGTCGGCGCACTGGGCCGCGAACTCGGCCGGCGTGGACGGCAGGCCATCGACGAGCGCGAACTTGGTCTCCGAGTCGAACGCGAACGAGACCACTTGCGGCAAGTTCCCATCGGGCGCCACCAAGCCGCGCCCGCGCTGCACGGAGGCGAGGCGCAGCTCGAAGGTGCCGGCCAGGGGATTCCACTGCGCCACCAGCCCGTCGAGCTTGACGAGCGTGTGGTGCGGCGCGCCGTTGGCGGACACGAGCGCCACGCGCTCGGCCCGCAAGCGGCCGTCGGCGAGGCAGCCGCGAACCTCGAGCACGGACGAACCCGGATTCAGCAAGCTCGCGTAGGCGGCTAGCTCGGCGACCGTGGCGTGCTGGTCGTCGAGCAACAAGGTCGTCGCCGTGAGGTCCACCTCGACGCGGCCGAGGTCCGCGTTGTCTTCCTCGTCCACCTGCGCGGCGAGGCGGCAGATGCCGCGCTCGGCGTCGAAGGCGACGACGGTGCCGCGCACGATGCGCAGAGGCTCGCCGTAGACCGCCCCCTCGGCCGAGGCCTGGCCCTGCGGCGTGAACGACCAAGTGCCGGATCCGTCGTCGGAGAGCGCAGCAGCCAGATCAAGCGTCGCGAGGCAACGCCGACCCGCGCCCGCATGCCAACGCGCCGGTGCAGGAAAGTCCAACGAGACGAGAGCGGAGGAGGAATCGACCGCCTGCGCGGCGCCATCGAAGCCGCGTGGCTGCAACCCGTCGAGCTCGAAGCGCACGCCGGAGTAGTCGCCACTCGCCACGGAGCGCGAGGCGAGCCACACGGCGCCTTGCGCGGCCCGCTGCATGTCGATGTGGACGGGTGCATCCAGCAACTCCGCGCCCGGCTCGCCATCGACGTCGAGCAGGCGCACGGACACGATGCGCGCGTCCACCGCCAACAAGCCCGGCTCGGGCGTGGAGACCAGCGCGAGTTGCAGTTGCGACGGGCCGCTGGCCGGGATCGAAGGCGCCGCGGGCGCGCCACCCGATCCGCAAGCGCCGATCGCGAGGCCGAGGAACAAGACGGAAGCGGGGAGGACGAGGCTGGACTTGGGGAGGACGGCCATGGTCCTAGAGTGATCGGAGTCTTTGCGGATCGGCTGTAGCGGCGGTGAGCAAAGCGCCCTCCCCAGGCCGTTTGTAAAGCGAAATAGACACCTGCTCCGAGCCCCTTCGCTCGCCAGCCATCGACCGCGACCCCGCGCTCGCCTGCAACCATCCGGACGCCGAGCGAGGCAAGGCACGCGCGGCGCGGCCATCCACCTTGGACGACCGCGCCGCGCCTTTGCGAGCCGACGGCGTCGACTCGCGATCCCCGTGCAGGCTCAGTCGACGCGCACGTCGACTTCGTAGACCTCGATGGCGTTCTGGCCGATGGCGGCGATGCCCTCGAGGCGCAGTTCGATGGTCCCCGCGTCGCTCTCGATGGCGTCTTGCAGGCCCGCGATGTTCGAGACATCGCCTTCGTAGATGGTCATCCCGAAGAAGCGCAGCTCCGCGTCGGACTGGACCGAGCCACCGAAGGGGCTGTCGATCTCGTCGATGAACGCCACCACGGTGTAGACCCCCTCGTCGAGCGTCCCGATCACGGCGTAGGCGGTCGCTCGACCAGGCTGGATGCGAACCTCGTTGGATTCGACGGTGGCGCCCGCCGGTCCACCGGAAATCAGTCCACTGGCGCGCACGCGTTGCCCCAACTGGATGGCTTCGGGCGATGCACTGGGATCCACGCCGCTGTCGAGCCAGATGTACGCACCTTGATCGAGCTGGATGGTGAGCGGATTGACCACAGTGCCTCCGAGGATCAGCGGCGAGTTCAGGGGCAGCGTGATCTGGAAGGAACCGCCCAGCAGCAGGTCGTCGACGTTGGACACGGTGCCTTCGTACTCGGCGCCCTCCTGCTCCAGCTCGACACGCGCGGCCGTGTACGGACCACCGGTCGGGAAGGTGGCGAAACGCAAGTCGACCTTGGCTCCGGCGACGAGGCTCGCCGCGGTCGTGGCGGCCCCATCGGCGTAGCCGAAGTAGGTCTGCACATCCCACGCCACCGTGAACGAAGCCGGGACCGAGCCACCAAAGGCGCTCGAAGCAAGACTGAAGCCCTTGTCGACCTCGGACACGACCACTTGCATGGTGCTGGCGCCTTGGTTGATCGATTGGACGACCGCGTCGATGCGCACCACGCTGTCGCCGCCACCGATGCCCTCGGCGAGCTCGACGCGCGTGGCGTCGATGGTGCCCGCCGCCGTCATCGTGCCGTGCACCTCGACGAAGGTGGCGTTCGGGACGATGCCGGCGTAGAAGCTCGACAAGTCGAGGAGCGCGCCTTGGTCGTCCTGCAAGATGTCGCCCGGCTCGAGCTGCACCAGCAGCGCGCCGAGCAGCACCGCGCGGTCGTCGTCGCTCCACGCATCGATCGACAACACGTTGTTCGTCGAGTCCACGCCCTTCACGCGACCGACGATGGAGTCGATCAGGATCGGAGTGGTCGGGTCGTCGTCGCCGTTGGCGACGCCCTGCGGATCAAGATCGTAGTCGAACCCGGCGGTGCCGTAGGACAACGAGGCCGCCAAGTCGAAATCGACCACGACGCGCTGGTAGCCCGCCGCCGCGAACACCACCGGCGTCGGAAAGGCGGCCGCCAAGCGATCGTCGGCGACTTGCACGCTGGCCGGCGTGCCGTCGAGCAGTCGCGCATCGACGACCAGCGGATCGTAGCGCAGCTCGATGCCATGCCACGTCCCCGACGGCACTGGCTTCGACACCAACCACGCCAACTGCGTCGCCGCGGACAAGAGGTTCACCCGCATCGAGCCGTTCAGGAGGTTCTCGGAACGCTCGCCGACGGCGTCGTACAGGCGCACCTCGTTGACGAGGATGTTGAACGACAAGAGCTCCTCGACCGGGGCGTCGGTCAGCAGGATGTCGGCGGAGGTCGTTGCGCCGGCGCCATTCCCGCCACCGCCACCGCAGCCAGTCACCAACGCCAACAACGAACCCGCCAGTCCCAAGGCCCGCATGGAGTGCATCATGGTTGGGGGATCGGAACATGCGGCAGCGTTCCTTGAGTCATGCGCGGCGCGACGCCTGGATCGACGCGGCGCAAGGAAGGAACTTCCGGGGGCGCGCGCGCCGCGAGTCGTCAATCAGCCTTGGGAGACGAGGCAGGGATGACCTTGGTGCGCACGGAACGCTCGTACCAATAGCGCTTCTGCTCGGTGACGCCGTCGCCCGCGTACACGATCCACTCGCCATCCTGGAACGAATCGCGATAGCGACCGCGGCTCTCGAGGCTGCCGTCCTCGCGCCATGTGGTCCATTCGCCGCAGCGCACGCCATCCTTGGCGACGCCTTCCATGGCCTTGATCCCGTTCTCGTGCCAAAACGACATCGGCCGCTCGACATCCTTGCCGGCGTACTCGACGCGCGAACGCTCGACGCCTTCCCTCCACCAGCGCGTCCACCTGCCGTGCGGCTCGCCATCGCGCCACTCGCGATCCCACTCGAGGGCTCCGTCGCGCGTCCACGTGCGCTCGCGGCCGTGCAGCACGGACCGCTCGCCGGGCAGCACCTTGACGGACCACTCGCGCAGCACTTGCCCCGTCGCCGGATCGCGCCGCTTCAACACCTCATGGCGCACTCCGCCGGTCGGTTCCGGCTTGGGCGCCGGCATGGGCGGAGCGCCGCGGCAACCCGCGAGCACGCACAGCGCCAGACCCAACGCGGCCGTCCTCAACGCAGCGACCTGTCAAGGAGTCCGCGCACCATGAGCCCGAACGCCTGCTGCGACCAGCTGCGGTACTGCGGCGCGTATCCATGCAGATCGACGACGCCAGCGCCATGGCGCACGCGCACCCACGCGGCCTGGCCCTCGATCAGCTCGCCGCCCTTGATCCAACCCGACTGCAGGAGCTGCGTGGGCGCGTAGCGCAACATGACGCGCGCCGCCTGTCCGCGCGCCTCCAGCTTGTCCTTGTCCAACTTGAAGGCCGAGGAACGCGAGAAGAACACGCTTAGCGAACTCGGCAGCCCCTGGTACAGCTCGCCGCCGTGTTGCTCGGGCGACTCCGGCAAGCAGCGCAGCACGGATCCCGGACAGGCGAAATCCTTGGCCGCATCGCCACGCGCGATGTCGACGACTCCCAGCTCGAGCGCGTCGATCGCCCAGCGCGCCGACGCGCCGACGGCGACGAGATGCCCGCCACTACGCACGAACTCCTCGATGCGCGCCGCGCCCTCCGGATCGAGGCCGCCGACCAGCTCGGTCGGAGCGCTGCCTTCGGCGCGGCCGCGATCGAGCTCGGTCGCGCCGGCCCCCGGCAGGATCAGCGTCGTCCACGGCAGCGCTCCTCCGCGCAAGTGTTCGTTGCGCACCGGCTCGTGGCGGATGCCGTAGCGCTCCAAGAACCAGCGCATCCAACCCTCGTCCATGTTGCCGCTCCAGGGCGAGTACAACCCCACGGGCTGCAGCTCCTTCGCGGCGCGCTCCCGCAAGGCATCCGAATCGTGCTGCCAGCCGGCCTTGGCCTCGAATCCGGCGATCGCATCGTCGGCCGAGCTTGCGCGCCGCGTGCGCGCCTCGAACGACCGCGACACCTCGACGCGCTCGACGCCGAAGAGCAACGGCAGGGTCCAACCCGCCACGTCGTACGGCGCCTTGGTGCCGGGATAGCGCTGCACTTCGAACAAGTCCTTCAGGTGCCGGCCGTACGGCTGTTCGCGCCGCAGCACGAGGCTGCCCGCTGGGTGCTTGCGCCCATCGGCTTCGAACGGCTCGAGGGCCACGTCGACTTCGATGGCCGAGCGCACGAGCGCCTCGACCAGCCGTCTGGTCGCGCCGCGATCCTGCGGCTTGCCGTCGGCGCGCGTCGGCGCCACGACCCAGCCGCGCGGCGCCTCGTCGCGACCCAACGCCAGCGAACGCCGCGCCGCCTCCAGCGAGTTGGCGAGGAACGACTCGCGCTCGCGCGCCAAGGTGCGGATCAACGAGCGGCCGAAGGCCAGTTCGTAGTCGACGATGTCGCGCAAGCGCCACCAACCGCCCGGCCAAGGCGCCACGAACGAATTCGACGGCCTGTAGCCCTCGACGCCGTCCGGCTCCACCAGCTCGGAACGCTGCTGGAAGATCGGCGTCGCCAGCTTGCAGCTCGCCGCCTCGGTCAGGAGGCCGATGATGTTGTGGCGCACCGGAACGTTGCGGTTGCCGCCGTTCCACCACATGTCGTAGGTGCCGCCCGTGGCGACTCCGGTCAGTCCGGCGCGCGTCAGGTCCCACACCGCGCGCGTGCCCACGACATTGATGCCGGCGATGACGCCCGGATCCAGGTTCGGGTTGAGCGGGTCGCGGAAGGGCGGCACGAACAAGCGCTCCTTCTTCGAGCCTTGCTGGTGCACGTCCCAATACACGGTGGGGCGCCAGCGCTGGTACAGCTGTTCCGTGACGATCCGCGTCTCGGCCAAGGACAAGGCGAACCAGTCGCGGTTGTTGTCGTGTCCGGCGTACTTCTGGTAGAGCCGCGGCATCTCCGTCGCCTCGAAGGGCGTGCCGACGTGGCGCATGTACCACTTGGCGACCTCGTCCATGCCATCGGGGTTGATCGAAGGAGCCAGCACGACCACGAGCTCCTCGCGCGCCGACTTCCACGGCTCCTCGTCGCTCGTCGCCAGCTCGAAGGCGAACTGCATGGCGAACTGCGGCGAAGCGCACTCGGTCGAATGCATGTTGCACGAGATGAAGAGGATCAGCTTCCCTTGCCCCACCGCGCGCGCCAGCGCGGCGTCGTCCGCGCCCCTCGGGTCCGACAGCAGCCGCGACTGGGCGCGCCACTCGTCGAGGCGCGCCAGGTTCGCCTCGGAGCTGATGGTCGACAAGACGAAGGCGCGACCCTCGGTGGTGGTGCCGACGCGCTCCGTCAGGACGCGTGGACTGGCCGCGTCGAGCGCTTCGAAGTATCCGAGCACGACATCCCAGTCCGGCAGCTCGAAGTCGGCCGCCAATGGATGGCCGAGGTGCTGTTCGGGCGACTTGACGGTCGACTGCGCCGCGCCGGCGCAACCGACGAGGACCACGAGGCCGAAGAAGGAGCGCAAGGCTGTCGCGAGCATGCCGCGATCCTATGGGATGCGCCGCCCCGCGCGGTAGACTGCGCGCGATGTCCTCCGGCTCGCCCGCAGACGCCATCCCCGAACGCCCCGCGGGCGATCCCTTCGTCTCCGCGGCCGATGCGGACGAAGGCGCTCCGGTGACGCCCGTGCCGGCGGCGGACTTCTGGAGCGTGCTGTACGAGCGCCGCTCGATCCGTCGCTTCGACGCGCGGACGGTGCCGCGCGAGTTGGCCGCGCAGGTCGTGCACGCCGGCATCTGGGCGCCCTCGTCGTGCAACTACCAGATGTGGGACTTCGTCGTCGTCGACGATCCCGCCAAGAACGCCGAGTTGGCCGCGATCGGCTCGCAGATGGGCAACGCGCCGATCAACATCGTCGTGGCCTACGGCCGGGACTTCAGCGAAGACGCCTGGGCCAACATCCAATCGGCCTCCGCGGCGGTGGAGAACATGTCGCTGGCGGCGCACGCGCTGGGCCTCGGGACCTTCTGGATCACGCAGACGGGCGACCCGGAGAAGGTGCGTCGCGCCGTCGGCTTGCCGCAGGACCGCTTGGTCGTGGCGGTGCTGGCCTTGGGCTGGCCGAAGAATCCGCCGCGCAAGGGCCCCAAGCGCAGGCCGTTGTCGCAGGTGGCGCATTGGAACAGCTACGGCGGCCGGCCCATCCCCGGCTCGCCCGATCCCGAAGCATGGGACGCCGAACTGCTGCGCACCTACCAGCGCGCGCGCGTCTTGAACGGACTGCGCCACAACAAGCCGCGCACCTTCGAAGTCGAGTTCCTGCAGGACGCGTTGGCGCGCCTCCTGCCGGTTGCCGGCCCGCGTCGCTGGTTGGATGTGCTGCCGTGCACGGGCATCGTGCTCGAGCGCGTCGCTCGCCTCCACCCGGAGCTTTCGTGCAGCGTCGTGGAGCGCAGCGCCGAGGTGGCGGAGTTCGCCGCGGCGCGCACCACGCCGCGCGCCGCGCGGCACCTGCTCGTCGACGGCCAAGACTTGCGCGCCCCGCTCGCAGCGAGCTTCGATTTGGCCACCTGCTTCTTCCGCCTCGAGGGCCTGCCAGCGCGCGAGCGTCAAGAACTTTTGACAAAGATCGCCGAATGGCTCGCGCCAGGCGGCGCCTTCCTGCTGTGCCACGTCAACGCACGCTCGTACCACGCCGTGGCCGAGAAGGCACGCGCCGCGCGCGGCGGGCTCGGAGGGGTCGAATACGTGCTTTCGCCCGACCCCGGCATCGGACCGTTCAAGCCGCTGGGCTGGGGCGCGCTGGCGCGGGAACTGGACGCGGCAGGCTTCGAGGTGGTCGCGCGCCACGGTGCCCAAGCCGCGCCGCCGCGCGCCGAGCTCGACTTCCGCCTGCGCAACTTCGGTCGCGCCGCGCGCGCCGTGGCGGGCTTCGCCAGCGCTCCGCTGCGCGCGCTGGACCATCTTCCGCCTGTAGCGCTCGCGCTGGGCAGGTTCCAGGCCGTGCTGCTGCGCAAGCGCGCGCGCTGAGCATCGACTCGCGCGGGTCAGCCACGCAAGCCGAGGTCGGCCGGCAGGATCTCCTCGCCGGCGAACACGCTGGCGCGGCGGATCACGTTCTCCAGCTCGCGCACGGTGCCCG
>SXXH01000265.1 GCA_005789645.1 Planctomycetia bacterium
GAAGGACTTCTCGATGATGACGTTGCGGCCGCGCGGGCCGAGGGTGACCTTGACCGCGCGGGCGAGCTTCTTGACGCCGTCGCGGATCTTCTCGCGCGCCGTCGCGTCGTAGCAGATTTGCTTTGCCATGGTGGTTTTCGCTGGTGGTGGGTGTGGTGCGGAGGGATCAGCCGATCACGCCGAGGATGTCTTCCTCGCGCATGATGAGGTACTCCTCGCCGCCGTACTTGACTTCGGTGCCGGCGTAGGCGCTGAAGAGGATGCGGTCGCCGTTCTTGACGGAGAACACGCTCTTCGAGCCGTTGTCGAGCGTGCGGCCTTCGCCGACGGCGATGATCGTGCCTTCCTTCGGCTTGTCCTTGGCGCTCTCCGGCAGGAGGATGCCGCCGGCCGTGCGCGCCTCGGCCTCGGCGCGCTTGACGAGCACGCGGTCGCCGAGCGGACGGATGGTCGACTTCTTGGTGGAGGTGGTGGTCTTGGTCGCCATGGGGATCTTTCCTTGGTGGTGAGGGGTTGGTGGTGGTGGCTTGGGGTTTCGTCCGTTGCGCGCGCGAGCGGGCGCAGCGGTGGAAGGGGCTCAGTCGCGGCCGAGGCGCGCTTGCAGCGCGGAGTCGAACGGCGGCTCGGTGAAGACGCGCACGACCTCGTTGCGCAGCAGCGCGGCGTCGACGGGCTTCCTCAGCACGGCGCGCGCGCCTTGGGACAACGCCAGCTTGCGCAGCGCGTCGGTGGCTTCGCCGGAGATGACGATGCACGGCACGGACAAGGTCTCGTCGCGCAGGCTCGCCAGCACCTCGAGCCCGGTGCGGCGCGGCATGTGGTGGTCGAGCAGCGCCAAGTGGTAGGACCGCTGGCGCAGGCGCGCCAAGGCCTCATCGCCGTCCTCGACGGCGTCGATGTCAAAGCTCAGATCAGGAACTCGCATTTGTTCAAGCAGATCAGCGACGCCCTCCCGCAGGTCGGGGTCGTCGTCGGCGATCAAAATGCGACGGCTAAGCCACATGGCGCAGCCCCGGGAGCAAAGGGCGTGCCGTCTCGCCAGCCTTCACCTCGATTCTCTAACCTGCCTTCCAGAAATTGGTTAGCTCGGCACATCTGGCCCAGGCTGAGCCGGCGTCCGTCTGTCGGATTGGCAGGCCCGCGTGCGCGCCACCACCTGCCCTGTCAGAGTGGCAGCGTAGCCATGGCCCAGTCTGGGAAGGTCGTCGCGTATCGCTGCCAGTCCGATGCCTCAGACGCTACTTTGGGGATACGCTGGCTGCATACCGGGCAGGACTTCCATGGACTCCATTCGCATCGGGCTATGCGGCGTGGCCGTTTGGTTGGTCGCTACCCACGCCGGCGCGCAGCAAGCCGCCATCCCCGGTCGCCTCGTTGGATGGGGCGCCAACTCGTGGGGCCAGGCGCAGCCACCCGCCAACTTGGGCGAGGTGCGCGCCGTTTCGGCCGGCTTCGAGCACTCCCTCGCCCTGCGACTTGACGGCAGCATCGTCGCCTGGGGACGCAACGACCTGAACCAAGCGGTGGTCCCGAGTTGGATCGGACCGTGCGTCGCCATCTCCGCCGGACTGCGCCACAACCTCGCGATCCAAGCCGATGGCAGCGTCGTCGCCTGGGGTCACGACCAATACGGAGCCACCATCGTGCCGCCTGGGCTCGGCGCGTGCGTGGCGATCTCCGCCGGCGAACACCACAGCGTCGCCTTGCGCGCCGACGGCACGGTGGTCGCATGGGGTGCCGCGGCCTACACGCAAGTGCCTGGCGGCCTGGCGGGCGTCGTCGAGATCGCCGCAGGTCCGACGCACACCTACGCGCGACGCGCCGATGGCTCGCTCGTCGGTTGGGGCAGCGATTCGTGGCAAGCCTTGAGCGGCATGCCAGGCACCATCGGGCCCGCGCTTGGATGCGCCGTGGACAGCCACGCCAGCTACGCGCTGCGTCTCGATGGCTCGCTCGTCGGTTGGGGCCTCGGTTCCGCGGGCCAAGGTGGGTTGCCGCAAGGCACGTGGCGTGCGCTCGACGCGGGCCTCCAGTGGTGCGCCGGCTTGCGCGCCGACTACAGCCTCGAAGCCTTCGGCCTGGGGCAGTTCGGGCAGACGCTCACGCCAGCTGGCCGCTACTCGATGTTCTCCGCGGGAGGCATGCACGGCCTCGCCATCCAGCCCTCGGATTGCGACCAGGACGGCGTGTTCGACGCCTTGCAACTCGCCGCTGGTGCCGCTGATTGCAACGGCAATGGAGTGCTCGACGTGTGCGATGTGTCGAGCACCACGCCCGACTGCGACTTCGACGGCGTGCCCGACAGTTGCCAGGTCTTTGGAGGAGCCAACGACTGCAACTTGAACGGCGTGCCCGACCAGTGCGACCTGTGGAACGGTTGGAGCGACGCGAACGGCGACGGCGTGATCGACGCCTGCACCAACGATTGCGACGCGGACGGCATGAGCGACGCCATCGAGATCGCGCAGGGTTTCGCGCTTGATTGCAACGGGAATCACCGTCCTGACGCCTGCGATCTGGCCGCGGGCTCCAGCTTCGACCTCGACCTCGACGGAGTGCCCGACGAGTGCTTCCCCGACTGCGACGGCGATGGCCTCGACGACCGCGTCGAGCTCCTGCAAGGGTTGGCGAGCGACTGCGACTTCAACCAAGTCCTCGATCACTGCGACGTGGCCGCGGGTGCAGCGGATTGCGACGGCAACTCGATGCCGGATGCGTGCCAAATGGCCGGCGGCGTCGGCGACTGCGACTACAACTTGCGCTTGGATGCCTGCGACATCCTCGCCGGCGCGGCGGACCTCGACTTGGATGGCGTGCTCGACGCATGCCAATCGATCGGCGCCATCGCCTGCCATGGCGATGCCGGTTGTCCTTGCGGCAACGACGGTGCGCGCGGCTCCGGCTGCGGCAACTCCTTCCAACCGCATGGCGCGGACATCGTCGCGCGCGGCGTGCCGAGCATCTCCGCCGACACCGTCGAACTGGAGGCGCGTCGCTTGCCCCCGTTCGGTTCCGTGCTCTTCTTCCAGGGACAGGCGCTCCTGGCTCCGGCTCCATTCGGCGACGGCTTGCGCTGCGCGGGCGGCTTCGTGCGGCGCCTCGATGGGCTGACCGTCGCGGCAGGACGCGCGACTTGTCCGGTTCCGGGCACGGCGCCCATCTCCATGCTGGGCGCGGTGCAGGCGGGCTTCACCCACCACTACCAGGCCTGGTATCGCAACGCGGCGGGCTTCTGCACGCCCGCGGCGTTCAACCTGACGAGCGTGGTCAGCATCCAGTGGCAGCCCTGAAGTCGGCTGCAGGCGTCCTTATTCGGCGTACATCTGGATCGCGCGCTCCAGCGCCCGTTCGCAGACGCGGCAGAACGTGGTCGGGTTGCGCGAGAACATGATGCAGTCGACCTCCGGGCGCCAGTACCGCTTGGCGTCGTACAGCGCGCCTTGGAACGCGCCGACGCGGCCGCGCCACGGCTCC
>SXXH01000266.1 GCA_005789645.1 Planctomycetia bacterium
GCATCCCGCGCGGCGCCGCCCGCTTGCGTGGCGACCGGAAGTTCCTTCCATCCCGCGGACGGCCTTGCGCGGCGTCCGATCGCGCGCGAGTCCACGCGGCGCCCGCAAGTCGGGCCTCGGTCGTGGTCGAAACAAGGGACGGGCGCAGGATCCGCGTGGTGGCGGGTCGGCGGTCCCGAGGCGGCCTCGCTGGCCGCCACATGCCCCCATGCAAGGCCACGACACGAACGGAAGCGGCGCGCGCGATGACGCCGCCGGCGCGGTCATCGACATGCAGGTCATCGCCGGCCTGCGCGAACTAGGCGGCGAGGACGAGCCCGGCCTGCTGGTCGAGATCGTGGCCTTGTACCTGGTCGACGCGCCCAGGCGGTTGCACGAGATCGACCAGGCGCTCGCGAGTGGCGACCTGAAGGCGCTCGAGCGCGCGGCGCACACCTTGAAGTCCAGCAGCCAGAACGTCGGCGCCACCGGCATGGCCCAGTTGTGCAAGCGCATGGAGGAGCTGGCGCGCCGCAGCGAAGTCTCCGGCGTGCGGGTGCTGCAGGACGAAGGAAGCCGCCACTGGCGCGAAGTCGAGCGCGCGTTGCGCTCGCTGGACGCCTGATTCGTCGAGTTCCCACCCATCATCCCCGACGCTTCGACCATGCAACACGAGACCTTCGACGAACTGCGCGCTTCCGGCCGGCTGCCGACTCCCCCCGGCGTCGGCATGGCTGTGCTCAAGATCACGCAGCGCGAGGACTTCTCCACCGAAGACCTCTCGCGCGCCATCTCCGCCGATCCCGCCCTGACCGGACGCCTGCTGCAGATCGCCAACTCGGCGACGCACGCCGGCGTGCGTCCGGCGACGACGGTCGCGGACGCGGCCATGCGCCTCGGCGTGCGCGCCGTGCGCAACGTGGCGCTGGGCTTCTCGCTCTTGTCCGCGCACAGGACCGGCGCGTGCGCGCGCTTCGACTACGACCGCTTCTGGTCGGCTTCGCTGGCTCGCGCCGTCGCCGCGCGCGCCATCAGCGAGGGGCTGCGCGTGGGCGTGCCTGCCGAGGCCTACATCCTGGGCCTACTGGCCGACATCGGGCGCCTGGCCTTGGCGAGCGTGCATCCGGAGGAATACGCGCGCATCCTCGGCGACGAGCGCGCGCGCGATCCCATGGCGATCGCGGCGTTGGAGCGCGCGAGCTTCGAGATCGACCACTCGGAGACGGCGGCGCTCTTGATGGACGACTGGGGCTTGCCGCGCCCCCTGCGGGAAGCCGTGCGCATCCACGAGAGCGAGGAGCGCCGCGTCAACGCCACTTGCGCGGACACGGCCAACCACGCCAAGTTGCTGGCCCATGCTTCGGTGCTGGCCGAGGTGTGCCTGGCCGGCGACGCGACCGCCGGCACATCCTGGACCCGCCTCGCGGCGGGACTCGATGTAGTGCGCGACGCGCTGGGCTTCGATCGCGCCGAATTCGGCGCGTGGTGCGGTCGCGTGGCGGCGGAGTGGACCGAGTGGGGCCGCCTGCTCCACGTCCCGACGCAGAAGGTCAAGAGCCTGCAGGAGATCCACGCCCGCGCCGAAGAGGCGATGGCCGCGTTCGCCGCGCCGCAAGCGAGCCAGCGCGGCGAACGCCTGCGGATCCTCGCGGTCGACGACGACCAGTTGTCGCTGCGGCTCCTGCAGCGCGAGTTGGTGCGCGCAGGCCACGAGGTGCTCATCGCGCGCGACGGCGCCGAAGCCCTCGCCATGGCGCTGGAGTCGTGGCCGCACATCGTCATCGCGGACTGGATGATGCCGGAGATGGATGGCCTCGAGCTGTGCCGCTCACTGCGCCGCATCCCGGACGGCCAGGGCATCTACTTCTTGCTGCTCACGGGGCGCGACGAGGAGGAGCGCGTGATCGAGGCCTTCGATTCGGGCGTCGACGACTTCGTGGTCAAGCCGTTCAACCCGCGCATCCTGCGAGCGCGCCTGCGCTGCGGCGAGCGCTTGTTCCAGAAGCGCGAGCAGGAGGAGCAGCGCACGCGCAACGAGACGCGCAGTCGCGTCCAGTCGGGGCGGCGCATGCGCGACGCCAATCGACGCGCGAACACCGACGAGTTGACCGGCTTGTACAACCGTCGCTGGGCGATGGAGGAGCTGCGTCGCGAATGGGACAAGGCGCTGGAGCTCGACGAGCCGTTGTCGGTGCTCGTGGTGGACGCCGACGGGTTCAAGAAGGTCAACGACCAGCACGGCCACGACGTGGGCGACGTCGTCCTCAAGGAGCTGGCCGCGACGCTGTCCGGCACGGCGCGCGCCGACGAGGAAGTGGCGCGCTGGGGTGGCGAGGAGTTCCTCGTCATCTGCCGCAACGCCACCGCGGAGCAGGCCGCGATCTGCGCGGAGCGCCTGCGGGCGGCGGTCGCGCAGCACCGGATCCGCTCGGGCACGTTCGACGCCTGCATGACGATCAGCGTGGGCGTCGCGCAGGCCGACTCGAGCATGGCGACCTTCGACGCGCTGCTGAAGCGCGCCGACGACGCCGTCTACGCGGCCAAGGCGGCTGGGCGCGATCGCGTGGCCGTCGACAAGCCGCGCGACGATCGAGCGAGGGAGAGTGCCTGACTTGGAGCTGCGTCGCTTCGAGGAGTACGAGGGTGGCCTGCACCTGCCTTCGCCGGCGGGCGTGGGCTGCGCCATCCTGCGCTGCGCTTCCGGCAGCGGACTGCGCATCGACCGGCTCGTGGCGGCGCTGCGCGTCGATCCGGCCTCCACGGCGCGCGTCGTCGACGCGGCCAATCGCGTGGCGGGCGCAGGCGAACGCTCGACCGTGGTCTCCGCCGCGGAGGCGCTGCATCCGCGCCACCTGCACGAGCTCGCGGTCTCGTTCCATTCGCGCGGCCAGCGCCGGGGCGCGGGGCGCGAGTTCGACCATGACCGCTACTGGCGCTGGTCGCTCGCGTGCGCAGTCGCCGCCGAGCAGATCGCCGCCAAGGACGGACACTTCGACCCCGAGGAAGCGCACGCGGCCGCGCTCGTCTCGCGCATCGGCGTGTTGGCGCTCGCGACGGCGGAGCCGACGAATTTCGATGCGTTGCTGCGCGATCACGCCACGCGTCCGGTGCAGGAGCTGCTCGCGGCGGAGTCGCGCGCCTTCGACTTCGACCATTACGAGTTGGCGGCCTCCATGATGCTCGGCTGGGGCTGGCCCGAGTGGATGTCGCTCGCCGTGCGCGAACTCGGCTTGCCGGGTCGCCATGCGGCCGCGCTTCCGCCGCGCGGACAGGCCTTCGCATCGTTGTTGCGGCATGCGGGATTGATGGCCTCCGACATCGTCGAGGCCGCTCCGCGTCCTGGAGAGCGCGCGCGGCGCCGCACGCGCGTCTACGAGGCCGCCGGGCTCGGCCCCATGCTGCGCGACGATTCGTTGCACTGGGCCACCATGCGCCGCTTGCGCGAGTTGGCCGAGGCGCTCGACGATCCGCATGCGCCGAGTCGCTTGGTGCCCGACGCCGTGGCGAAGCCGGGTGGCGAATCCATGCACGGCATCAAGGTGCTGGCCGTGGACGACGATCCGGTGGACTTGCGATTGCTCGTGGCGCAGCTCGAGCGCGAAGGCTGCGATGTGCTCCCTGCGCGCGACGGCCACGAGGCGCTGGACCTCGCCATGCGCCACCATCCGCAGGCGATGGTGGCGGACTGGACCATGCCGAACATGTCGGGCTCCGAGCTGTGCCGCCGACTGCGCGAACTGGAGCCGCACAAGCCGCTCTTCCTCGTGCTGTTGACCGGCCTCGACGACGAAGGTCGCGCGGTCGAGGCCTACGAATCAGGTGCCGACGAGTACGTCACCAAGCCGTGCAACCCGCGTCTGCTCGTGGCGCGCTTGAAGTCCGGCCTGCGCCTCGCGCGCCACCAGGAAGCCGACGCCGCGCGGCGCGCCGAGCTGCAGGCCGAGGGGCGGCGCATCGAGCTGCACGCCAAGCGCATGGCGGGGCTCGCGGCCACGGACCAACTGACAGGGCTGCCATCGCGCGCGCGCGTGTTGGAAGTGCTGCGCAGGCAGTGGGACCACGGCCAGTCGACCGGCGCGCCGCTGGCCATCGCGTTGTTCGACCTCGATCATTTCAAGCGCGTCAACGACGAGCACGGCCACGACGCGGGCGACGAGGTGTTGCGGGCCGTGGCGCGCTTGCTGCAGCGCCATGTCCGCAAGGGCGACTGCCTCGCGCGCTTTGGCGGCGAGGAGTTCCTGCTCGCCTGTCCCGGCACGGACGCCGCCGCGGCGCAGATCGCGGCCGAGCGTCTGCGCGGGGCGTTGGCCGCCGAGCCGATCGTGCGCGCGGGGTTCCAGGGCCGACTCACCCTCAGCTGCGGCATCGCGGAGAGGGGCCCGGGCATGCTGGGCGTCGACGGCCTGCTCAAGGCGGCCGATCTGGCCTTGTACGAGGCCAAGGCCGGAGGGCGCGACCGGGTGCGTCGGGCTTCGTGAGAATGGCGGCCTGCTTGCGCCGTATGAACCTCTTCGCATGGAGTGGGACCATCTGATCGCGGCCTTGACGGGCATCGGCCTCGCCGCCGCCTGCGGCTTCCGCGTCTTCGTGCCGCCGCTCTTGGCGGGTTTCGCCTTCCGTCACGGTTGGCTCGATGCGCCGCAAGCGCTCGAGTGGATGGCCACCACTCCGGCCCTCGTGGCCTTGGGCCTCGCCACCTTGGTCGAGGTGGTGGCGTACAAGGTCCCGTGGCTCGACAACGCCTTGGACGGCATCGCTTCGCCTACAGCCGTGTTGGCTGGCCTCTTGCTGGCTTCGGGCTTCTTCGCCGAATCGGACTCGTGGTTCCTGTGGATCCTCTCGGCCATCGCCGCCGTGGGCGCGGCCGGCGGCGTGCAGGCCGCCACCGTGGCGACGCGCGTCGGCAGCACCGCGACCACCGGCGGACTGGCCAATCCGTTGGTGGCCTTGGTGGAACTCGCCTTGGCCGTGCTGTCGACGTTGGCGGCGTTGCTGCTGCCACTGCTTTTCGCCTTCGTGGTGGTCGTCGCGTTGGCCATCGTCGCCGCGTGGCTGTGGCGCCGCCGCGGCAGCAAGCTCGCCGCCGGCTGAACCCCGCGCGTGCCAAGGTCCGCCGCGCTCGGCCACCGCGCGGTAGATTGGACGCGCCATGAGCACCACCACGCCCGTCCTCGACCTGTCGCGCCGCATCGACGGGGTTTGGAACGAGTCCATCGTCCCCGCGCTCGTCGACTACATCCGCATCCCCAACAAGTCGCCGGCCTTCGACCCGCGATGGCGCGAGCACGGCCACATGGAACGCGCGACGAACTTGATCGCGGATTGGTGCAGGACGCGCGCCATCGAGGGGTTGACGGTCGAGATCGTGCGCCTCGAGGGTCGCACGCCCGTCATTTGGATGGAGATCCCCGCCACCGCGGACACCGGCGCGGACACCGTGCTGCTCTACGGACACCTCGACAAGCAGCCTGAGTTCAGCGGCTGGGAGGAGGGCCTCGGTCCGTGGACGCCGGTGATGCGCGGCGAGCGCCTGTACGGACGCGGCGGCGCCGACGATGGCTACGCGGCCTTCGCGTCCTTGACGGCGATCGAAGCCCTGCAAGCCGCCGGCGTGCCGCACGCGCGCTGCGTCGTGCTGGTCGAGGCCTGCGAGGAGTCGGGCAGCGTCGACTTGCCCGCGTACATCGAGGCGTTGTCTGCGCGCATCGGCACGCCGAGCCTCGTGGTGTGCCTCGATTCGGGTTGCGGCGATTGGCAGCGCATGTGGAGCACCACCAGCTTGCGCGGCCTTGTCGGCGGCAACCTGGTGGTGGAGACGATCAAGGAAGGCGTCCACTCGGGCGACGCCTCGGGCATCGTGCCTTCGAGCTTCCGCGTGCTGCGTCGCGTGCTTTCGCGACTGGAGGACGAGGAGACCGGACGCATCGAGGATCCGTTCTTCCATGTGGACATCCCGGCGCAGCGCGTCGAGCAGGCGCGGCTGTGCGCGACGGTGCTGGGGGACGCGGTGTGGTCGAAGTTCCCCTGGCATGCGGGATGCAAGCCGATGGCGGACGATCCGACCGAGCTGTTGCTGAACCGCACTTGGCGACCGGCGCTGTCGATCACCGGCGCGCGCGGCTTCCCCGACCTCGACGCGGCCGGCAACACCCTGCGGCCCATGTCGGCGGTCAAGATCTCGCTGCGCATCCCGCCCACGCTCGATCCCAAGGCGGCTCTGGCGCGGCTAAAGGAGCTGCTCGAGCGCGATCCGCCGCACGGGGCGCGGGTGCGCTTCGAGGGCGAGAAGGCCAGCACTGGTTGGCACGCGCCGGAGTTGGCGCCGTGGCTGGAGCAGTCGCAGGATCGCGCCTCGCGCGCCGCGTTCGGCACCGCGGCCGTGTGCATGGGCGAGGGCGGCTCGATCCCGTTCAGGGGCATGCTCGGCCGGCGCTACCCGGGAGCGCAGTTCCTCATCACGGGCGTGCTCGGACCGCACAGCAACGCGCACGGCCCCAACGAGTTCCTCGACGTGCCCACGGGGCGCAAGTTGACCGCCTGCGTGGCGCAGGTGGTTGCCGACCACGCGCGTCGCGCCTGACGGCTGTCCGGTTCATTTGACAAGCGCGGGGCCGGCGGTCGTGCTCGACCACCGGCCCCGCGCTTCCTCCAGCCGCGCAGCGCCTCAGTCGCGCACGGGATTGGCTCCGGCGCCGGGGCCGTAGACCACGGCGTTCATGAACACGCGCAGCGGTCCGCGGAACCAGGTGCGGAAGGTGGGCGGAGAAGCGAACAGGATCACCTGGCCTTCGCCCACGCGCTCGACCACGCACCAACTGGAGTTCTCCAGCCGCTCGCGCGCCTCGGGCCACAGCAGTCCGCCGAGGCGCAGGCGCGCGCCCTCGGCCAGCCGCACGGGCGTGCGCGCGGCGTCCTTGGCGTGGATCGAGTTCGCTCCTTCGAAGTACACGGGCAGCTCGTCGCGGCATCCGGCTCCGATCCAGTGGCCCTGCTCGACCTCGCCGCGCAGGATCACGCCGGAGGGCGCGTAGGTGCGCAGACGCGCCTCACGCTCGGCCTTGGTCTCGCCATCGCCCTCCTTCTTGGCCGGCGCCGCCGGTTCCGTGGGCTCCTTGTCGCCGAAGACCACGTCGCGGTCCGGCTCGACCTTGCCGGCCGAGCGCCCGCGGCGCGCGGCGCGCACGTGCGCGTCGAGATCGTCGAGCGCGTCTGCGCGCAGGCGCGCGGAAGTCAGCTCGTTCTCCGGCTTGCAGGCCGCCGCCGCCGCGCCACCCATGGCGATCAGCGTGCCGCCGCCTTCGATCCAGCGCCGAAGCTCGCTCGCGCGGCTGGCCATCCAGCCCGACAAGTTGCCGTCGGGCACGATCAGCACGTCGTAGCGCCGCAGGTCCAGCGATCCGAAGGCTTGCGCGTCGGCGAGCGTGGTGGGCAAGCCCAGTTCGAAGTCCAGCGCGTGCCAGACATGGCCGAACGAGTCGTTGTCGACCGGCGTGTTCGACAAGAGCGCCACGCGCGGTCGCGACAAGAGGTCGAAGTGGCGTCCGCCGAGATCCGGACCGTCGTCGGGGCTGCGCGCGCCGGTCGACGCATGCGCGCGGGCGCCGGCGCGGCGCGCCGCCTCAGCCACGCGCTCGGCCGCGTCGGAGCCGTTCTCGTGCCTGCGCACGAGGAGGCTCCAGCGCGCGAACGAACGACCCGAGTTGCGGAACGGCTCGTCGCACAGGTGCACCTGCAGGCCGAGCTCCAACGCCTGCGCCGCGAAGCGCACCGCGCTGTCGTCCTGGCCGTCGACGATCCAACCGTAGACCGGCGCGGCGACATCCGGCGCCGGCGCGACGCCGATCTCGGGCGCGGACAAGGCCGCGACCAGCGCTCCGGCCACATCGAGGTGCTCGCACCACGAACCATCGAGATCCCAACCAAGCGTCGGCGTCCACGATGTCACGTCGTAGGACTTGGGCTGGCCCTTGGTCTCGAGCTCCTTGCGCTCGCGCGCCAGCGAAGCCTGGTCGTATTGCGGGTCGAACTCGAGCAGCGCTTGGACGTAGGCCGACAACGGCTGGCGCGGCGACACCACCAAGGACCCGGCGGGGAACTCGCGCGCGGCGGGTTGCGCGCGGGGGGCCGCGGCTTGCGCGACCTTGAACGCGGCCGCGGCTTGACGGACCTCGATGCCTTGGCGCACGAGCAGATCGACGAAGCGCCGCTCGCGCTCGGGATGCCGCCCGGGCACGAGCACGTACATGCGGTCGTTGCCGGGCGTGGATGGTTCCAGGGCCGCGCGCTTGGCGGCGAGATACTCGCGCAAGGCCGCCGCGCGATTCCTCGCCAGCGTCGCGACATTGGAGACGGAACCCAGAGCCTGGCGATGGACGCCGTCGCGGTAGGCGACCACTTCGCCCGAAAGGCGGCGCACCGCGTTGCCGACGAGGCGTGCTTGTTCGTAGAGGATGCCGCACGCGCCTTGGAAGGTCGACCACGAGTCCGAGTAGCCCGGATACCACGAGTCGGCCCACTCGCGCGTGTAGTAGCTCCAGCCTTGCTGGTCGAAGCTGCGCGCCAGGTCGGCGGTGTAGAGCTGCCACCACTTCCTCGTGTAGGCGGGGAAGGTGGGCGTGAACGGATCCGTCGCCGGATAGACGAGGAAGGTGTCCATCGCGCCCATCTCGTGCGCGTCGACCATCAGTTGCGGCATCCACGCGCGGATCGCGGCCCAGCGCGCGCGCGTCTCCGGCTGGGTGCCGAAGGACCAGTCGCGGTTCATGTCGTACAGGTAGTGGTTGCCGCGTCCGTAGGGCCAGCGACCGCGATGCATGCCGTCTCGGTCGACGTTGCCCACGTAACCCGCGTTCTGCACGAGCATCGACAGGATGCGCTCGCGACCGTCGGGGTTCATGCACGGGTCGAGCACGACCACCACCTCGTCGAGCACGCCGGTCACGTCGGACGAGAGGCCCGCGGCGTAGTGGTGCGCGACGACGAGGCTGGCGTCGGTGCCCGACATCTCGTCCCCGTGGATCGAGTACGCCAACCACGCGATCGCCGGCGTGTCCTCCACGAGGCGTTCGCCGTCGGCCTGCGACAGGCCGCGCGGATCGGACAAGCGCCGGATCGCCTCGCGGATCGCGGGCAGCCGCGCGCGGTTCGCCTCCGACGCGATGATCGCCACGACCAGTTCGCGACCTTCGTGCGTGCGGCCGATGGTCTCGACGGTCAAGCGCTTCGAAGTCGCCTCGAGGCGCCGCAGCCCGGCCACGACTTCATGGTGGTGCGCGGTGAAGGCTCCCGCCGGACGCCCTAGCAGCTCTTCGACCGTGGGCACGGCCGGGTCGTAGGTGGTGCCGGGGAAGAAGGGCGCCGGCGCCGTTTGCTTCCAGCGCGCTCCATCGCCGAAGTCGATCCAGCGCGGCACCTCCGGCGCGGGCTTGGGAGCCGGACCTTGGTCTTGCCACGCGGCCGTGGCGCTGGTGCAGGCGGCGAGCAGGAGTACGGCGGATGCTGCGAGGATGCCCGCGCCGCGGGCTTGGAGGGGGGGAGCCATGGCAAGTTGCAGGATAGCGGGTTTTCCGGTCTTTCCTGTCCGGGCACCTCGCCGGGCGGACGCTCCCCGACTTGGAGGGGTCCGACGCGATGTCCGCGCCGGGCTGTCTCCGCATTGGTCTGTTCCTCCCCCCGAGGATCTCCCTCTCATGTCCCAACCTCTCATCCGGCCGGCGTTCGCCACAGGCGTCGCGGCTTCGTTGTTCCTCCTGGCTGTCGGTTCCGGCTGCGGCTCGACTTGGCAGACCTACAACGAGCGATTGGTGCGCCAGCAGATCACCACCGCGACCGATGCTCCCGAATGGGTGCGTGGTCGCATCCAAGCCGACTCGAACAACCTCTCCTTCGTCGGCCGGGGTGCCGGCTACAACGTGCTCGACGAGCGCAAGGCCTTCGACGAGGCGTTCATGCACGCCCGCGAACAGTTGGCCCAGTACGTGGGTACGCGAGTCGTTTCGGAGTCCTGCGACCAGGATTGGGCTCGGGGCGCGCGCTTCCTTCCGCTGGCGGACTCCGGCCCCGGCGATGGCGAAGAGCCCGGCCAGGCCATTCGTTCGCGCGCCAGGCAGGTCGCGGACGCGCTGGTCGGCGAACTGCTCCCTGTCGCCCAGTACTGGGAGCAGTGGGACGTGGAGGAGGATCCCGAGCGCAGCTGGAACGGACTGTGGTTCGAGAACGAGCACCGCTTCGACATCCGGCGCTACAAGTGCTGGGTGCTGGCGAGCATCCCCAAGGAGCGCGTCGAGAAGTACATCGCCGCGACCCTCGCCATGCTCGAGAACGAAGCCGAGTTGCAGCACATGGAGGGCGAGTTGGCCGCGCTAAGGGCCGGCGAGCCGGCTGGAGTCGATGGTGCCGTCAAGGCCGCCCTCGATGCCAAGGAGCACGAGATCATGACGCTGCGCGAGCGCATCCACTACGGCCGCGCCTTCCGCTTGACCACGAAGGACCGGTGCGCCATGCCCGAGGCCTGCACGCCCGTCGCCCATCCGCAATGGCGCAAGACAGGGCTCGAAGTGACGACGCGCGTGCAGGCCGGCGTCGTCCCCGCGAAGGGCTCCAGCATCTGCGACGGCATGCCGTTGGAGGGACGCTGATCCATGCGCATCCTCCATTGCTTCACCTTGCTCGCTCTGATCGGCGCGACCGGCTGCGCGACCAGCCCTCGCCACGATTGGTGCGAGCAGCACGTCAAGCCCATCGCGTTGGAAGAGGGCCCCGGCCGCAGCGGCGCGAACACGCACTGCAAGCCCTTGATCGGCATGTGCTACGACGCGGTCGACGACCTGCTCAAGCAGCACTCGGAGTCGGACGAGATCGGTCGCATCCTCGTGGCGACCCTGGTCGACATCAACGACGTCGATCGCACGACCATGTTCGGCCGGCAGTCGGCTGAATTCCTGGCGGCCCGACTGACCCAGCGCGACCAGGACGTGATCCACGCCACGGTCCGCGAGGATCGCATGATCGTGAAGGGCGACGGGCAATTCCTGTTGTCGCGCGAGGTCAAGAACCTCGCGGCGGACTTCAACGCCAAGTCGGTCCTCGTCGGCACCTATGGGGTGGTGCAGGACGTGGTCTACGTGTCGCTGAAGCTCGTCTCCACCATCGACGACTCGACCTTGGCGGCAACGGACTTCACCGTCCCGCGCGGCAAGGTCGTGGACCAGATGCTGGGACCATTCCTGTACTCTTGGCGCTGAGTCGGGGTCAGGCATGCGCCAGGCGGACGGACGGGTTGCACTCCTCGCTCCGTCCGTCTGGAGCTACTCCGGGAATCAGGTCGCAGTGGAGCGAATCGGTGCATGAGCCCATTGGCATCATTTGTTCATGAATACGTGATATAAAATCCACGCAAGGCTGGTGGTATCGTTCCCAGCTCTCATGCCTTCCCGGCCAAAGTCCGGCGGGCGCCACGCGGGCGCGCTGCCGACGGAGTACACCCGATGACAGCTGCGACCCCGGGCCAGGCCCAGGCGGGTGGCGATGGGCACCTGCGGCAACTGACCCCGCTGCTCGTGTGGGCGGTGGTCTTCTGCGACATCGGGACGAGCGTCTACTACGTCCCGGGGATCCTGTACCAGCGGGTCGGCAACGTCGCGCCGCTGTTCGTGTGGATCGGGCTCCTGGGCTTCGTCCTCCTGGCGTCGAAGTACGTGGAGATCTGCTGGCGCAAGCCCGACGGGGGCGGAGTCGTCAACATCGCCGGCGAGGCGTTCCGGCCCATGGCCGGGGCGTTGGGTGGAGTGCTGATCCTGATCGGCTACTTCATGACCTCGGCCATCTCGTCGGTGTCGGGGATGCACTACCTCGGCACGATCGCGCCGGTGGTCGAGCACCACATCGTGCC